>CAZZHQ010000249.1:0-3336 GCA_964654015.1 uncultured Dehalococcoidales bacterium | reverse complement strand
AAGATCAAGATCGGTCACTCTGGCACTGGTCTGCTGTGGCATCTGGCTGCAGGGTTACTGGCGATGGGGACCAACACCACCTACGTCTATGTGCCCTTCGATGGGGCTGCTCCTGCGATCGCCAGCGTGCTCGGAAAGAACATCGACGCGGTGACTGTTAGTGGTGCTGAGGTCTCATCCCAGGTCCGTGCCGGTGAAATGAAGATTCTCGCTGTTTTCGGTGAGAAGCGGATGGATATCTTCCCCAACGTGCCTACCGCAAGAGAACAAGGCTTTGACGTCGTGGCCAGTACTTTCAGAGGTCTTGGCGGACCTGTGGGAATTCCAGAAGATCGTGTGAAAATCCTGCTTGAAGGATTCAAAGCCATGATGGAGGAGCCTGATTTCGTAAAGGTTATCTCCAATATGGGTCTTGGGATCGATTATCGCAATACCGAAGACTACATAAAACTTACTGATGAGACAGCTGCAGCTTTGGCACCTGTTCTCAAAAGCCTGCTCAATCTAAATATCAAATAACACTGTGAACCATCTGCTCCAGGAGGAATCTCCTCCCTGGAGCAGATGGTATGAAAGGCTGAATACGTATGCAAGAAAAGAACAAAGCTATGGCGGAAATAAGGGTCAATATCCTTTTCTGTTGTATAGTTGTGGGAATGTTCATCGTTTCCAGGGATTATGATTTTGTGAAAGGGACCATCCTTGGTGCCAGGACGTTTCCCTTGTTGGTGGGCTCGCTTCTTATCGTGTTCGCATGTGTGAATATCATAGGCGCGATAGGACGCCTGAAGGCGGTGCATGCTCCGGTACCGGCGGCAAAGGATCCTCAGGAATCCCTGTTTGGTTCCGAAATGCTTCAGGAAAAAGCTGATGCCACGCAGTGCAATAGGTTCAATGCGTTTATCCGCGACAAACGGGTGGTATGCGCAATCCTGCTCATGGTGGTATACTATCTTCTGCTTGTCTTCTTAGGCTTTATCATCGGAACAGTCGTTCTGATTCCATTCATGCTTTATCTGCTTGAGTATCGTAAGCCGATTAGCGTGTTGCTGATCACCGTGGTGGGAACCATGTTGTTGTTCGTCACATTTAAGGTCTTGTTGGGCGTGCCGTTGCCGACAGGCTGGCTGTTCGGCTAAGGAGGTTGCTATGTTTGGTTATCTATTGGATGGTTTCATGTATCTGTTCACTACTATGGCTGCTCCCACCCTGCTGGGAGGTATTGCGCTTGGAATCGTCATTGGTGTACTTCCAGGCCTTACAGCGACTATGGGAATCGCGTTGTTGATTCCGCTGACCTATGATCTCTCACCCAGCATTGGATTGTCTTTACTCATCGGTATTTTCGCGGGAGGAATCTACGGTGGGTCTGTGTCGGCGATACTGTTGAAAACTCCTGGAACCCCCGCTGCGGCAGCGACTATTTTTGATGGATACCCTCTTGCTCAGCGTGGGCTTGCTGGAAAGGCAATTGCGATCGCAACCATCGCTTCAGCGATTGGCGGTTTGATCGGGGCGCTGATCCTTTCGGTCCTTGCACCACAGATTGCGAGAATAGCGGTCCGTTTCGGACCTCCTGAATATGTGCTCCTCGGAATCTACGGACTCAGTATGATCTCGTTTGTCTCTGGAAAGTCTTTGACCAAGGGACTGTTTGCCGGATGCATCGGCTTGCTCATCTCAACGTTCGGTATCGATCCCATCACCAGTGTGCCCAGGTTCTCGTTCGGGACGTTGAATCTGTTAACCGGTTTCGGGTTGCTTCCCATCCTCATCGGTATGTTCGCGATGTCCCAGGCTATAGCGGGGGTAAGGGATTCCCGCGAGAAGGCTCCAGAGCAAATGCCTTTAACCAAGATCGGCATCTCCTTGAAAGAGTTCCTATGGATACTGCCCCATATCATTAAATCGGCTTTTATCGGTACATTTGTCGGTGCCGTACCAGGGACAGGAACCGATATCGCCGCGTTCCTTTCCTATGGCGAGGCCAAGCGCTCTTCAAAGCATCCCGAGGAGTTTGGCAACGGTGCGATCGAGGGGATCGCTGCTCCGGAATCCGGGAACAACGCCTGTGTGAATGGAGCGTTGATTCCGATGTTTACCTTGGGTATTCCCGGTGAAGCTGCGACGGCTGTTATTCTTGGCGGTCTCATGGTACTTGGATTACAACCAGGTCCTCTGTTATTCACTGAAAAACCAGAGATAATCTATACGGTATTTGCCAGTACGATCACCTCCAACTTGTTCATAATAATCTTGGGTCTGGCGGGCGCGAGAATCTTTGCCAAAGTACTATCACTTCCAAAGAATGTTATTACCACATTCATCTTTGTTTTGGCAGTGCTTGGGTCGTATTCGATGAGCAACAACATGTTCGATGTGCTGGTGATGGGAGTTGCCGGAATTTTTGGGTATGTCTTCTCGGTCCTCGACTATCCCCTGCCGCCGGTGCTTCTCGGCATCATCCTCGGACCTCTGGTAGAATCCAATCTGGGAAGGACACTGCTGGTGTCGTACGGAGATCTCACGATTTTCTTCAGGCGCCCAATATCAATATTCTTCATCGTCATCATTGTGGCCACTATTGGATCCAGTATTCGTAAATATTTTAGACGCAGATTTTAGGCAATAATTCCTTGGGCTCCTAGAAGAGGAACTGATACCTTAGGTAGATTGCAAGCAAAATATAGTGAAAAGTATTTCAATGTGCCAGTAGTTGTCGAAAATGTAGAAGGTGGCATGGGAGCTATTGCCTTGCAGAGAGTGAAAGCATCTGCTCAAAGGTTGAGTTTGATCAAATAAATTATAAAGTATATTGTGAAGAATCCCGTTTTTGATTATAATAATTAAAGGTTAATTAAATATAAAAAATATAATCTATTCTTAGGGTTTTTAAAAATGTTTGGAAGACTAAACTAATAATAAATGCTAACATCTATTATACAGAAAAGGGGTGAATAAAATTTGAATCCAAAATCAAAATCAGACATAATTGCGGCTATTTTCTTAATATTTTTAGCTTGATTTTTTTTGGAATAGTAGAGGTTTCCCTGATTCAAAAAGAGAAATTGGAGTAGGGGCATCCCCCAGATTATTAGCAGGATTACTTATCATTTTAAGTATAATGCTTATTAATTAATTATATTTTATTAAAAAATAAAAGGGATATATTTGATTGAAAGAATTAGAAATGGACAAAAAAATTATAAAATCGATAGATCGAGCTTTACAAGTTCTCGAGTTATTTAGCTTAGAAAAACCTGAGTGGGGAGTAACTGAAATAAGCAAAGCTTTAAATATTTATAAAAGTAATGTACATAATGTGCTAACCACCTT
>CAZZHQ010000248.1:0-3342 GCA_964654015.1 uncultured Dehalococcoidales bacterium | reverse complement strand
AAAAGGCTACCTACTTTCGTAGGAAGCTACCACTTTTCGGCAAAGCTTCACAAAATCAATCAACGAGAGGTCGTTTTTAGCATCGTTAGTTCTCCAAGAACATATCTTAAAGTCAGCAGGACCCAGACCATCTCCCACGTGGTCTACTGATGGTAAGAGAGCGAATCGCTGTTTATAAACCCGCCCTAATTTTTTTGATTCTTCATTGTTGTATTTACTCAGAAGCTGCCAATCAAGTTTTTCCCCAGTGTAAGCATCTTTACCCTTTGACTCTATGACTGCTTTATGAATGGCAATTTTGTAGGCCTCATTTGTAGCCGATGAGTTACCTTTATCTCTATCGCGTCTTAAATGTGCTATAGCCTTTCTGCTCAACCATCTTTCGTAATCCAGTGGGTTAATTACTCCTTTAAGAAATGGCGGTAATGCGTACTTTCTAGTTATGTCCAAGGCTAACCCCCTTCATCTAAAATGTATGAATCCTTTATATTTCTTCGCAAGAATCATATCATTTTCCAAAGTCTTGACGGTGAAGTAGCATTCTGGCTAAATGTTACTTTAAAACCCCTTTGTTGGTTAATCAGGATTCTTATAAACAGGTTTGTTCAACTCAGGCTTGATCATCGTATCGAAGGCGCCCCTTACAGATGCCAGTTTCCACAAGACATCAGTCCGTTTGCGTTGAAGTATCTCTTTTAGCCTTAATACAACTTCTTTGACAACTGCATCGGGATCCCCCTTGGCTTCTGAAATTAACTCTGCCATATCTTGGAGATTACGGTATCTGCTGGTAGTGGCGTTACAGAAGCTGCAAGCTGTTACAGTATTAGCTTCATCAATGCGAAGAACCATTTCTGTTCTTTGCTCTTTCGATAGGTTCGGGAAGCGCTCGTCGATAGCTTTCCTTATCTCGTTGATATAACCGCCCTGGGATGCACCCACAAGATGCTCTACGGTTAACTGCCGCCACAAGTCAAAGTTAACTGGCTCACCATCACCAGCACGACACAGTTGACAAATTCCCCCAGACCTTTTGTGGACGTTCTGAGCATAGCCGAATAAAGATTGGCAATTCCGGTAATTATATCGTTCCTTCATTTGGTTTCTCCTGGTATATTTCTTGTCTTGTCGGCTTAAAGAGAACTCGCGCTTCCTTCATTACCAACGCCAGAAATCCTCACTGGCATTATATGTCAACAAGGTGATGCTAACAATCTAAGTAATGGATTTTACTTAATGACGTATTGTGAAAGGTTTAGTGCGGATCCGCCTTATTGCTCCAAGTCAGAAATAAATAGAGATCCTGATATATATTACTGGCATATGTTATTAATACCTAGATATTGACAAATATCCTCAATTATGGTATATTATCGCTAAATATCTAATAATACTCGAGTGCCTGAGGAGCATGATTTGGATATTGAACCTAACAGGGTATATACATTTGATGAGGTGCTAGAAGTTCTTAAGTTATCGCCAGTTACTCTACGGAAACTAGTGCGTAGTGGCGATGTGCCTGCATCTAAACTAGGGAAACAATACCGATTTTTAGGAGCAGAACTCCTCAAGGCTCTTGAAAATTTAAAGAATTATGTTCATTAATCGAGTCTACTTATTTATTTCGTGTTTTGACTAGTTCAGTGAAAGATCGGAGACGAACGTGACGATTACGGAGCAACTATCGTTTACAAAATTAGAATCAGTAAGCAACCAGAATTCTATTCATGGTATATATCCTTATCGTGGTAAGATATCTGCCTTAGATGCTGCCAATGTTATTAGCCAGTTTCCCTATGACACAGTGCTATTAGACCCCTTTTGCGGTTCTGGAACTATTGTCTACGAAGCTGCTAAGAGATTGAGGTATGCCATCGGTGTAGACAATAATCCAATAGCAATTCAAATTGCCAATGGCAAGATAAACCAGTTCTCGCCGGAAACTAGCTTGTTTCGTATAAGTCAAATTCTAGAAAAAATAGACTTCAGTTTGATACTCCCGATTCCTCCAAAAGCTGAACGTTATTTTCACCCAGACACTGCGAACGAAATAATGCTCCTTAAGCAACACTATCACGATTTTAATGACTATGAGAAGGCTGTGTTCCTGGGTACCATATGCTTGGTAGCAAGAGCTTGTAATCATTATAAATGGAGTTCGACCCAGATAGGGAAATTGAGCGAAAACAAGCGCTATATTAATTTTGCAGATCGACTTCTATCTAAAATAACCAAGCATGGCTATCCTCTACCTAGCAACAATGCGGAGGTTATTTTAGGAGATACAAGGAAATTAAGTGAACTGATACCTCCTAAATCAGTCAATATTGTTTACACGAGTCCTCCTTACTTTGACTGCTTGGATTATACTTCATACTACACACGAATAGTCCACCATGTATTTGACAATGATTTTGAGCGTATTAAATCGGGATTAATACAGAATAAGGTTACTTACGAACAAGATATGGTTTACTGCCTGGATGAAATAGAAAAAGTGACGACTGATGATGCCATCATTATTTTCGTTGTAGGTGATAAAAAGATCGGTGGCGGAGTAATAAACGGAGGGGATTTCTTCACGCGTATCTCGAAGCATAAACCTATTCATATTCTGGAAAGAGAATATACCAAAACTGCTAGTAAAATTTGGGACAGCATCAACAAAACGAAGAGAAGAGAGCAGATTGTAGTTTGGGACAAATCAAAATGGTAGAGAAAATGCCTTCCGTTAAAATATACTGCAAAGATGCACGTTCTATGGATGAAATTGCGGATAACTCGGTTCATCTTATCGTAACAAGTCCACCGTATTTTGACCTAAAAGACTATAATTCTACAAACAACCATACAAGCCAGGCGGGTGACTTTAAAAACTATTACGAATATATGAGTTTTCTAAATCAAGTATGGAAAGAATGTATTCGTGTGTTAGGTCCGGATGGGAAGCTATGCATCAATATAATGCCGTTATTTTTATCTGGGAATGAGAGTAGGTTCAAACGTAGAGAAACCAAGTTAGTAATAACCGATCTCGAGAGATTTATGTTTGAATCTAACTGCATGTATCTACATTCTACGTACATTTGGGACAAAAGGAAAATAGTCAGGTTCAGTTCGTTTGGCTCCTATCCCTATCCCGGGAACATCTTTTCGACCTTTCCCTTCGAATGGATTATTGTCTTTAGTAAGGAGGGAAAACGAGAAAAAGTCCCACGAGAGGTAAAAGAACAATCCAAATTAAGTAAAAATGAATGGGCGGAATGGGCTGTAAACTCTATATGGGATGACCTGCCCCCAATAGTGATACCACCCTTTAAGTCATAACCGCACCTAGAATAG
>CAZZHQ010000247.1:0-3359 GCA_964654015.1 uncultured Dehalococcoidales bacterium | reverse complement strand
CCAGTGTGAGAAATAGACTTTACGCAGGGCAGTACCTCCCTTGAATACCATCACCTGATTCAGCACCGGCACCTGCGATAGAGTTTTGAGCACCTCGGTAAGCACGTAGTCTTTTTCCAATATACCTAAAGCTACTTTTTCGCGTTGGGCCATCCTCTGCAGCTCAGCCTTGGATAACATTACTGTTCCTTCCATTGTAAGAGTTCATTCTCCGAAACATTTGCCAGGACCTTCCACCGTGCTATATACCGTCCCTTAGGGGTTGCCAGAGTATCAAGCGGGGCAAAGCTATCGCTCGTGTTTTCACGTATAGAAGCAATGACCTCGTCCGTTCCAAAGCCAAGGGTTTCCAGAAGATAACCTAAACGCTGGTTTGCAGCTCTATTTCCGTTCTGACGGGCATACTCGCCCATTCTAATAAGATCAAGTTCGTCGCGGCCGTACCAGAGTGCTTTAGCCACCTCTACCACACCACCACAATACTCCAGCCGGTCAAGGCAATCCACTATTGTCTTCTCACGGTCTGAAATATTCACCCGATACCCGTCAAGAGACACTTCAACTGTTCCGAAGAACTTACGCTCGGGTATATAGATGAAGCGGTAGGTTACTCCAGAAATCTCCAGAGCTGGTTTTGACTTGCGACGAGTTGAGGCTATAAAAACAGCCCGACTAACTTGTTCCGTATAGCCATAGTAATTAAGGGCACTACGGAATCCAATATAGTAGGGGTTGATAAGATAGGAGGCGATTATGAATTCATGTTCAGTCCACTCACCTTCACGTCCGGCTTCAAAGGGTAATATGAGATATTTACCCCGCTCCATGCGCTGAAGCCAGCGTCGCTTAACCAGTCTGGATAACAGTCTGTGCAGTCCGCTGTTGCTGCTACCGTAGATTTTGACGGCATCATCGAAAGCAAAAAGGAGCTTACCTTGACGGGCTAACTCTGTCAAGAGATTGCTCCCTGTATCGCCAAGAGTTCTTATGTTTTGTGTCATAATAGTTACCTCCGCCGTCATTATTATAGCACAAAACATCAATCATCAACCAATGCTAAATGGGAGAAAGCTTAAACTAGCCCCTTGTCAAGACTGAACTGAACAGTACGTCAAAATGTGTAATAGACGAAAACAGTGCTGGCCTTGACCAACCGTAATGGCTATGCTAGAGATACATCTTGCTGAGATGAGGTGGGGCCGAATTGGCCCGGCAGCATCGGAAATTATGGGTTATCATTACTACTCCAAAATGCCGGGTAACACCCGAGAAATTGCTCTGTAAGTTAATTAAGATATTAGCTTGAATAACTGGGCAAACAAATAACCTAGTCCGCCGCAGATAGGGAAGGTCAATATCCAGGCAGCGGCAACATTGCCGGCTACTCCCCAGCGTACTGCCGAAAGCCGTCTGGTAGCCCCAATTCCCATAATAGCTGAACTCGCGCAATGTGTAGTGCTTACCGGGATGCCCAGCAGTGAAGCTACCTCGATAACCGTAGCTGCTGTGAAGTCGGCAGCAAAACCGTGAATCGGTTGAAGGTTAGTAATCCTCATCCCCAGTGTTCTAATAACCCTCCAGCCACCGACAGCCGTGCCCGAGCTAATGCTTAAGGCTGATACAAGAATTACCCACCACGGGATATTGTCCCACAAGCTAGTTTGACCGGTATAAATCACCAGCGCCATAGTAATGACACCTATCGGTATCTGACCGTCATTCTTGCCGTGGCTATAAGCTAAAAAGGCAGTAGTAAGCCATTGTAGGCGGCTAAAGATGACTCGTACTCTGCTTGGAGCGGTTCGTCGGCAGACCCACAATAGAGCAACCATCACCACGAAGCCACCGATGAAGCCAAGGACAGGAGCCGCAACCACTGACGCCCCGACCCGCTGCAAGACAGGCCATTGTACTGCCTCGCCACCCACTACCGCTACCCCGGCTGCAGCCAGCGCGCTGACAAAGCCATGAGTTATACTTACTGGTAGACCCAAGCGTGTAGCTATACTACCCCAGATAATAACTGAGGCTAAACCGGCAATCACCGTTAGATATGAGATTGCTTCCGGGACTAAAATGCCTTTACCAATGGTCGTGGCAACAGCCAAACCCGTGACAGCACCAGCCAGATTACACAGGGCAGCTAGTATTATGGCGTTTCGGGGGGAAAGAGCACGACAGGCGACCGAAGCAGCGATGGCATTAGCAGCATCATTAAAACCATTAACCACGCCAAAACCAATGGCCAGAGCAACGACGAAAATAAGGAGGCCAAGAGATACATCAGGCACACTTGAGAGTTATTCCTTCTAGTTCTAGGACATCACCGCTATTTCCCATATTAACTACTGTAGCTATGTTAAGCCATCTGCTTGCTAGCTGTCAACAATTAGCCATTTCGTGCAATCAAAGACCCTCGATCATCAGTTGCGCTAAAAGAACTAACCCTTCCTGCCCACCGGAATCAGATAGAGAGGGATTTCATCCTCAGGCATACTCATAATTTCTTTGACCCGGTCATCATGAAAAGCGCCAACTGTCACCATACCCAGGTCGAGAGTAGCTGCCTGGAGGTAAATATTTTGGGCAGCATGGCCTGCCTCCATGTGTACGTATCTCACACCTCTATCGCCATACTTCTTGCTTGTCCTCCCATAAACGGCGGCGATAACAATGTCTATCGCACCTTCCTTGACCCAGACTTGGCTCAAGGCAGCCTCGGCTAGCTCTTCCCTTGCATCATCGTCCCTCACTTTGATTAATTCGTGTCTCTCAGGGTTGTACTTATAAACACCGGGACTAAGATTCTCGACATTACCCGCGGCTATGTAGATCTCCAATGGGTATAGTGCGCCTGCAGATGGCGCGGTGCGCCCTCCCCATTCACTAGTTATCCCTTGGGCCGCCCAAAGAAGCTGGGAGACTTCCTCAAGTGTTAAAGGTGCGTTGCCATATTCCCTAACTGATCTTCTTTTGAGTAACGCCTCCTCAACGGAAACTTCGCTTCTCAATCTTGGCTCAGGTAGAGTCAAGGATAAGTCAGGGGCTGGTGCCGGTGTACGAGGCGCACCTTGTTCGTTGGTACACGCTGTGAGAAAAGGAACGATTAGGCTCAACATCACAATTACTGGACACAACCTGGCTCTGCTCATCTTTGCCCTCCTACTTAAGAATCCTTCCTCAATTATAAACCAAGAATAGGCCACCTGGTTAGTGGCGAACCCACGTAGTTCTTATAGTTTATGGGGGAACCGGAGTGGCGGATAACAATTCATCTTTAAGTGCAACGCCAGATTTGACAGGTACCCTCGTTAGAATTACGATTGACAAAAGTAAGGAGCGATGTTCTGAAATTCCAG
>CAZZHQ010000246.1:0-3366 GCA_964654015.1 uncultured Dehalococcoidales bacterium | reverse complement strand
AATTAGAGACGGGCAAGGTCGATTTGCAGAGTCTTACACCCCTCTTATCTGGACGTATTGGGCATTATCGGGAGTTTGCAACGGAGTCTTTATTTGGTCAATCTCGAACATATATCCAATTCATATGGGTTTTTCTGCCCTAGTCGCACTTTGCTTTGTCCTCTTAGCAGTCTGGAGTAGAATATTCACTCGTATACCCTCAAAGAGTAACAGGGATAAGCTGAAGAAGGATTGGTGGGAAGCTAAACGGGTATCGCATCCTCTGGCTGATTCGGGGGTTACGGAAGAGGAAAGCGGTCTAGCAACCAGCGAGTTGACCATCAAAGACATTAAGAGCCATCTGGAAAAGCAAGACAAAGAAATGCAGAAGTCAAATTACCTTACAGCTGCCGCCTTTGGTGCTGCTGTAGCTCTGGTAGGCGTTTCCCTTTTATGGGGAAGCTATGCGACAACCAATGCGGATAAGTGGTTTTTAGTCATTGTCGGCGTTGGATTTATGGTTACCTGTCTGGTTAGGGTTAAGAGGATACGTAGCTAATTATAGGCTCTAATGAGTCCAGTTTAACGGGGTTCACGTCACCCACCTGCTCCAGAAGCAATCATAGCAGCAAGTCAAACTTAGAAGGTGGACTAATTAATGAGGGCAGGTCAGTAACGAATGATGTATGAAGAAAGTTTGTATAGCTTTCTCTGTATTTTATTCTATGAACTTAGAAAGAGGTACTGATTTTTATTGTAGTCCTCCAGTTTGGTCAATGGTAATAAATATGATGCTGAAGATTAAACACGGTGGCTTTTAGTGCAATACTGCTTTTCGGTTATTTCTTTGCCTGTTCCTTTTTCCTAACCAGAGATATGCACAGTAACACATGAATGATTCTGTCAGACATGGATGGTCCAAATTCGCTGGCATCATAAAGACCGTGGCACACACAATTCCTTAGATTCCAACCTCGCGGGTCAACCAAAAGAGCACGGAAGTAAAATACGATATCTTCTCCGAAGACTTGAACTAATAATGGGTCGCGAAGTAGGTCATCGAGTACTTTGAGATTAAAGCCTCCTCCACGTGCTGGCTTTAAGACAGACCCGCCGGCTGTTTCTATCAATACCCGGAGAGCATTTTCAATTTGAGGAGTAAGTAGATGGACTGCTGCCATATGATTACCATTGAGGTATTCTTTTACTCCCTGCTCAATAATCAATTTTCTTTCGTCTACGAATATAGGCGAACGGAAGAGATAATCTACAAATAGATTTTCAAACGTAGGGTATTTCTCTACCAGTGACTTGAGTACCTGTCTTAAAAACATGGATTCAAAAGTTATATTCTGAGACATCTGCTTCACAGTATGCCCTGCTAGGTCTTCTTCCAGAGAGCCAACTTTGGCTAATGGTCTACCCATATTGTCCTGCAATTCCATGGGAATTAGGAAAGCGATTGGTGCCCCACCTGCTAATTCCTTCAATTGCTTCTCAACTTCAGATTTCTTCGGAATATAGTGTGCAGCGATTCTCGTCAATACAACATCGAGTTCCCCTTCTATGAGAGTAGCAATATATCGCTCCATCTTTTCTGTCGGGACTTCCACTGTATGGGAAAAGGATTTTAGTTCTGACTTCGCCTTCTCGCCAACTTCTCGCAGTTTAATAGAGATTTTTTCTGCCTCATCCGGAAGTCCAAACTCTTTGAAAGTAGCATGTACTCGTTGAAGCCAAGCAGATGTTTGTAGGCCGGATGCCTTAGAGCTTGCTTGTATGAAAGCATTTCCTATCGCGATAATAACTCGTTTCGTATCCTCTCCGCGTCCAACCTTGCGATAATACTTGGCCAGTCTCAGAGCAGCAGCCTCCACTGCCCACGGATCAATTTCTTCTTTGTTAGTGGGTTCAGATGCACGCAGGAGATGCCCTTCTAAGTCGTCGACCAGTTTTTGTTTTTGGCCGGCCGTTAATTTGACTTTATCATTTTCGAATAGGAGGTCATAGGAGAATCCCCAAAGCCCTAATTTTGAGTCATCTGTTATGGCGTCTTCGTATGCTATTGTAGTATCGGCGACCTTCTTAATTCGGCTATTATCATTAAGTGCGCAAGCAAGAGATAGAGCCCTTTCCAATTTCCTTATTACATTTACCTCAGGCGCATAGCAATTTCTCTGTGCTATCTCAATAGTACTATCTATGACTATCTGTGCTATTGAATAATGTGGAGATTCATTAGTGACGACCTTTTGAAAATCCCAGACTAAATCAGCGTACCGGGCACAAAGAATTGGATGCTTTGCAGTTTTAGCGCGTTCAGTCCAATAATCAATTATTTCCTCGGTGACTTTCTTCATACTAGGCCATTCGGTGGCCGTCCCGTCTCCACTACTAAACACAAACATTGGCCCATAGTATGTTCCCCACCCCGTTGTTTGGTTACGGTAGTTCTCCCAAAAATCGAAGGCCATAGCTTCGGCTATCAACTGCATTGGTGGTTCAGAAAGATTTTGATCTCTGACAGATTGAATAGCTTTAGAGACATCTCTTTCCGAGATAGTTTTTATCTCTTGGTCGAACTTGCCAAGAATCTGTGTAAGAGCATCAATGATCGCAGTCACGTTTTCACGTCTCCAATTCTTGATTTAGAAAGTAATAGTTTAAATCGATTTTAGCACTACTTTACGCATGAACTCAATGGAAAACAAAAAGCACAGCTTTTAGAACTGTGCCTTGTTTCATTCCTTTGGTAGGGGGTCGCTGCATTAGAACCAACGAGCTTAGGTTATGAGTCCGGATTTCACTTTCTGACGGAATGTGACCTGACAACCAGTTCGAATCCCATTCGGTCCACCATTCCGTTCAAAAGGTAAAACTTTTGAGAAGACCTTTCCCCTAGCGTTCTGACCGCGCGGTTCGAATCCTCCTCGACTCCGCAGAGCTATCATTCAGTGTGTCCCTTTATTACTCTCTATTTTGCTGAGTATATCAGAAAGGCGAGAATGGAGAAACAGTTGAGGCAGGTCAATGCGTGGTGGGTGACCGTGGTAGATGAGACGATGATTCACTGGCGACGCTACGCAAGAAAGCGGTATAGTCACTTACTTGTCCGAATGCGCAGAGCCTTCATGAAGTCTCTTTGTTGGCCATCGGCCAGTGTTACGTCGTAAACGATACTGTTTAGCAAATCAACGTCATCAAAATCGACTCCAGAAAGATTCGAACCGGAGAGCCAGGTCTGGTCGAAGTGCGCACTCGTGAGCTTTGCGTTGGTCAGGTCTGACCCGACCAACCACGCTTTTCTTAGCTTTGCTCTTCCGAGATCGGCACCCTTTAAGCGGCAGGACCAGACTCTCGTCCTGTTCAGTCTGGACATGTAGAGGT
>CAZZHQ010000245.1:0-3370 GCA_964654015.1 uncultured Dehalococcoidales bacterium | reverse complement strand
ACAGAGCTTTGAAGCGAGCGGCTGATCTGATAAGAACCCGGGTGGATTATAAGTTTATACTCATCCTCTTATTCCTGAAGAGGTTGAGCGATGAATGGAGAAACAACTTTGAGGATGCTGTGAGGAAGCTGAAGGAAGAAGGCTTAGCTGAGGAGCATGCGCAGAAGCTGGCAACGGATAGCTCCTTCCAGGATTTCAACTACCCTGAAGAATATACATGGGATAAACTAAGGTCGAATATCAATGACCTGCCCATAAACCTATCCAATGCCTTGAGAAGTCTGGCGGAACTTAACCCGGAACTTCAGGGAGTGGTAGACAGGCTTGATTTCATGGAGTTCACCCGGAATATGGAGAACTTTGAGATTCTCCGACAGTTGTTTGAAACACTCAGCGGACTGGAGTTGGGCAAGGCATCGTCTGACGTTTTAGGAGATGCCTACGAATGGATTCTGGAGTATTTCGCTCCGCAGAAGGCGAAGGAAGGGGAAGTATATACACCGGAAGAGGTTATCAAGCTCCTGGTTGAGATTCTGGATCCGAAGCCTCTGGATAAGGTATACGATCCTGCTTCTGGTGCAGCCCGTATGCTGATCGGCGCATATTACCATGTCAAAGACAAATACGGAGAGCAGGAAGCGAAGAAGCTCTTCCTTTACGGTCAGGAAGTTAATCCCACGACTTTCGCCATGGGGAAGATGAATGCCATCATTCATGGGATAACGGATATAATCGATCAGAGGACTGTTTTGCAGGAGACTGCTATAGGTGCTGAGCAACCTTCCACCGCAAAGAGAACCGTCGATGAAATTGACGTATCTAGCATTATCAACGCCGCAGGACGATATATGATAACTTTTTACATCAGACCCGGCGACAGGGTGGAAAACGGATGGCTCATGAACGAGGTGGAAATAATAGGTGTACAGGGAACATCGGATCCACAGCAGTAGGAATTCACATGCAGGAGATCAGAAGGGCAACCAGGGCATAATACGAGAGATAAAAGGATAGTATCCAGATACCGGAAGAAGAATGGATAACAACTGTGGAAGCGGCGGACACCAATATTGACGCGGTGTCCGACAGTTAACTGCCAACTTGACAAACTCCATCAATCGTGATAAAATATCGTTACAAAATAACTTAAACCTTTACTTTAAGTGAAACTCACAAAGAGGACTGACATGAAAGCTGACGATATTGTCACAAAATCCGACACTCCTGTCAACTATCTTTCTATAGCCGAAACAGCAAAGATGCTTGGTGTTTCTGAACGCACAGTTTATCGCCGAATCGATAAAGGCGAGATACCCACAGTAATGATCGGCGATAAGCGGATGATACTGGCTCATAATTTGACACCTATGTCTGGGGATGAAATCCCACAAATAAAGGAATTAGAGGAAGAACTTGACAGACTTCGTGACGAAGTGTCACAGCTTAAAGCAGAACTTGAGCGTAAAGAACGTAAATTAGATGAGAAAGACGAGGATCTTCGTAGGAAAGACGAGCAGTTAGCAGAGGCCAGTCACCGACATGACACAGTGGTTATGCAAATGACCAGGTTGCTTGAGTATCACCAGCAACCTTTCTGGCGGAAGCTATTTTCCCGCAAAGCCCTGCCTCCGGCAGTGGATGAGACTATTATGGATGCGGATACAAGTAGACAGGAAGAAACAGGGGGGAAGTAATTCACCAGGAGCCAGGACGACTTCCTGAATACCACATTGTTTCTTGTCCCATGTCATCAATTTAAGCGGAGTTATAAGATGTACCAATTCCCTAAAAACAAAAGCAAAATAAGAGCAAGGATTAGACGCTATGAAAGAGAATTGAGAAAAGAAAAAGAGTTGCATGGCTCCATCCATGATGGCGGCGGTAAAAGACACCGCTTAGGCATTCTCTATATGTTGCTAGGGGATAATGGCGAAGCATTGAAATCCTTTGGGTGGTTTGAGAAAGCATTCCCTGACGATGTTGGCGAACCATCTCAATATTTATGTTGGACTTTGGTTTTGTATCGAGCAGGTGACAAGGAAGCCGCGAAGAACAAACTTGCACAGACAATGCTGAAGAACCTCTATCTACTTCCACGTCTTCTTGGAATTAAGGATTTGTAATTAAATAACTTCCCCATTTCATATATTTTATGTTGCCAAACTCTTGGAATTAAGTTAACCTTTTGGTGAGTTGAATCATCGTCTTTAACATACCAGGAGTTTAGCCTTGATAACTTATGAAGCATCAGTTGAGCAGGAAATGCGGAAATTCTTTAACTCCCTTTCAGAAAAGGATAAAAGGCGTTACGCCGCGGTTGAAACTTTGAAACTTGGCCGGGGCGGAATAGCCTACATTGTTAGGGTTCTTGGTTGCAGCCGTAAAACCGTCAAACAAGGGATCAAAGAGCTAAAAGAGTTACCAATAGACAACGAATATGCCCCCCACATCCGGCAATCTGGTGCAGGCAGAAGACCTTACGACCAGGTGTATCCAGACATTGACCAGAAGTTTCTGGATGTCCTGCATGACTATACTGCTGGTGACCCAATGCAGGAAAACGTCCTCTGGACTGACCTAACCATGAGAGAAATAGCATCCAGATTGGCTGAGAAGCATGGTATCCAGGTCAGCTTGACAGTCATAGGGCAGCTACTAGATAAACATAATTATGGCCGTCGCAAGGCACAAAAGAAAGAAACCATGAAAACAGTCCAGAACAGAGATGCCCAGTTTGAGAACATTGCCAAATTCAAAGGAGAATACCAGGCAGCAGGCAATCCAGTTGTCAGTTTTGACAGCAAGAAAAAAGAACCCCTGGGCAACTATTACAGACCTGGCCATCTTTATACTATCCAAGAGCTGCATACATATGACCATGATTTCAACAGTTTTGCTGATGGGGTGGTCATCCCCCACGGTATCTATGATGTCTATCAGAATCGTGGGTATATCAACTTGGGCATCAGCAAAGACACCAGTGAGTTTGCTTGTGATAGCCTGCGCCACTGGTGGTATAATGAAGGACAGTATCTCTATCCCCAGGCAACGTCAATATTAGCTTTATGTGATGGCGGAGGCAGTAACAATGTCAATCATAATATCTTCAAGGAAGACCTGCAAAAGCTGTCTGACCAGATAGGCATTGAGATTCGCATTGCTCATTATCCTCCATATACATCAAAATATAATCCCATAGAGCATCGTTTATTTCCCCATGTAACAAGAGCTTGTCAAGGAGTTGTCTTCAAAAGCGTTGATTTGGTAAAGGAACTTATGGAGAAGACCCAGACAAGCAAGGGGTTAAGAGTAACTGTAAATATTATTGATAAAATATACCAAACTGGACGCAAAGTAGCTGCTGATTTCA
>CAZZHQ010000244.1:0-3371 GCA_964654015.1 uncultured Dehalococcoidales bacterium | reverse complement strand
CATTATTTGATTTCCTCTTGACTAGTAGTAACCTTCTAATTATGTAAGCACTCATACTACTTTCTCGTGTCATTTTCCAGTAATGAGGCTCTTAGCTTTTCTGGTTGCCTCTACAGCATCCTTGGCATAGGCATCAGCACCAATCTTGTCAGCAAAAGACTGTGTTAGTGGAGCTCCGCCAACCATTATCTTAACCTTATCCCTCAGTCCGGCAGCCCTAAGGGCCTTTATAACATCAGCCATTATGGGCATGGTAATTGTCAATAATGCTGATAACCCAAGAATATCAAAGCTATCCTCCTTGATTACGCTACAGAACTTTTCTATGGGTACATCAGTGCCCAAATCAGTCACCTCCCAGCCGTTTTGCTCTAGCATCATTTTCACAATATTCTTACCAATATCGTGCGCATCACCCTCGACCGTTCCTATTACATATTTACCAACGTGAGGAGTCCTGCTTTTTGAGAGTTCGGGTTTTAATAATGCTACCGCTGCTTTCATAGCATTTGCTGCCATCAGCAACTCAGGGAAGAAGATTTCATGCTTTTCAAATTGCTCGCCTACTATCTCCATCCCGGGTAAGAGTCCCCTGCCAAGTATTTCCGTTGCTGATATTCCCGTATTCATGGCTTTCCTGGTCAGTTCAAGGGATGCATCACTATCTCCCGCTACGATAGTCTTGGTTAGTTCATCAAAATTGAACATAGTTCCTCCCTAATCATTTTTCTATTATAGTGGTCTTCATGATAGCCCATCTTCCTTCTCTGATTTTACCAATTCGGCGTTCTCTCCACATACCCGCTATGCCTTTTGCGTTTCCCCAAAAACGCTTGCAATGTTTCCCTTCTTGTATAATATACTTCCCGGAAAATCGCAAATGTGCTTTTCAACTGTCTTGTCTTGCTCATCGGTGAGTGTATCGATAATCAAGGGCTTCTCAGAGTTTATTTCTAGTAGGGTGTCCATTAAATCCTCGACTGTGGGACCACTGAGATCTAGGGCTACTTCGAAGGCACTAATGTTGCTCCTCTTAGAAAAATCCCTCCAATTGTAAATGGACATCACATAGCCCGAATGCATATGGAAGGTTGAGTAATCAAAGGCGTTTACCTCTCGTATGTGATAGGGAAGTAAGAACTCATCGTATAATTTAGGCGAAACAAAAGCTGCTTCATCTTCCTGAATTTTAACATTTGACCCCGGGGCCCAAAGCCCCCAGCCATTGCAGTATCCTCCCTTGAATTTCCCCAAATGCTCAAGCTGCATTTTGACCGTTTTTATATATATCTTCGCACAGATATCAAGTAACTCATTCAGGAAGTCTTTATTATCGGCCGGTTTCAGCATTCGCCCAACAAAGTTTTCGTGGCCGAGCAGGGCACCCACCATGTCACCTGGGCCCCGCATCCCCCCGGTGTGGGCTAGAGGGAATTTAGCACCTAAAGCCCCGGCTAATGCCTGGCATCCATCACTCAGTTTCTTGAACCACACATTTTCTTCGAGGTTATCAAAAAGGTAGTGAAGGTGCTGGGGCAAGTCACCAAGTTCTATATCAGCTGGGTTAGCCACCATGCTGGCTCCTCTACCCAGGGAGTATATGTGACAGCCGATAATAGCCTCCACCCAAGGAACCATACCAACAAATGATATAGACTGAAATACATCCCCATCCAGTAAGGGACAATCCTGATAAGCGAGCGTAATATCATCAATGAGTTTCTCTATATCTAACATTTCGGGAGTGAACTCTCCTTTTATGTTCTCATCACGTATGCGTATTGCAAGGCGGTCTGGGATATGAAACCTCTCATTGCGTAGCACTGTCCTCGGTGAGTTATTCCAAAAGTGGCAGTGGGACTGAAACACGCCCGTTTCTCTACCTAGTCTCTCTTCTTTTGACAATTACTATTCCTTCTTTTCCTGTTCATTTCTGTATTTTCGCTGGTACTTGTGAGCCCCCGTATGGTCTGCCTTAATTCATTTTTACCAATTCGGCGTTCTCTCCACATATCCGCTAGGGTTTTTGATGTTTGAAAGAAAGAAGTCCGTGTGCTGAACTTGGTTTGGTATATAACACGCTTCCCGGGAAATCTCCAAGATGCTTTTCAATTGCTTTATCTTGCTCATCGGTAATCGCGTCGATAATCAGGGGCTTCTCAGAGTTTATTTCTAGTAGGGTTTCCATTAAATCCTCGACCGCGGGACCGCTTGGGTCCAGTGCTACTTCGAGGGCGCTAATGGTGCTTTTCTTAGAGAAATCTCTCCAATTATAGATGAGCCTCACATAGCCAGAATGCATGTGGAAGGCTGAGTAATCAAACGCGTCTGCCTCTTGTATGTGATAGGGAAGTAAGAACTCGTTGTATAATTTAGGCGAAACAAAAGCCGCTTCATCTTCTTGAGTTCTAACATTTAACCCCGGAGCCCAAAGTCCCCACCAATTGCAGTATCCCTCCTTGAATCCTCCCAAATGCTCAAGCTGCATTTTAGCCACCTTTATATATATCTTCGCACAGAGATCAAGCAATTCATTTAGGAAGGCTTCATTATCGGCTGGTTTCAGCATTCGCCCAACAAGGTTTTCGTGGCCGAGCAGGGCACCTACCATATCACCTGGGCCTCGCATCAGAGTGTGGGTTAGGGGGAATTTAGCCCCTAAAACCTCGGCTAATGCTTGGTATCCATCACCCAGTTTTTTGAACCACGCATTTTCGTCGAGGTTATCTAAGAGGCGGCGAAGGTGCTGGGCTAGGTCGCTTGGTTCTATATCGGCTGGGTTGGCCACCATGCTAGCCCCCCTACCCAGAGAATATAAGTGACAACCGATGATAGCCTCCATCCAGGGAACAACAGGAGCGAATGATATGGATTGAAATATGTCTCCATTCAACAAGGGACGATCTTGATAAGTGTGTTTAATGTCATTGATGAGTTTCTCCAGATCCAGCATTTCAGGAGTAAACTCTCCTTTTATATTCTCGTCATGTATACGTACTCTGAGAGGGTCCCGGTTAGCAATTTGCTCAGTGCGCAGTACTGTCCTGGGTGAGTTATTCCAAAAGTGGCGATGGGACTGAAGTACACCTGTTTCTCTATCTAGCTTTCCTTCCTCTGACAATTACTATTCCTCCTTTTCCTGTTCATTTCTGTATTTTCGCTGGTACTTGTGAGCCCCTGTATGGTCTGCCTTAATTCATTATCCAGGCTATACTGAGGTTCGTAACCGATAGCTTTGGCTGCCAATAATGTCAAATAAGGTGACATTATTGGTCTGAATCTGCTTCTTCTAATTGGCTTTATGCTGAATAAGTGCCATCTTGGAGCGGTTTTTAAAGTAAAAGTATCATAGTATAACACTTATTTGTTAA
>CAZZHQ010000243.1:0-3401 GCA_964654015.1 uncultured Dehalococcoidales bacterium | reverse complement strand
TGTGAGGGTCAACCCCTATAATCAAGTATCCTTCAGGTACTTGCTTTCGTTTCCTTGCTGCTGTATTTTCCATTAATTCATCATAACGCAATGAAAACCGTGAGGAATCCTTAAGTGATGCGGCTGCAAAGATCAAGGAGGCCATACTAGTTGAGTGGGAACGACCTGATAAGGAACAGACATATGCTAGGTTTCAAGAAATCGAAAGCCGAGTTAGGCGGTGTCTTACCAGGGAGATCCTTCTAGCCGGGTATGCGGCCCGGCTCACAAATGAATCGGAGCTGGATAGTGAGCCTCTCTCGACTATCTGGGACTGTTTGACAATCCCATCCTGGGCAACAGCGCCCTGGACCGCCTGGCCAATGCCAGCTACCAGATCGTCATTGAGGGCACCAGCTACCACGAGAGACTATCTCCACACCGGAGAAAGGAGGCGTTGACTACTATGAGCACAACATGATAAAAACTAATCAACCGGGTGGATCAAAGTAGATGGTTATTGACACGATTACCCAAGTATCCTCTCCAATTACTGCACAATCCTTGAGAATCATCCAATTGCGTCTCAGTTGTTGAACCTCATCTACAATTTCAATATCCGAATAACTTTCTTTGATCCATCTCTGGAGATTTGCTTTCAAGTGAGGGTTATTTATCCCTGGAGGCGACGAACAAGCGTGAATTTTTAAAAGCGATGACTGTTGAGGGGATATAACTAGGGTGGTTTCTTGACTACGTGATGCTGTTGAAGTAGGTGAAGCAGTTTGGCTTGAGGATGTCCCTAAACTTTTGACAAATTTTCTATCCTACCGCTTCGCAGATCTTTAACATCTCCGTATTCATAGACAGGGAGAACTCTAACGTACTTACCCTCCAGGAGTTCTGGTGGTGGGTTTAATACATATTCTCTAGATCCGCTAAATAAATTGGCGACATAAATATCTGCATTTTCAAGATGGAGGCGGAAATTTTCGTCAATAGGTGGGAGTGGGAAATCCCAACGAAGGGCAGTATAGACTATCTCCGAAGCTGATAACCAGGCAAAGGCTAAACTAAACTCGTACCATTGTGTAAGTTGGTGTACCTCATACATATTGCGATTGAGATTGAGGATGTCCATTGTGTAAATAGCAAGGTTCATCCCCTCCCGCAGTTTTACCACAAATGCGATGGTACTACCTTGAGGATTTACTAGAGGAGCAATATGATCGTAGTCATAAATGCCCAGTTTTTTAGCATCAAAAACCAATTCAGTTCGGTCGGTTCCATCAGGATTCATCATAAAGATTCTGAAACTTGAACCATACTCAGTAGAAACAAGAGAACTGAACACTATCTTTGATCCATCTGGAAGCCAGCATGGACACCAATCAACCATATCTTCCGGGGTCAATCGCGTGATATTAGTACCATCGGAGTCAGCAACATAAATTCCCGAGCTACTATCTTTGGCAAGAGAGAAAACAATTTGCCCTGAGGGTGAAGTTGGAAGGTCATTGCGAGCGTAAGATGATCCATCAGGGAGGGTGATCGTTTGAGGCGACGGATTTGGCGGAGGTGATGGGGATGGAATTGGCGTAGATAACCTCGACAATACTGCTATCATCATTACCACTACCACGAGTCCCGGGACTGCCAGCAGACCAATAATCCACTTTAGCCAGGTTGGCAAGCCGCGACGCGGTTTGGAGACTGGTGTGGGTGCTCCTGCCACCGCTCCGCAGTATGCACAGAACTTTACATTAGGAGGTATAGTGTTTCCGCAATTAGTACATCTCATGAATAGTCCTTATTCTTCAGGAATGTCTCCGCAATACAAAATGAATACGATGGGAGACGAAATAAGCCAAAAGAGTAGGCCAAGCAAGCAGGCCACAGCCGAAGTTAAATTCTTCGCCTTTCAATTCTGTCCAAGTGTTTGTTGAGATGGCTAAGAGGGCCATTATTGTAAAAATTAGTGCTATAGGATTATCTCCCTCTTGTTTGCTAAAAATAGAGAAGAGCACAGTGGCAAGTATTATTACAAGCAAGGCTCCTACACCAGACAAACGGAGATCAGCTTTTCTTCCAGATGAAGCTCCGGAAGTCGCTGTATATACTTGATGCTTCGGGGGTGTTGATAAGGAACCCCCACAGTATGCACAGAACTTGAAACTGGGTGGAACTATGTTTCTACACTTCCTACACTTCATTGTAAGCCTCTCTGAAAGAGAACCTCTACTCCTTAACCGTTACCTGTGGTGGACCTTGTTCTTTCCTAAGGATAGGATCCGCCAAAGATGTCAAATCTTGGTGTTGCACAAGTGGAAACATGAATACCATTATATTTCGCATTGTTAACACGCATACACTTTGTCGTATTTACAAGTCGGCTACACATTTACGACATTAGTAAGGTAACCTGCTCCTCATTGTTGGTCTCATTAGTCTCAGGAACTTTATTATCATAATCCGCAACCGCCTTGATGGTGTGGCTTCCCGGCTCAGCGCTCCAGGTGAAGGTCTCTGTCACCGTGTTGCCCACAGGTAACAAAGATACGGAGCTGTAACCCTTCTCGGTTCCGTCAATAAAGTAATAGACATAAGAAGACACGGCAGCGCTGGCGCCCTGGTTCTTGATGGTGACGGTAAAGGTAATGGTCTCACCCGCAGAAGGGCTTGTAGGAGCCCAAGTGATATCCTGAACGATGAGGTCGGAGAGAAGTGCTCCTGAGAAAGTGACCTCCTTCTCGTTATTAGTCTCGTTGCCCTCGGGTACTGTGTTTGTGTAGTCGGCCACTGCTTTTATGGCATGCGTCCCCGGCTCAGCGCTCCAGGTGAAGGACTCTGTTGCCGTGCTTCCGACAAGTATTGAAGATACAGAGTCGTAATTCAGATATAGGCCATCGATATAGTATCCGACTTTAGATGATACGGCGTTACCTGGGCCCTGGTTCCTGATGGTGACGGTGAAGGTGACGGTCTCTCCCGCAGAAGGGCTTGTCGGTGACCAGGTGATGTCTTGAACGATGAGGTCGGAGAGAAGTGCTCCTGAGAAAATGACCTCCTTCTCGTTGTTAGTCTCGTTACTCTCGGATACAGTATTATCATAATCCGCAACCACCGTGACGGTGTGGCTTCCTGGTACAGCGTTCCAGGTGAAGGTCTCTATTGCCGTGCTGCCGACAAGTATTGAAGACACAGAGTCGTAAGTCAAATATAAGCCATCGATATAGTATCTGACTGTAGATGATACCGTATTACCCGGGCCCTGATTCCTGATGGTGACGGTGAAGGTGACGGTCTCTCCTGCAGAAGGGCTTGTAGGAGCCCAGGTGATATCCTGAATGATAAGATCGGAGAGAACTGCTCCTGAGAAAGTGACCTCCTTCTCGTTATTAGTCTCGTTGCCCTCGGGTACT
>CAZZHQ010000242.1:0-3403 GCA_964654015.1 uncultured Dehalococcoidales bacterium | reverse complement strand
TGTTTTAACTATGGTTACGACTTAACAAGTGGTATCACTATTGGGGGCAGGACAACCCCACTCGCCCCAGTCGTTTTCCTCGTAGTCAGCAGCAGTAGCCACTGGTGCGAAGGCGACCATCAGGCTGAGGACCATCACCAACGTCAGGCTCACCCCAAAAATCTTAGTTAGTTTTCTTTTCATCGACCTTATAATTCTCCTTCTTATTCAGGATATCCTTCTGTCTCCATAAAAGAGTATAAAAAAACCTTACATCTTCTCTTTTATTTTATGGAGACAAGGTTTCTCTTTAGCTTTTTATCATGCGTTTTACTAACGCTCCCCCTTTCGGGCTCTACCATATAGCATCACCTCCTTTCTTTCTTATGATATATGGTAATACCATACCCCGTCAAGCGGGTTTATACCTAGTCTCTTCTAAGGTTACAGCATAAAATACTTAGCATTCTGGCAAGAAATTCCGGTGACACTAGAGTCGGCGAAGTTAAAAATCGATAAACATGTGACTATTTTGGCCTATTAGTAAATGTATTAATCTTGTCTTTCTTCAGAATTCCAAATTTAAAATCTATTTCACACGGTACTATGTAAGCTTCACCTTCTTCGCTTGCCACTTTACCTGCCATTTTTTAGATATATTCTCTGTCAAAAAAATGCTTTAAAATACCTAATTTATTTCCCTCTTCTCTGACTTCAAAAACTAAATTATTTCCACCGACAAGCAACCGGGGTACCTTATCGATGGTGACCTCATGGACTGCCATTAATCCCTCCCTTTCTTATTCTTGATTTTGGAATCAATACTGCTTAATTGATTCGTTACCTTAGTTGTCAACTTTCCCGTCCTTCGTCCCCTTCGAATCCAACTCCCGCTACTAAGACAAAGCTAGGGGAAGCAAAGGTGCTTCCCCTTTTTATTAGCTACTGGCTCCATATCTGTACTTAATGAGTTTCCATCTAAGTAAACAGTGGGGACGGATGTTCTTGGAAAGGATGTGTTCTGAGGATTAATGAGTAAAGGAAAGGGTAGTGTGTTTTTAAGTGTTCAACGTAATCTAGCCATTCACTGGCGAGATTGTCATATAGCCTCTGGATATCCACAGCAATATGCTCCAAATCATTATTAGGGAGATCACTGACTGATGGTCTGGCCTCAAGCTCCTCGTCAAGATGGGTAACTGCCCACAGCAAATCAGTGAAACGGTCATGCTCAAGTAGACTAGGATTTTCTAGCAGGGTTAATATGAACTCACGTCTTTGAGAAAGATACGCCTTAAGCTCTTCCAGGTCTACCTTGCTGCAATCAAGCTCAACACTAAGATGATAGGCATAATTCACAGCTATACGAAATTCTTTATTAGTCCAGCTATCTGTAATGTTCAGGTGCTCGGAGATATCGGCTTGGTTATCAAAGTGTTTAAGAAGATTATTGAGCAGGTAATTGCCAACTTGTGTGAAAAATGCACCTACTACCATATTGAGTTTTTGAAGTTTAGCCCGTTTCTCTCGGCGTGCAAGGACACGCTCAATGATAAGCACTACTAGTAGAACCTCAAGAGGCAAAAAGGCAAGGTCGCCGATCATATATATAAAGATATGGTAAACATCACGAAATATGAGGTAATGAATGAAGTATGCAATAGCAGAGACTACCAGAAATGCAATAGCTAAATAAAGAATAAAAGAGAAATGCCTTAGCATATCAATTACTCCTAAGTATTGTTCTCATTCAGTATGCTTTTTACTTTTGAAAGTTTGGCCTGCTAGTTATCCCTCTGCATCGGGTAGATTAATTACTTCTGGAGTTTTCAACTCCATTCTCTCCATATCTTGACCGCAGCACACTAGCGTGCCACCACCTACTTCAGTCACCACTACCTCGTTACCACATACGTTGCATTTGTATTTCTCGCCTACTTTTTCAACTGCCATTTCGACCTCCTGACGGAAATATCGAACTTCCCGATAAAGAGGATTTTCTCTATTTGCTGTTATCATCTTTTTTGAAACAATCTGCTACACTCTTCCCAAAATCTTGAGCTGCTTTTCCCACGTCTCCAAACTTAGCCTTGACTTCCTCATCCTTGAACCTGCTTCCGAAGAGTTTTGCTGACTCAGTGGCACTCTCTGCAAATTCTTTAGCTTTATCTTTTAGCTTAGGGTCATTAAATATTTCTCCCACAGCGTTGCCAAATGCCTTTATTAACTCACCAAAGTTTTCGGCTGAAGTTTTCCCTTGTGATTTCTCTTCTTGTGGCATGATGCTCACCTCTGGCCCTAATATATTTATTTTTTAGGTTTAAGATTAAAACAATACTAAATTAGTGATAAAGCCAATAATAGCACCTCCAACGACACCTAGTCCGATTGTTGGAGCATAAGCACGGGCGATTATTGCCGTTGGGAGACTAAATCCCAAGCCTAACAAAGCTCCACTAGCTATAGGATGAAGACCGATGCTAATATTTGGAATAATAAACCCCAACATAAAGCGTTCAATGAAAGCAGCCGCTAAAGATTCTATCCTCTTACGTTTATCTGCTACTTTTATCGGTAGCATTATGAGCACATCTATGATACCTAGGATTAACCCACAGATTAATCCTAGGGTAATTCTATCCATATATTCTCCTCTTTTATGGTTTACCCTCAGCCTCTTTTTCCATCTTGTCCAGTCTGGTGTAGTAATCTGGAAACTCATTAAGATGAGCTAAGGCGATTTTACCAGTAATTACTGCGTCATCGTTGGTAACATTTGTATGTGGGTCTATTAGACCATGCTCTAACTCGACATCGAGACCCATTCTATATTGCTCAACATCATATTTACCCCAGTCGATACCAAGTGTCTCGCCTATTCGTTTAGCTTCCTCAGCAGTGAAATGTTTTTTACTTGTCATATCTTCCTCCAAAATACTCTAATCGTAAGATTATCCTAGTTATCATTGTAGTCAATGTCAACTAGTGATGAATCTTTGGGCGTGCAGAATGTAGTTACGACAATCGAGAGGGAAGTGGTTCTGGCTAGTGGGTAGGTATAAGAGACTGAATAGCTATGGTAGAACGCTACACTAGGTCAGTGAGGTTTGAGGATAGTTTGAGGCATTAACGGTTCTTTGAGGTGGACCCCATTGTTAGGACAGGATAGGGGCGATATTAAGATTGGGTCCCGCTATCCTTAAGGGGTCTGATGTCAAGGATTCTACCATACCTTCATTAGTTGATTCTACCAGGGTTGATGTGTACACCTCAGCCGGTGTCCGGTAACTATGGGTCTGGTGGGGACGCTCAGTGTTGTAGAATCGGAAGTAGTTACCGAGACCGATTCTGGCTTCTCTGCCATCCTGATATGCTTTCAGATATACCTCCTCATATTTCACTGACCGCCACAGCCTCTCGATGA
>CAZZHQ010000241.1:0-3411 GCA_964654015.1 uncultured Dehalococcoidales bacterium | reverse complement strand
TTATTCCCCCTTTTGTGAGATTATACCTGGTATCGTTTTAGGGGGGCACGTCACTCTGCTTACAAGGGGGTTGGTTACCCCTGTTACCGGAATGAGAGACAGGCCCCATTTTGCCGGAGCCTGTCTTCGGATCGTTATTCGGTTGACCTGTTGGCTTAGGTTGCTTGGTGTCCCTGCGGGCAGGTCTTGGGTAACACCCCCATATCGGCCAAGAAACTCTTGCCGCATTCTTGGCAGTACCAGCGAGTTTGGCTTCCAGTTCCTTTCTGGTTGGGTGCACGGAAGATAGTCCGTTTTTTCGCCGGGGTTGGTTCTTCGGCAGTTGGGATACTCTCTGTTGCAGGCTCCGTTTGTGCCTCTGTCTGCTCGGCATCTGGTGCAGGAGCAGTCTGGGTAGTCTGAACGCTCCAGAAGACCCATCCGTCGCAAGCATGTCCCGTGATGGTCATCCCTGCCGCCGATGGGCTCCTGAATTGCTGACCATCCGTTAGTCGATAGCAAAGCTTGCCACCCTCGCCCTCTACCACCTCGCAAGTGTAGGTCTGCTTGTGGTATCGACCTACTAGGTGAGTCCCAGGTTTCAGGTTTCTGTTCTCTATTGGCATTGTTTACCTCCTTAGTACTTACTGATTCATACATCACTCTAAATGCCTGGGAAGTCAAGCTATCATGCTGGCTTTTTGATCCTTTTTCTCTGATTATTCCGGCCAACGTAACACCATCTGGCAATAGTGTGTGTTCGGTTATTGGATATTTCGTCATTTCGAAACCTCCTTTCTGGTAGCTTTCTGTCCGGTAAAGGCTTCCCAGCGCATCCGGGCAATGTCTACATACAGAGGCTCAAGCTCATTGCCGTAACATGTCCTTCCCGTCCTCTCGCAGGCTATTAGTGTAGTTCCTGATCCTAGAAAAACATCCAGAACTCTGTTCCCTGGGTTGGTACTATTCCCTATGGCTCGTTCCACAAGAGTCAGAGGTTTCATTGTTGGATGTAATGAATTGGACGTTGGCTTATCAATCTGCCAGACGTCGCCCTGGTCACGACTGCCGCACCAGTAATGCTTGGTACCTTCTCTCCACCCGTAAAGGATTGGTTCGTACTGGCGTTGGTAGTCAGAACGTCCCATTGTGAATGTGTTCTTAGCCCAGATGATGAAGGTTGACCAGTGCCCGCCCGCCGATATAAAAGCTTTTTGTAAGGTATGGAGTTCTGAAGATGACATGCAGATATATACGGCTCCGTCCGTGAACTCCAGAATGTTTCGACAAGCTTTCTCCAGGAACGGCTCGAAAGCGTCCCCGAGGTTGTCGTTGGCTATGGAACGATTGCCCGTCTTCGGCGCTCCACCGTGATTACCATAGTCAACATTGTAAGGCGGGTCTGTGAACGCCATGGCTGCTTTTTCCTGACCCATCAAACGCTGTAGTGCCTCAGAATCCGTCGAATCATTGCATCCCAAGCGATGCTCACCTAATAGCCATACATCGCCCAGTTTGGCAACAGGGGCGCTCTGGGCAGCTTTTATTGCCTCCTCCAGATCGAAGTTTTCAAACCGTTCTCGTTTCTCCCTGGCGTCAAGACTTTTCAGAAGCTCCTTCAGTTCGTCCTCCCCAAAACCCGACAGCGTAAGGTCCAATTCCGGTACCTCTTTCAGCTCACTTAAAAGTCTAGCCAGAAGCTCCTGGTCAAAAGAACCGGAAATCTTATTCAGGGCGATATTCAGCAGGTGTGCCTGATCTAGTGATAAGTCCACAAATATTACCGGTACTGTCTTGTAGCCGAGTCGTCGTGCCGCGAGAAGCCGCTGGTGTCCGCCGATAACGATACAGTCTTCCTTTCGGACAATAATCGGATCTATCAGCCCGAACTCGCGGATGCTACGGGTAAGGACTTCCAGTTCTCGATCATCAATATGTCTGGGATTAGCTGGATCGGGTTTCAGTTTACCTATTTCAATGTACTCCAGGGTAATAGCAGTTTGCGTGCTCATCGACTACCTCCATGCACCTTGATTAAAAGCCCGAATCGGTTGTTTCATTTTCTTACTCTGTACCTTTTGCGCCATCTCACTGAGCGAACAGCAATTCTCAATGTACACTCTTAAGGGCCTATCACAAGACCATCTCATTTCCTCTTTCCCGTTACAGGCTTAATATATAAAGCGGCATTGCGGCCACGTTTTTTGCTCGGTTCCAAGATGTCAGTGGGAACCTGCTTAAGCTCAGGCTTGAAATCAACGGTAGCAATCCCCATGGCGTTTTTGAATACCCACAGGGGGCCTACCGCTGAAACTAGCTTCTTCAAGTACCGTTCGCAGGTCATGGGACTGCAGCCGGTTATCTGGGCCCCAGAGTATTTAGCTTCGTCCTTGACTATGGGCAGATTAGTCAATAGCCATTCGGTGAATACCGGTTCGAACATACTATTGGCTTTCATCTCTACACTACCGGATCGGTAGTCTATAGTATCTTTAGCTACCTTGGTGCTTATGCTTCCATACCTTTTTTCTCTCACACACACATTTTTAGCACTATGCCAGCGGATGGTACGGAGCTTCTTTTTCACCGGTACAACCCGGAGTTGGAGGTTGTGCGTCTGGCAGAGGAGATGGAGATTGTCCGCTTCCCAGTTGGAAGGATTGTTGTCAGCGTGGTCTATCTGCAGCTTTACCTTCCCGGGGCCGCGTTTACAGATGAGGCAATATTCCCCATCGCGGCTGGCGATGAAGCTGTAGGCTAGGCGATGCTGGTTGACTTGGAAGCGATTAGCCATTCTATCGACTCCTCCCTCTGCCATAGGCTCTATTGTTTATCTGGTTCAGCATTAAATATAGGTTAGTATCAGCCGAAGCGATTGCAGAATTAGATAGGAATTTGTTACAATGAGCAAGATGGAAATTGCATACTTCGTCTTGTAGTTTAATGTTATTGAAGAAGCGCTTCGAATCCGTATCAACAGAACTTACATTCTTCATCACTTCTGTCCGTGTCTCCGTCCAGAGGGGAATGCAATCACTCGTCGAATGGTGCAGTTCTTTTCTTCACGGATGTCCCTGTGGCTACTATGGCGACCCTTTTCGGCAGTGTAGCTGCCCTCTCAGCTTGGTTTCCCGGTACCAGAGGCGTATCAGCGGCCCGTTCATTGACCGGGTTGATATATTTGTTGAGGTGCCTCATATTGACTACGAAAAACTGGCCGACGACAGGTTAGGGGAAAAATCGGATAAAGTTCGAGCCAGGGTCGAAGCTGCCCGTTGTCAGCAGCGTGAGCGCTTTGATGGAACTAAACTGGCCTGTAATTCCGAGATGACGCCGGCGGAGGTCAGGGAGTTTTGTCATGCGGAAGAAGCGGCACAGAGCCTGCTCAAGGCGGCTATGAAGCAACTTTATCTTTCTGCCCGTGCCTTCCAC
>CAZZHQ010000240.1:0-3417 GCA_964654015.1 uncultured Dehalococcoidales bacterium | reverse complement strand
TATTTGTACTGGAAGCAAGTGAAGCTGGTAGTGCTGCCAGAAGTAGGCGTATATTCTTACAGACAGGTGACTCTATTGCAAACTGGAAGGGGATTTCAACCTGCCAGCCAGATGAATGGCTTTGATGCTTGCGAAATTGTGAAACGTGGCGGGAGAAACATCATCCTATCGAAAGACTATTCTTTCTCAAGGTCCTGGTAAATGCTGCTGAATTGTGTCAGGGCAGCTTCAAGATTATCGGCGATTTCGCGTGCGAGGACATCTGGAGGTGGAAGGTTGGCGGAATCCTCAAGGCTTTCATCCTTCAACCAGGATATATCAAGGTTTACCTTATCACGTTGCAGCAATTCTTCGTAGGTGAAAACTTTATATCTCTCAGTCTCTGCTCTTTCATGTCGGTTTTGTGGATTGTAGCACTGGATAAAGTCCTGAAGGTCTTCATAACGCAGTGTATTGGTTTTAAGGGTGAAGTGCATATTTGTTCTGAAATCATAAATCCAGAGTTTCTCCGTCCAGGGTTTTTCGCTGGCTGGTTTCCTATCAAAAAAGAGGACATTTGCCTTAACTCCCTGGGCATAGAATACACCTGTGGGTAAGCGCAACAGGGTATGAACATCACACTCGTAAAGCAGTTTCCTTCGCACCGTCTCGCCAGCACCACCTTCAAAAAGAATGTTATCGGGTATGACGATGGCAACCCTTCCGTTTATCTTCGTTAACGTCTTTACATGCTGCAGGAAATTCAACTGTTTATTCGATGTGGTCGCTGAGAAGTCCGGGCGTTCATAGACCTGCGATTGCCTGCCGGCTTTTCCTTCGCCATTGACTATGGTGATACTGCTTTTCTTGCCGAAAGGGGGATTAGTGAGCACCATATCAAAACGGTCACCGGGGTCAGCTATGAGACTATCTCCACTTTCAACATGAGTCTCAATTCCATGAAGGTAAAGATTCATCACGCAGAGCCTGACCACCCCGTCAACGATATCCTTTCCTTTGAGAGCCTGGAATTTAAGGAACTTTTTCTGGTCAATATCCAGTTGATAATTAGAGATATAGTCGTGGGCAGCGAGCAGAAAACCACCGGTGCCACAGGCAGGGTCACAAATAGTCATCCCTGGCTCAGGTTTCATAACCTCAACGATAGCCTTAATTAGTGCCCTTGGGGTGAAATATTGCCCGGCGCCGCTCTTAGTATCCTCGGCATTCTTCTGCAAAAGTCCTTCATATATTTCCCCTTTAACATCAATGTCTAATCCGACCCATATCTCGGTATTGATAAGCTCGATGAGGCGCTTCAGTTTGGCGGGGTCCTGAATTCTATTCTGAGATTTTCGGAAGATAATGCCTAACATGCTGTTCGCCGTGCTCAGGGTCTCAAGGACGAGACGGTAATGAGCTTCTAATGCAGCTCCATCCTTCTCCAGCATACTTTGCCAATCAAAGCCTCTGGGAATGATCGAAGGTTTATTGAAAGGGTGCTTGGTCTGTTCATCAGCCATCTTCAGAAATAGAAGGTAGGTTAGCTGCTCCACATAATCGCCGTAGCTTACGCCATCATCGCGGAGCACGGTGCAGTAGTTCCACACTTTTGAGACAATTGCAGATGATTCATTTGTCATACCAACATTATCCTTTCAAACATATTTAAGCCAGGTTGTTTCAATTGCCGTTTCATCTTGCATTTTGTGGGCTTTTACCTGGTCCTCTCAGGTGTTTTAGTTTTGGCTTGTTGCTTTGATTTCTCTTCCATGATTCGTTCCAGCAGTTTTCCGGCTGGTTCATCACTGGGGTCTTGCGGAACCAGCTTACCTTCGAAGGCTCGCTTCAGGATGCTCTGACGTAATCTTCCTGCTTGCTTCAGGCTCAGGTCAACAGTCTTTTCTATCTCATCAGCTATCGAAAGGCGGCGTTCGATTTCTTCAACGATTTTGTGTTGCTCAGTGAATAAGGGAAGAGGGATTGGCATTAGAGATAACTTTGTTCCGTTTACATTGGCCTGACCTACTTGTTGAGAGACAACGGAAGCAATATATTGTCGGCCAGTAATTGAGTTTATGAAAAAAGATAGCAGGTCTGGGATATAGGCTTTCTTATTTACCTTAACCCGTATGAGATAAGAAGCAAATAATGCTGCAGGATGACAGCGTTTGTAGACTGCTGTTTTCCCCACTAATTCCGCGCTATTTGTTCTGTTAAACAGAACGTCCCCATCCCGAAGAATATATTTATTTAATTGAGGCCAGTCCACAGGAAAGTGTTTTAAATCTTTAAAAACAAGTTTTCCATCAAGAATGTTTCCCATTCTTAAAACAGGAATGCCTGAGTGATCCTTACTTGTCTTTTCGGAAGTTCCATACTGTATCACTTCACTAACTGCTCCAACTCTTATCCACATCCAACCTTCTGGTAACTCGGGCAAATCAGATGTGTCCAGCGGCGGCAGTTCCTTGTATTTGCCTTTGGTATTTTTCCGGCGTTCTTCTTTGATGCGTTCCAGGAGCACAGAGGCAGGCTCCAGTTCCCCTTTGTGGGCTTTTCTCCATTCCTCGGTAAGTTTCCCTTCGAAAGCATCCCGCAAAACCGCCTGTCGGTAGCGCTTAAGCTGTGTCTTTATTTTCTTTAATGCATCTACTCCAGCATCCAACCTGGTGAAAAGCTCTTCAATTTTGGCCACAATGCGATGTTGCTCAGGGAGGGGAGGAAAGGGGATAGGCATCAAGTCAATGTGACTTCTGCGAAGGTTATTGATGTTGACACCACTTGAAAGTAGTGAGACTTGCTTTCTGTAAATTGAACTTTGGAAAAAGAAGCCTACAAGTTTTCTGTCGAGCGCTGGCGTGACTCTCACTAATCCACAAAAAGCGCCGAAGCCTCCTTCAAAGGCAAACTTCGCTTGTGAAGCTTTTCCAACAAGGTCTTTGCTACCGCTGGACATAGCAATTATAATGTCAAAGGCTCGAACAAATTGCTCATGCTTTACCCTTTTCTGCAAAACATAGACTAGGTCTTTGAAGTTCAACTCACCGTCAATGTTATTGGCCCTTAATATGGGGACATATCCATTTTGGGCTTCCTTGGATGATTCTTCTCTTGGATATGATACTCCTCTGATAAGATCAGCTATATAGCCAACACTCGTCAACACCCAGCCAATGGGAAGAGTAGAGAGTTCCTGAGGTTTTTCTCCGCTCACCATTTCAGACACTTTAGCTTCCATTGCTGTTGCCCTCGGTTCGACTCTTGATAATGCCTTTGCCTTTTTCAGTCAGAACATACCCACCTGTTTTAGCTGCGCCCGCGAATCTAACCAACCCTTCGCTCTTCAGTAAGGATAGGTCGCGCTCCAGCGTTCTCCTGGAAATACCAGTATCCAAAATTAGATGGGAGGTATTTGTTTGTCCTCTACTAAGCCTT
>CAZZHQ010000239.1:0-3433 GCA_964654015.1 uncultured Dehalococcoidales bacterium | reverse complement strand
TTCAGTGCTATTCTACGTAAAGTATTCTGTTACAGCTACTGCAGCGGACCAGGTCGCCGGCTTTAGCTTTTCGCCATTGATTTGTTGGTAAGCTGATATGACACCCCTGGCATCTTCCTTGCTCCACCCTGGCTATGGCCTGTCCTTTTGTTAGCTTAATCTGCTCATAAACATTGAGAGCCTCGGAGTCGACTTGCTGTGCTAGCTCTTTACGGTTCTCATTGAGGCTGGCAAGCTCAGCCTCGGTTTGGGTTTTCGTTTGTTTGAGTATTTCTTGTTTCTGTTGCCACTCCTGCTGCAATCCTTCAAGCTCTTTGGTACTGGCTTTTACCCTGGCTTCCATCTCTTCTACCTGGCTCATCAGATCTAGTAGCTCATCTTCTTTGGTGCTAAGTTTTCTTTTTAAGTTTTCAGATTCATGCTTGAGGTTAACCAGCTCCCTGGGATTCTTAACTGTGCCGCCGTAAAGTTGGTTATCCACGTGTTTGATTTTCTCTTGTAAGTTCTCTAGCTCCCACTCGGTATCCTTCCGTCTTCTTTCCGTATCCAGTAGCTGCTGTTTTTGTGAGGTTAACTCAGATTGGGCTGCTACTAAAGCGCTGTTTTCATTCAACTGATGATTAATCTCATTTGCAAGCTGTTTGTTCTTTTGTAGTTCGCTATCGAACTGCTGCAATTTATAGAGTTGTCCTGGCAAGCTCATAACTTCAGTGCCTATTGTAGAAGGGGCATGTGAGTCTTGTCAAAGGCTTCGTGGGTAGTCAAGAACTATGACTTGTGTGGTATCGGGCAGTGAGGACTTAGTAACTGAAAGATTTGGTTTTGCTTCTGACTCGCGGCTTCCCATTTTATTGAGAAATTTATCCACGGGCTGGAGATTGGCGGTCAGCGCATCAGTCTTGTAGTGCATGGGAATCACTATATGGGGATTTAGCTGTCCCACGATTTCCAGGGCTATGTCGATAGAGATAGTGGATACTTCCCCTACAGGTAAAAATAGAATGTCTATGACACCTATTTCCTCTACCAATTGTGGAGTTAGCCGGTGTCCCAGGTCGCCCAGGTGGCATAAGGTCATGCTGTCTAGCTCTATAAGGTATATGGTATTTTTGCCTTTAATATCGCCCTTTTTAGCGTCGTGGAAAGATGCGATTCCAGTGATGAATATACCTCCTGTCTCGTATTCCCCGGGGCCATTTACTTGCTTGGGGCTATTGGCTATACCTTCGATGTAGCTATGGCCGGGATGAAAGTGGCTTAAAGTCACTATATCTGCTTCAGGTTTGCCTAAAGAGTAGCCCAGGTCAGGATGACAGGGATCGGTAATGATAGTTTTCTTCTTACCTCTGATAATAAAACAGGAATGCCCTAGCCAGTTAATTTCCATAATCTAGAATTACAACCCTTGGTTATTCCGGATGAATGTGCCAAATTCAACAGCGTTCAACTGTATAATCATAGCTTTTTTTGTTAGCTTTGTCCAGAGCCCCGTGTCAAATCATTTAAGTAGCTAACCCAACTGGTGGTCGTTGAATCATATAAAATCTTACCGAATGAGATGATAATCTTTTGTGTGGATTAACTTGCTGAGCCCTATCCTTCCTCGCATAAGCCTCGTACAGCCTGTCTAATTTAGCATCAATATTTCTCTTGAGTCGGGCGGGATTTAAGCTGAGGTAGATAGCATTGAGTTCATCTCTTACCTCATCTCGGATCTGCCCCGATTCCAGCAGCCTCTGATATGGTGTCTTCGGGAGTTCGTATTTCCTCTTTATCCTGCCACCTATTCTCTCCTTGCTGGCTAGCTTCATCACTGGCTGAAAGAAGTTCTTGTACAGCCGCAGTTCATTGTGATAAAGGTCATTCATGATAGCTAACTCTTCGTAAGCATCGTATCTCAGATAGCCGAATATCTTCCTCACATGGGTCCAGTTTTTCTGCTCAATATAGGCGTTATCATTCTTCCTGTATGGCCTTGACCTGGTAAATTCCAGCTTCTCTCTCTGACAATACTTGTACAAGATCTGGTTGATGAATTCCGTCCCGTTATCAGAATCTATGCCTTTCCAGTCAAAGGGTGTCCTCTTCCTTACCTCTTTCACAGCCCAGAAACTATGCTCCTGCGATTTGCCCATGATCGCCTCTCCTTCCCACCATCCCGAGGATATCTCGGTGCTGCTCAGAGTATTTACGTATTCCCCCAGTGTAGAGGAGCCACAATGCATCACCAAGTCTATTTCTGAATAGCCCACTATGGAGCTGTCCCACTCGGTAAGCTTTATGGGAATCTTCTGCCTTAAAATATAATTTGGTTTAGGGCCACCTTTACGCCTCAAAAGGTGTAACGCCTCCCTTTGATGCTTGAGCTTCCTATCAATGGTGGCTGAGCTCATCCTCTTTAACTTCCAAGCAACTTCATCCGATACCATAAGCTCGCCAAACTCTCTCAATCTATCCACCTCTATCTCCAGAACAGGCTTGAGCCTCTGTCCACAAGGATAGTCAAAGACCTCCCATGTCTTTGCTAGGGCAGCTTTGACCTGGCCATCATAAGTCTCTTTTCTCTTCTTCCTTTGCCTGGGATGGAAATCTGGACTATGTATCTTTGTAATAACATATTTTCTCGATTGCCCGGTGTTACCGCAGTATTCGTCAAGAATCTGAGACTTACCCTTCTTGGTCTCGGCAGCAAAGTACCTCTCCCTTATTACCTTCAGATATTCATCCCTCGCATGCATGTCCATCCTCTCCATAGCCTGGCTTAACCTCCTTTAGAGTAATAACCAGGCCCTATCTTAAACACCTTCGGTTCGATTTTATATGATTTAACAACCTCCCCTTCGGTTTGATTTTAGATGATTCAATTCGGAAAATTGACAAATATTTAATATTTGAGTAATATTATTTTTAGTGTAAAAGGCTCCTGGAGTTCGGTTGGTCACCCGACAAAGGTGGCAGCGTCTGTAGAGGCGTGGGCTCCTACCGCTGGGAGCCAATTTTCATAGGCTATTTAGCCATTTGTATGTCCCCGATAATAGTTGTAGAATCAGACCACTTTTATGGGGCATGAACTTTATTCCATAGCCAAATACTTTATTACCTCGCCTGTATAGCTTGTAAGGAAGGCAAGTGTCACTAATCATATAAACGAGTACGGGTGCTAGAAATTCAACTCAAATCTAGTATATACTTTTTGGTGTATTTCTGCGAGCCCTAAACGGGGTAAGCAGGAGGTTAGAAATGCCAAAGCATTTGGAATTTGTTATTAAAGGAGAACGAGGCAGGATTTCGCTAGAAACCTTCGCAACTGTCATCCATAATTCTTTTGACATCCTAAGTGACTTGGATAGCGCAATATCCTCTGAACCTCGGGGTACCTTGGAGTGGTTTGTAACCGGCGTATCCTTCAGTAGTTTAGTAGTCTCTCTAGAAT
>CAZZHQ010000238.1:0-3446 GCA_964654015.1 uncultured Dehalococcoidales bacterium | reverse complement strand
TGAACCAATCTGGCATTATCGCTCACCCACCAAGGAAGAGTACGCTCAGGCAATTACCGAGCTGAAGGGGATTTGCTCATGAGAAATAGATTTGCTGAAGTAATTTATGAAATTGGATGCAAAGACGACCGCATCTGTGCCTTGGTGGCAGATATCTCGCCGGCGGGTTCCATGGTCAAGTTTCGAGAAGATTTCCCTAAACGCTTTATCAACTGCGGAGTTGCTGAACAGGCCATGATCGGAATTGCGGCAGGCATGGCCCTGCGTGGCATGCGACCTTTTTGCTACACCATCGCCACGTTTTCGCTTTATCGTCCGTTTGAGATGGTGCGCGACGATCTTTGCTACCAGAATCTTCCTGTTACGGTAATTGGCATGGGGGCGGGTGTTATTTATTCCACTCTTGGCGGTACGCACCACACTATGGAAGATATAGCAGTGGCCGGCGCTATCCCCAACATGACAGTGCTGGCTCCCTGCGACCCGGAGGAGATGCGGTTAGCGACGACATGGTGCGCAACGGAAAGCACCGGCCCTGTTTATATGCGGCTGGGTAAAGCGGGGGAACCGGATCTGACCGCCAATGCTGTTGAGCCTTTCCAAACAGGGAAAATTCGCTATTTAAAAAAAGGTGAAGATGTTGCAATTCTTTCTTATGGTATTACTGTTGCTATGGCCTTTGATATTGCTAAGCAGTTGGAGACTCAGGGGAAGTCGGTCTCGGTTCTTTCCTGCCACACGATCAAGCCTTTGGATAAAGAAGGTGTAAAGCAAGTGCTTGCGAGTCATGACCGGGTGGCCGTGGTGGAAGAGCATGTACCTCACGGTGGGCTGGGTTCGCGTGTCAAAGAGATTGCCTGGGACATGGGCGCCAAATGCAGGTTGGACTGCTTCTCGTTAAAGGACGAATTCATTCACTTCTACGGCAATCACGAGGAGTTATTGAATATCCATGGCCTGTCTATTCCGGCAATCTGCGCTCGGCTATCAGAATGAATGATTACTTTATGGGAGGCGAAGGGCTGCTCACTCCCGACAACGCAGTCGTAGGTCTCATTGTTCTGGAAGACGGGCGCTATCTTTGCCAACTCCGAAGCCAAAAATCGGGAATTTTCTACCCTGATCACTGGGGCCTCTTCGGCGGTGCGGTGGACTCAGGGGAGAGTGCCGAAGTCGGACTGAAACGAGAGGTGCAGGAAGAATTGGCGCTTGAGATTGATACCGCGGAGTACTTCACAGAATTTACCTTCGACTTCAGCTTCCGCGGACTGGGTGAGGTTTGGCGGCGTTATTATATCGTGATGTTGGACAGTAATGAACTAAACCGACTGCGACTGGGTGAAGGAAGGGAAATGAGGGCTTTCACCACCCCTGAACTGTTGGCACAGCCACGCGTAATGCCATATGATGCATTTGCGGTTTGGCTGCACGCAACGCAACGTCTTGGTGTTCCGTTTCGACCAAATAGCAGTGGCAACTGTATACAACAAATTAGCAAAGAATGAAACTCCCTATGGATCCTAAGTTTCAAACAATAAATTTTTCGGGTGAAAACAGACTTGCCATTGAAGGTGGTTCACCGGTACGATCCAAACCTATGCCAGCGCGATTGGCAATAGGTGTTGCTGAACGTGCGATGATAACCGAGGCATTGGACTACTACGACAAACAGGCACTTGATCCCGGCTATCAAGGCCCGTTTGAACAGCGCTACTGTGATGCCTTTTGCGCAATGATGGGCGGTGGCTATGCTGATGCGGTAGCGACAGGAACAGCAGCGATTTATATTGCTCTGGCAGCCCTGGATTTGCCAGAAGGCAGTGAGGTTCTGGTTTCACCTATTACTGATCCAGGCTCGCTTTCGCCGATTATTCTCAACCGGTTGGTTCCTCGGTTGGTGGATAGCCGTGTAGGTAGCTATAACACTGGTGTTAAAGAGATTGAGGCACGAATTACCAAGCATACCTCTTGTATTTTAATTGTTCATTCTCTGGGTCAAGCGGCAGAGATCGATGCCATTGTCGAAATGGCTCACACCTTTGGCCTTAAGGTGTTGGAAGATTGCAGTCAAGCGCACGGCGCCCTTTGGAAAGGTAAACGGGTTGGGACATTTGGCGATGTAGCCGCTTTTTCGACCATGTATCGTAAGGCAAGCATTACGGGTGCATCGGGTGGTGTCATCTTCACCAAGAATGTAGATATCTATCAGCAAGCGATGGCGCATGCTGATCGTGGGAAGCCGCGTTGGCGTGAGGATTTTGACGATCGTAATCCTGCGCAGTACCTGTTCCCGGCGCTGAACCTCAATACTGACGAAATTTCTTGTGCAATAGGGTTGGCATCAATTAATCGCTTGGACGAAACACGTCGCCGTCGCCTTGAGTATGTGGCTCAAATATCAAATCTGGTCAGCAAGCGCTGTAGAGCTTGCCAACCTTATGGCTACACCGATAATGATTCGCCCTTCATTTATCCGATAGTTGTCGATACCGATGCTATCCGGGTTGATAAAACGACATTTGCACGTGCAGTAATTGCTGAAGGCATAGGGTTAAATCCACATTACCAATATCTTGTGGCAGATTGGCCGTGGGTGCATCCTTATTTAAGTAATGACTTTGATACGCCAAACGCCAGAAATATCAGAGATACGTCATTCAATCTGTACCTGAATGAAAACTATGGTGAACAAGAAGTATTGGATACAGTCGACGCGATCGTAAAAGTTGAAAAGGCGTATATCAGATGATAAGCCTTTTTGACAACGACCCAAGCACAATGGCAAATACACAGATTTTGAAGGAACCGTAGCCACAGTTTAATATGATGCGAGACGAGGAGAAATTAGCCGGGCGTAATTTTCTCGGTAAACAAGAGGCAAAGCGAGTTTTAGAGCCCGTATTGATCGAACTTGGGGTTGAACCGGGAAAAACGATACTGATCCACTCGGCCTTTTCTGCGTTATCTCGGCAAGGGTTTCTGGCAGAATATTTTCTTGAAAATGTATTAGCCTTTATTGGGGACGGGACACTCGCTCTTCCTACGCTTTCATGGCGCGAGGTGTCTCCCACTCAACCGGTTTTTCATGAGATCGAAACTCGATCAAATGTGGGTGTATTAAGCGAGATATTTCGGCTCAAATTTGCCGATCGGCGCAGCCTCCATCCGACACATTCAGTTGCTGCTACGGGCTGTAATACAGACTATTTGCTTAAGGATCATCATCGAGATATTCGTCCATGTTCAGAAGACAGTCCTTGGGGACGATTGGCCAACGTGGATGCGAAGATCCTTTTGATAGGTTTAGACATGGATAATTGTACGCTCATTCACCATCTCGAAGAAACCCGCGCGTCTGACGTTTATCTTCGTGAGGAAGTCGAAGCTTACACCTGTGTTGGTAGAGATGGTTCATCAAGAGAAGTGAGTACGAGAAGGCACCGTAA
>CAZZHQ010000237.1:0-3457 GCA_964654015.1 uncultured Dehalococcoidales bacterium | reverse complement strand
TGAACCATGCTCACTCAATAGAAGTTGCGACCCTCGCTGGTGGTTGTTTCTGGTGTATCGAAGCAGTCTTCCAGGAAGTTGGTAGTGTCAGGGAAGTGATACCCGGCTATACAGGTGGCACCACCGTCAATCCGACTTACGAGCAGGTCTGCACTGGCATGACTGGCCACGCCGAGGCACTACAGGTGAGCTTCAATCCTTCCATGAATTCGTACCGCGAAATTCTGGAGATTTTCTTCTCCGTTCATGACCCAACGACACCGAACCATCAGGGTGCTGATACGGGAACACAGTACCGTTCAGCCATTTTCTACCATAATCAGCAGCAAAAAACCATTGCAGAGGAACTCATCGAAGAACTCAATAAAGCTCACATATGGAAGAAATCTATAGTTACCCAAGTTACTCCATTGGGTGCATTCTATCCCGCAGAGAACTATCACAGTGAATACTTTTCCCAACATCCCGAACAGGTATATTGCCAGATGGTTATTTCACCCAAGGTCAACAAGTTCCGCAAACAGTGGACAAGGCTGCTAAAGAAGTGATGTGTAAATAAGTCAGCTATTTCATATTACACGGCTTGAACATGACACACGTGCATTTCGTCTCACAATTAAAAATCATAACTTGTCCCTAGTAGTTGTGGCACTCATTAAATTAGTACTAACCGCTCTAGAATTACCTACTTAAGGAGACTCAAACCTTTAGACTACCTCTAGGCTGAAAGCCAGTTCAACAGTTCTACCTATTGTAACCGACGGTCTAGATACTTGTGCGCCCAATTTCTGATCAGTAACATTTTGTGACCCAGAATCTTCGATAGTCAATCTAATAATAATGTCTTTATTATCGCCCACTTTCTAATTTTCGCTTCTATAGACATCCTTGCATTGGCTGGGCTTGAAGACGGAAGCATTGTCAGAGTAATTTGAGATGGAGTATTGAGTATTACTTCTTTCTGAAAAGTATTGAAAGCTTTTTGTCCATTAAAGCAAAGATGTTTTACCTTCGGATAAGTCAAAAGCAGAGATGTTAAGTCGTTTACACATACCTCGGTTATTTTAGAATCCGAACTTCCTTCTCGGTTACAGCGTTTTATAACATCCCACAGAGCGATTCGCTTTTCTTTTAGAAAAGAAGCCTTTGCCGCGTATGACGTTTCAAGCACCGAATCAAAGATTGAGAAGATTACTCTCCAAAATTGGTTTCTAGGGTTAGCGTAGTATTCGCTTTTTCTTAATGATTCAGTACCTGGCATACTGCCCAGAATTAGAATCCTGGCATTATGGTCGATGATTGGGTTGAATCCCTCAACTATAGGCATCAAAGTACTAAGAAATAATCCCATTAATAAATGATGTTTTTTTGGGCATCTTCAAATTCCTGGTCGTGTCCTATCTTTTCCAAAATAACCCCGGTTATCGCTTCACTTTTAATGGTAAATCGATTGTAAAGAATACTACTGCCGTTTTCGTCTGTGCCGCTGCATTCTTGACCAACCCATTTATCCGCCAGGTATTCACCATCCGGTAAAATAAGTTTCATGTTCGCTACGTCCGCGTATTTGGTACTTCCCCACATCATCGGTTTAGTAGCCGGTAAAGAACCGGTAAATCCATTTGTGGAAAAGGAATCTATTTCAAAACTCACTACATCTCCTGGCTTCCCGACCACTTTCGCAAGATAGAACCCCGGCCCCATCGCCATGCAGTCACTATTGTTTAATCGCCAGTCATATTGAACGATATCTCCTAGTTTCGGTTCCTGCTGAGTATCTACTAATACAATATCTCCCACTTCATAACCGTAGCCGCCTGTAATCAAGGTTATTTGCTTGAACTGCCCTAAGGCTGGTGCACAAAAATCTAAACCGCGTCCCATGGCATAGGCTTTAATATTATCGATAATATCCTGCGGCGGGAGTGCAAGCATGCCGCCATTGAATACGAACGCTCCGTCGCGCCAGCTGACCAGTTCACCGGGCGGAACCTTGCCAAGGGCGGTCTTAATAGCCTCCTCGCCTATACAGTGTATATTTACCCACCCCGTTTCAGATATAAAATATTCGCCGGAAGTTATTTCTTCCAGCGTCTTATTTCGGTTGGTGCCGGTAGTCAGGGTAAAGTGCCATCCGTCGTTTTCCTGCCACGAATAAAGCTCGTACCCTTTCATGGAACTGGGCAGGCCATATACCCCGGATATTGTTAAGGCAGTAATTAATTTGCCGGCTTTCTCAAAAGCACCTGTGATTTCCGGTTTATTTCTGGGGTCTTCACCACCGTAAAAAGATGAGGAGGGATAACCAAGCTCAATGGTTACAATGTAAGGCTCTGATGAACTGTACGGCTTCCAGATTGTAACACCGTCAAATGATTGGGAGGACATCGGGGTCCAGAAAGCACCCCAATACACAGGGTTCTTATCAACGCAGGCTAAAAAGGACTTTCCGCTGGTGGGCACTTCCAGTTTAGAGATACGCTCAAAAGCGCTCTGAGTAAGCTTCAATTCATGGGTTTGCTCATTATACGTAATAATGTCATTTATTCCGATAATAGACTGGTCCGCAAGCTCTACATGGCTTAGAGCTTCCATATGGGCAGGGGGAATATCTTCCTTGGTTAAATAAATCGCAAAGCCTTCACCTTTCGTAACTGCACAACCACTTGATACTAGAAGGAGACATATTAAAACAATGGTGAGTTTGTGGAAAGATCTTTTCACTATTCGTCCCATCGGTATTTTTTATTTTGGCGTAGCTTATCGAGACTGCAATTAAAGCACAGTCCATTATGACAGCATATCACCCCACCACATTCATGGCATTGCCATTTTTCCGCTTCCTTTTCCAGGAACTTCCCGATGCCATGCTTTTTTACGTATTCGAGGTTTTCTATCATTTCCAGTTACCCCCAATGTCCCTGATGTATTGTAACTTAATATCAATATATGCAGCTAAACTCTATACCCTATCCCTATTGACCTTTTCTCCAATTTGATTATCGTAATGCAGGCAGTAAAGAAGGAGGAAAGGACATGGCGAAGAAGAACAATGCCGAAAAATCTGACATAGAATCGCGTATCAAACTGATGGAGAAGAGGTTGTCTAAATTAGAAAACCAGGTCGAGAAGAAATTGAACCGTCCCTTCCTAAAATATGCTCTCCAGAAGCTGGATTCTGAAGCTCCTCAAGAAAAGATGTTATTATACCTGAATATTTATTAATATCAGGAGAGTGTAAATGTCCAAAAACGTAGGGTTTATTGGTCTTGGAAAAATGGGGAAATGGATGGCGTTAAATCTGGTTAATGCCGGTTTCAAGCTCACCGTTTGGGACATCGATACAGAACCACTGGATTTCCTTTCCAGCCGTGGTGCTGAAGCAGTCGATTCACCAGCCGAGGTGGCAAAAAAGTCCGACGTGATTATATTCAGTCTGCCCGATGCGACCGTTATA
>CAZZHQ010000236.1:0-3458 GCA_964654015.1 uncultured Dehalococcoidales bacterium | reverse complement strand
CGGGGTCCAAATGCCCGCTGCGTTTAGCTGCACTATTACAGCTATGTAATCCGCCAGGTAAGATTTAGCAGAACTGCCAGGAGCGTATATGGTGGTAGGCTGATTCTTTTCAAGTATGGGGGCGAGTTGATACTCTACTTTCATAGATTTCGGTTTTTCCCCTACAGATACAGCCGGCTCACCACGCCGGATGATCTGTTTGGTTTTGCCGCTGATATACTCTAAAACATCCGTCCAGGGTATTTCTCGGGAGTTCTTTTCTAACCTTTTGGCCAGGCGATCCATTGAAATGGTGGACAGGAGGTTTGCCTCACTGCTATGCAAGAGTAATTCACCTAAGTAAAAACTCAATTCGGCGCGGCAATCATCGGTGTAGCGTTCGGCCACTACCTTGAGCCCAAGCTCCGGCCATGCGTAATTTATAAAGCCCATGCCTTCCTTTGTAATGGGTGTGCTCACAATCTCACACCCTCCGCCAGTTTGGGCTTATTATCAGTGTAGTTTGAAAACACGCTGCTCTTCCGCCGGCGCTTTATCTCAGCCTCGAGTTTTTCTACCCGTTCCTGCAGCCATGACCGTTTGAGTTCAGGGCGTTCCCATATCACCGCTTTTCGCCTGTAGAGTTCCGTCCTTAAATCTTCGTCGGACAGATACTCAATATCCCGGTGATGAAACTGATCCCACTGCTCGAGGCTACACATAGGGTTGGGGATTATGGCCGAGCGTCTAAACATAGCGCCGGCCCTCCCGGTTAATCGTCGCTTTACGCTCCGCCCGGCACTCGGGGCAGCGCTTTGGTTCACTCAGCCCTTTTGCCCAAAAGAAGAATTGCTCATCAGCGGAAAAGGTAAAAGTAGCGTTGCAATCAACGCATCTGAGTTTCTTATTCTTAAAATTCTTTCGTTCCATCATTCTGGCCTCAGTTCCTTAATTGTCCTTTGGTTTCCCGGCGCTCTGTAGCAATTCCTCTAGCGCCTTCCGGGGAACTACCAGCCTTTTCCCGAAGCGAATAGTAGGTATAATCCCCTGGGCGCACAAGCTGTATGCTGTTGCCCTGCTCAGGTTTAACAGCTTCCCAGCAGTAGGCACATCGTAGACTAGGCTTTCCTTAGTTTCATTCATTGCCATTGTTCTTGACCTCCCAATATTTTGACATTTGATTTATTACTCTATATAATATAATCGTACATTATCATGATAAGAGCGTAATAAGATGTTAAACACTGATGAAGATGTATATCGGGAACTTACTCACAAAATCGGTAAGGCACCTCGCCGGGATATATGGCAAAAACTGGTCGATGAATCTTATGTTGAGGACACAATCGTTACAGGTGAATTATCGGTGGTGACGGATCGTTATAGAGAGCTAAACAACAGGCCTCACCTGCAAAAGTCAAAAGAGAAAGATGTGCATAAGGAACCTCCAGACATAAGACTAAAGTATCTTTCGGAGATATTGGCTTACGATGCAGCGAAGGAACCGCCAGTCATTGATTTTCGGCGTGATGTGCTTCATGACCAGTTACTATCGCCAGATGAGGTCAAGAATTGGATTGATGGCATAGCTAGCAAAGAAAGAGGTGATAACGCCCCCGTCATGAATACTGATGAACGTATTAAGCTTCTAAGCTACGCTGTACAAGGTGACAATTGGACATACCACGTTCCTGAAGCTGGAAATGTAATGCTTAAGAAATTAAGAATGCTCAGTGGCTACCTAGCTAGAAGGTATACGTGGCAGGAGCCGCAAGCTACTACCTTTGTTCTCACCGGGCTAATTCCATTACTTCCCCTAGCTCAGACTACTATTCACTATCAATCACTTCATCCTACACTCAATACTGTGACCATCAAATTGAACCCACGCCTGTCACCAGACGAAGTAGCAGGTATTTATACGAGAGCGAGGCACCATCTCATGGCCAAAGGACAAAAGCGAAACCGTCCTATGACCAAGAAGCACCTGGAATTAGGGGTTTTCTATCATACTCATCAGGGTATGAAAGGCAGAGAAATGATGAATATCTGGAACAAAGAACACCCAGGGGATACTTATTCCCAGGTGGCAAACTTTGATAGGGATATCAAGCATGCCCATAACAGACTGGTCGGATGGGTTAATAAAGGAGTCTAATCATGAGAGGCCACATTGAAAAGAGGAGTAAGAACAGCTATTCCATTGCTATCAGCCTTGGGAAGGACTCTACAACCGGCAAGTATAAACAGCAATGGGTGAGCGTCAAGGGTACTAAAAAAGATGCTGAAAAGCGCCTTTCCGAGCTATTGAACCAGATTGATAACGGGACTTTCCTTAAGCCAGGCAAGATCACCCTGTCTGAGTACCTGAATAAGTGGTTATTAGACTATGCCAAGCCTAACCTGTCACCAAGAGGCTACGAGCGTTATGAGAGTATAACTCGTGTCCACCTGATACCCACACTTGGAAGTATAACCTTAACGCAATTAAGACCGGATCACCTTCAGTCACTTTACACTGCTAAACTCAATAGTGGGCTTAGCGCGCTTACAGTCCGGTATCTCCATACCGTACTGCACAAAGCATTACAAACGGCGGTGAAGCATGGACTTGTTGGCCGCAATATCGCTGATGCCGTGGACATACCTCGTGCACAGCGCAATGATATGCAAACCTGGGACGAATATGATGTAAATCGTTTCCTGGAAGCTGCTAAGAGCAGCCCCTATTACGAGTTGTTTTATTTAGCATTATTTACCGGTATGCGAAGGGGTGAATTATTAGCATTGCGCTGGCAGGATATTGATTTCCTGTTTGCCCAGATATCGGTTAATAGAACCTTACATCGTCTGCAAGGCGGCAAATATGGAGACGGTAGTTATGTATTTACCCAACCAAAGACGGAGAGAAGCCGGCGCACTATAGCATTATCACCTTCAGTTATTCTTATGATAAAAAATTATAAAGAAAATCGGACGGCATTGCTTGATAAGCTGGGCAGATCATTAAAAGACGAAGACCTGATATTCAGTGATCCGCAAGGCCAGCCCTTGCGTCCTAATACAATAACACGTGCCTGGACCATGCTGTCCACCCGTGCTGGTGTTAAGGTTATCCGACTTCATGATGCCAGACATACCCACGCTTCATTATTACTTAAGCAAGGCGTACATCCTAAGATTGTTCAGGAAAGGCTTGGGCATGCCAGTATTCAGATAACCCTTGATACATATAGCCATGTAGCCCCTGGACTTCAAGAAGCCGCTGCCAACCAGTTTGATAAGATAATATCCCCCAGCTATAATAACAAGGTTAATAAAACTGAGACTATTAAAAATAATTATTAGCAATTTATTAGCAATAATTGTTTATGTATAGTTTGCAGAATTCATAAAGCAGCTAATTTAGCTACAATTTTGGCAGTTGGAGAGGTGACCGAGTGGCTGATGGTGCCGCTCTCGAAAAGCGGTGGGCGAGA
>CAZZHQ010000235.1:0-3497 GCA_964654015.1 uncultured Dehalococcoidales bacterium | reverse complement strand
ACAGACCTCCTGCCGATAACGAAGGTCGATTTAGATATTTATCACACAACCTCCTCTAACAAGGTTAGCCTCACAGATCTACCCCTAGCTACAGGGACTAAGAACTACACAACGGCTGGTGGTAGTGTCAACGTCTCAGCAGTCACTGGGGCCGGGTGGGGACGTGCCTCTGCCTCCCGCTACGGCTATGGATACGGGTACTACACGGGTAGCTGGGGATATCAATACGGTACTGGTTTCGGTTATGGCTACGGATATGACTCCTACATAGGGGCAACGGATATAACCTATACTATTACCTGGACACCACCAGCAGCTTGGCCATCAGGTACATACAAAATACGGGTCCTAGTTTACGTCAATGGTGGTGCAGTCCTTACCACCCCAACCCCACCTACTTTTACCATCTCTGCTTATATCCCATCACCACCCCCAGAACCGGGTGTTACCCCAGTATACGCTTATGTGGACGCACAAGGTGTATTCACCCGAGATGTTACGGCTAAATCGGCAGACAACAAAGTTAATGTTACCATCGGTCAAGGTACTAAAGGTCTCACTAAAGAAGGCAAGCCTCTTAGCGAGATTCGGATAATTGAGATGGAAGAAGCCGATGTAGCGCCACCGCCAGAAGAAGGCCATATAATCGGTTTGACCTATGACATTGGCCCAGACGGGGCTACCTTTAGCGAACCGATAACTATTACCTTCAACTATAACCCTGATGAGCTACCCAACGGGGTCAATGAAGAAGACCTGGTTATAGCTATATGGGATGAAGATACCGGTGAGTGGGTAGAACTTCCCTCGGTGGTTGATACCGTAAACAACACTGTTACGGCAACAGTAGACCACTTTACCGCCTTTGCCATTGTCGTATTGCCAGTTGAAGAGGTAGTGCCACCAGTGGTAGAAGAAGAGGAGGAAGAGGTAGTACCACCAGTGGTAGAAGAAGAGGAGGAGGTAGCACCGCCAGTAGTAGAGGAGGAAGAAGGATTGGCATGGTGGATATGGCTGATTGTGGGACTTGCTTCAGCAGCGGTAGCTGGACTGCTTGTATACTTCTTATGGTGGAGATGGTGGAGACTACGTAGGCTAACCGGATATAAACGTATAGACTAACCGGATATAGGTGAGCGACTAAAATTAGGAGAGGCATCACCAAAGCCAAACGGTGGTGCCTCTCCATATGCAAAGGTTGATAAGACGGTTACCAAAGAGGATTAAGTTCCAATTAGCCTCTCAATGTAGCCTCTCTAGAGCGCCGTGCCGCCTGTACTAATCACAGTCATCCAAAGACAAGCAAATTTCACAAAACATAATTTTGCCAGATGGCAATATTTATCTCATCTATTGACAAATGTCCACAAATGGTTTATAATACCCCAGACTTGCTATTGTACTATAATGGAGCGGTTTAGAGATGTTGACAACTGACGGCAAATGGCCTATAATCGTCTACTTGCTATGTGAGATGCACACTTACCTAATATAGCAAGGAAGGATTATAATGGAAGGGCTTAAGGAAAAGGTGAAGGAGTTGCGAAAGAAGAATGGCTGGGCTCAGGAGGATTTAGCACGGGAAATAGGCGTTAGTCTCTCAACCGTTCAGCGTTGGGAGAAAAAAGGTGGAGAGCCCTCCCGTCTCGCTCGCCGTGCGCTACAAAAGCTTTTTCAGGAAGCTGGATTTCATTACGAGCAAAGAAAATGATTATAGTACAGACTCCACTGCGGGTAAGCTTTTTGGGAGGTGGAACTGATTTTGAGGAGTTCTACATGAATCATGGAGGGGCTGTCCTCAGCACTGCTATTGATAAGTACGTCTTTGTCATCGTCAAGGAAAGATTCGACGACATGATATATGCGAACTACTCAAAAAAAGAAATAGTAGATAATTTCGATAAGCTGGAGCACGAGCTTATAAGAGAGTCAATGAGAATAACAGGAGTAGCAAAAGGGATAGAAATAACTACCCTTGCTGATGTCCCTGCTAATGGGACTGGACTTGGCTCATCGAGTAGTGTAACTGTAGGATTACTTCAAGCCCTTTATGCTTATCAGGGTGAACTCAAAACAGCGGAAACTTTAGCTCGAGAGGCATGCCAGATTGAGATAAATACTCTCAAAAAACCCATCGGAAAACAGGACCAGTATATTGTTGCTTACGGGAACATGCGGTTCATCACCTTCAACAATAGTGGCGTTAAGGTCGAAATAATTGAGCTTTCTTCTGAAGATAAGAGAAGACTAAATGGGAACCTTCTCCTTTTTTATACTGGTCTAGCCACGAATTCAAGTGAAGTTTTATCAGAGCAGAAGGCAAATATAAATGACCGTCTTGAAACACTTTCCGAAATGAGGGAATTCGCATTTGAGGCAAAGGATGTTATCCTTGCGGGTGCCTTTGATGAACTGGGGAAACTCTTGGACCGGAGCTGGAAGCTAAAGAAACAACTTGCCTCCAAGATAAGCAATTCTAAAATCGATGAGATCTATGAAGCTGCCCGCAAGGCAGGAGCCATCGGGGGGAAAATTGCCGGCTCTGGAGGAGGGGGCTTCCTCCTACTTTATTGCCCTAAAGAGAGGCAGGATGAAGTTCGTAAAGCACTTAAAGGACTGAGAGAGCTACCCTTCCGCTTCGAGCAGGATGGAAGTAAGGTAATTTTCAATTATAGGACAGCAAGTTGAAAGTCTTAATTACTGGTGGTGCCGGATTTATTGGCTCCCATACCACGGAGCTTCTTCTTGAGAAAGGGCATGAGGTACGGATACTTGACAGCCTCGAACCTCCCGTTCACCGCCAAAGACAAAAGCCAGAATATATTCCTGATGAGGTTGAATTTATCCTCGGAGATGTCCAAAACAAAAGCGACATGGAGAGGACACTTCGTGGGGTAGATGCTGTCTTTCACCTTGCGGCATATCAGGATTATCTTATGGACTTTAGCAAATTCGCCTTCGTAAATGACGGCGGCACAGCCCTCCTTTACGAAGTTATCGTCAACGAGCACCTTCCCATCCAGAAAGTAGTCTTAGGAAGCTCCCAAGCAGTCTACGGGGAGGGGAAGTATGAATGTCCTACCCATGGGTTTCAGTATTCTCCACCTCGGGAACTTTCGCAGCTTGAAAGGGAAGAGTGGGAGGTAAAATGCCCTCTTTGCCAAGAATGTATGAGACCTCTTCACACTGATGAGTCAAGGGTCAACCCTAACAACCAATATGCCATTTCCAAATACTCCCAGGAGCTTTATGCCTTAACCTTAGGAAAAAGATTTAGCATTCCTACTGTAGTTCTCCGTTATAGCATAACCCAGGGTCCTCGTCAGAGCTTTTATAATGCTTATTCCGGCATCCTCCGCATATTCACCACGAGGCTCCTTAATGGTCTTCCGCCGATTATCTATGAAGACGGGCAGCAACTGCGTGACTATATCTACGTAGGGGATGTGGCTGAGGCAAACCTCCTTGTTCTCGAAAACGGTTCAGCAAATTACGAA
>CAZZHQ010000234.1:0-3506 GCA_964654015.1 uncultured Dehalococcoidales bacterium | reverse complement strand
AATTGCTATTGGTATTATGTGTTTCTTTTTCATTTGGCTAGTCCTGCCTTGATAGCGCCTGAAATCCTGTTGCCCAGAACATCCACGCCGGCACCGCCACAGAAGGCAATGCCGAAGTCAATTGGGGATAGCCCATTGGTGTAGGCATAACCGACGGCAAAAACTACCCCGGCCACTAAAGCCCTCACGATACTGGCTGAGAACTTTCTGACCACAAATGGCTCTCCTGAATCCAGCCAGCCTAGAATTGCTGCCACCATAGCACCGACAAAGGCTGATACTCCTACCCAGATGACATTCATTTTTTATCTCCTTCTATTTTAGTTCCGACTTTTCTCATAGGCAGCAGCCATAATTTCATATCGGCTACTGTCTCAGCAGCAATTTCATGGTCGTCCTGTGGCTCAATAAAGTAAGTTGTAGGTGTCCTATCCTCAAAGGATTTCCAAGCCACGCAGGTGCAAAAGGCGTGCCCGTCATATAAATCGCCCCAGATGAAGCTAACGGGAAAGCCCGACCACTCGGGGTATTTAGCAAAGTCCCCGGCTAGGGCTAGGGCAAAATCATCGCAGTCATGGATTTCTGAGATGTAGGGGAAGGTGTTGGTGTTATCCCAGTCAATAAACCGCCTAAGCTCCGAGATAGCCGTTATCTCATATTCCGAATCGGATATAAAGAGTTTGTCCTTTGTCTCAGGGAAAATCTGTTGGTATAAATCCACTATTTGGAGACGACTGATAGTGCCCTTGATGGCTGGCGGAGCGGGAGGGAAAAGTCGTTGCCTTAGCTCCACAAGCGAAGCCTCAAGCTCCTTTATTTGCCTTTTAGCTTTAAGTAGTTCCAGAAGACTCCTTCCCATGATCTACTCTCCCTAACCTCTAATCAGTATTATTATACTGTGTTGTCTCTTAACCCCTAAGTCCCTTGAGGACTGCATATTAGACAACTTCTTCACCATTTAATATCTGCCACCTCCATAGGCACTGTAGGAACTAAATTACCCTGGAAATAAGTAATACAATAGATGCCTGTAACAGTAAGCCAGCTAGCCTTAGCTGAACCTACTTCTCTGTATATCTCCATATAAGCATCAGCATCCTTACTAATTTCAGGAGTTGTTCGCCAGCCAATATAAACAGCTTCTTCCCAGTCGTAAAAGGAACCTTGTCCGATATATTGCCATTGCAAAGGGTAAACCGGTGTTTCCCTACGGACGGTAGTTACCTGCTTTCTGACTTCCTTAGCCCAAGCTGGCTCCCACCTCGGGCTCCTGAACAACAAGAATGATCCAACCAGAGCAGTTCCTATCCCGAGAACCATTAAGCCTTTCTTTCCTTTCATTTCTTAACCTCTCTAGTGGTGAATTTAGTGTTTTCGTCAGACCGCCTCTCCTAGCTTATTCACCTGATACTCAATACATATATCAATGACAACAACCCCTGCCACATAGCTTGCAGCTCCAACATTCGCCGTCCTGCTCAGGGTTATCGAGACATTATCACCATGGGCGATAGGGCAGGTGCCATCGTCATAGTCAAGCACGATGGGAACCTTATGGAAGTCACCATCTGCGTTTAAGGCTCCTATATCATGAGCTACTCCAGGTGTCTGAGTTCCCGCTGTAAGGATATTCTCATGGTCGCCAATACTTTTGACAGATGTCTCCCAGTCTATAAGGTCGTTTGCCGTCTCGGCGGCATTGAGCAGGCAGTGTAGAATCAGGTTCATGTCACTTGCACCGTCCCAGTCTGTAGGAATACAGAACTGGATGGTTAGTATCTCACCATCAGCATCAAAGAGAAAGCCAGCAGCGCCATCCTTTGTGACTTCAGTAGGTGCTGAAACAGCCTTTCTGAAGTTCTCCATGGGAAGCCTGATACTTTTCTTTACTACGGCACCAACCCCAAGAGTAACTGGTTTCCCCTGCCTGCCTGCATTGTCCCGGTAAACTACTTCCCCCATCAGTCTGCCATCTCCGCTATTTGTAGAATTAGCATTACTTCACCAGTCCCAAGCTTGCCCCCAGCCGTGCCTACTGTGACCGTGTCTCCAGCCGCTATCACCTTTTGGGTAAGTGCACCACTATTGAGATACCGAGAATAGCCTTTATTTTGGCTAACATCACTTGTTGTAAGGTCAAAGTAATCATCATCTAAAGCAACACCATCTTGGTATCTGCCTACCCTTACCCCAACCCCCACATCCGCTGAGGTTGCCTCTGTATAAACCAGAAGATAGCCCACCAAATAGCACTGTTTAACAGCGTGAAAGACCTCTATGTCAGTTGCCCCGCCGGATAGGTCTAGCGATATGGACTTTATGGCGTTACCCCATACATTCTTCGTCCCCAAGTCGTAGTAAGCCGCTGTTCCATAGGAGTCAACTATATTCCCAGATATGGTGTTGCTCGACGCATTTGCCGTGCAATATATGCCGTATCTATGAGAAGCACCAGAGATAACATTACCTGTTATCGTATTGAACGAGGAGGCATCGGCTCCACTAGCGTAGACCTGTATGCCATCATAATTCCCAACCTCTTGGTTATTGTCTAAACACTTATTCCCCATGATAGTACAATAACGACTGTCTATCACCCTGATGCCTGCTTGCTGACAATTTCTAATTATATTTGCGCTTAATAAGCTACCATCCGCTGAGTCAAGGGCTATACCAGACCATGTAGATGAGATAACAATATTCCCCGAGGCAACACTCCTAACTCCTAACCTAATTCCATAAGTCGTGCTTGCTTCAACCGTATTACCACTGATAGTATTGTCAACCCCTAAAACCCCGATGCCATCTCTCGTTGTAGTCTTGATGGTATTTCCTATAACCGTGTTCTGTATTGCGTATTCATTGAGAACAATTCCATCACTTGAACCACCACTGCCAGCATCCTCTATTGTATTACCACTGACTGTGCAGTGCTGAGTATTATTAGCTGCTGCACCCTCAAGGGCTATGCCTGCATCTCCTGTAGTTTTAATCACATTGTCGGATATGGTGATGAACTCAGCATGGTAAGCATTGATTCCATTGTCACCAGAGTTGTAGATGGAGTTGCCTTGCACAATGCCTCTCTCACCACCAATGACAATTCCATCCATATCACAGTTTTTAATGATATTAAAGGCTACTATGTTGTCAGCCTGCCCATCTGCCGCTATTGCTATCCCATGCTGTTTGCAGTCGTGAATATAAACGTTTTCTATTCGTTGATCATCACCAAAGAGATGGATGCCGTATCCAGACGCTTGGTTAGCCTTATTGCCATCTATATCTCCCCCATGAATGAATATGTGCGTGTCTGTTGCAGCTTTCCTCGCTATTACGTCGCAATCCTGATTGTTTGCTAGGGTTATTATCGCTCCATTAAGTAGCTCCAATTCAAGATGGTCAACAACTCCTATAGCATAGCCAGTCGCACCCTGTTGGTTTACTGAATAGTTACCTTCTAATAGAGTTACCTTTCCACCGGTAGCAGGCACAGCATCAATAGC
>CAZZHQ010000233.1:0-3507 GCA_964654015.1 uncultured Dehalococcoidales bacterium | reverse complement strand
TCTATCTTGAGAACTTCGCTAATTACCAACTTATCTATGGTTCTATCGCCTCTATCATTATCCTGCTCGTGTGGATATACTATTCGGCATTTATCATGACTCTGGGAGCAGAATTCACTTTCCAATACGGTCGCATGCGCTACTCGGTGACTACGGTGAGTGGCACCGAAAAATAAAAGGGAGGCAAACATGGGCATCTTATTAATTATTGGTATTATACTCTTCGTTTTGTGGCTGCTAGGATTGTTCGTCTTTAGTCTAGGCGCTCTAGTTCATATAGCACTTGTTATCGCAGTCATTCTCATAATTATCTGGCTGCTGAAAGCAGTGTTCAGGCTCTTTTAACCTTTCCAGCCTTTAAGTAAAACTTTGCGTCTAGGAGAAAATTATGAGTGCCTCGGAATTCCAATAACCTGCCTATTAAGGGCAAAATGCAGCAAAGGAGAGAACAGGTAAAATATGAAACGGTTCTTAAGTATCATAATACTATCAATCCTCATCCTCCTTGTGTTTACCACTATCGGCTGTAGCGGCGCTACCAAGATTGGTGACATACTGGCCAACCCCTCGCAATACGAGGGTAAAGACCTAACCATTAGGGGGACAGTTGGCGAGACTGCCTGGTTCGCCCTGGTGGGGAAAGGGGCTTACCAGCTTGGTGATGGTAGTGGCACTATCTGGGTAATCACCAGCCAGCCGCCACCCCAGAAAGGGCAATCAATCTCAACCAAAGGAGAAGTCCAGTCAGCTTTCAGCATAGCAGGGCAATCATACGGCACAGTGCTGGTGGAAACGCAGAGGGACTAGCCAATGAGCAGAGGAGAAAGAAAGCCTAATTAGCTAGGGAGCGGGAGATGGCCAAGGCTCAAAAGGCAAGAAAACTAAAGATCATAGAAGAAGCAAAGGATAAGGTGGAGAATATTGCCAAAGAGGCGAAATCCAAACTGGGCAAGTGGACAAAATGATCCGAGATCAGATTATCAGCTGACTCAAGCCGAGATACGGAAAACAAAGTAGCCGCTCCGTCAGGTCGTGAAGATGAGTACAGCGGTAAGCAGATTTTGGATTCCTTCAATTCAGTATATCTGCCATCCAACAGCAAGATGGTGAGAGGAGGCACTGAGTAGTGACAAACGAAATGCTAAGGATGTACCCCGTCCAGTTTGTAGAGGGGTTTAATGAGAATGAGGAGCCGGCCACCGGTAGATTCCTCACCTGGGAAGGAAGCGGGATTGCGATACCTTATACTCCATCAATGACATACGGTCTGAGCCGAATAGAAATCTATGGAGCGCCCAGAAGCCTGCAGCTAAAGAGTGAATATCCTTTGCACCTGCGTACCGATCATGAGGACGGACCCAGCCGCAATTCTATCGCCAGTTGTAAACTCATTGTTCCCGAGGGAGATAGTGAACAGTGGCTGGAAGTCTTGATGGAACAGGTCATTATCGTGCTTGCCCAGCGTACATACTGGCTATCACTCGAGGAGTATCCAATCCCTTTCTCCATCGGTCTGGCTACGGTTGGTGGAGAGCTTGGCTTACGAACAGGAATTGACCAGGGATGGGCTCCCTCTTCCCTCGGCAAACACAAATGCATGTTGAAGTTTTACGGCCGGATTATGCCTGCCTCGGTACCGATGTTAACGAAAGTCGCTTCGTCGTATAGAAAGATGCCTCATGGAGATAACAAAGCTCATGAAAGAACAGAAAGAGCTCCTTACCAAAAGAGATGAAGATCAAACAAATAACAGCTCCCGAAAACGTTACCAGGACAAGAACCAGTAGTAAGAGCGAACCCCTGGTATTTTACTTTATGAAATACGTGTAAGCTAAATAGGCTAACGCTCCTAAAATAAGCACGGCTATCACAATTTTTGGCAGACAGCTTTTAACAATTTTTATGATAACGAATAACAGTATGAGAGCAACTACTATACCAACGATCAGCCACGTTAAACTCAATTCTGGCACTCTCCAGTTATTTTAATTCATAATAGTATCTATTGCAGGGGGATGTCAATACGGTTGATTTGAAATCCTGTTTTTAGATTAACCCGTCTCTTTGTTAAATTTTCCTCATTAACCTGCCGTTTACGCCTATTTGAAAAGAACCACTTTTTTTATAGTAGCCAGAAAGTCTATAAAATCTCAATAGTTAACGCTATCGTTCGCGTTTCTCTACACCGTGGCCTAGTACCAGTAGAAAATGGCGGGCTTTTAAACTTCACTGCGCCTCCGCAATAAGTTGCTGTAAAGCCGGGATTAGCCCTTTCTTCTCAAACAGGGGTTTGGGAACTGTTTCCGAATGGCCCACCTAAGGGGATAAGAACCAACCTATAACTTAGGGCTATAGACAGTTTGCCAAGATTTGTTGCAAGGATGGAATAAGAGGCTTCTTTTCAAAGAAAAGTTCGGAATGCTTCCAATGTGTGTAGGCCAATTGGACACTTAGTTTATGCTGTGATACGCTACTCATAATATCCTGCGAGGCTGCTATAAAAAAGACTTGGATGCCCACAGTTGCTGGTATTTTGGATATAGTTGTTGGTAGTCTTAGCCTGTTTGTATTATTGTTGTTTGCTATTGGTCCAATGATTAGTACGCCATTGAATGCAGGGATATTTTCTTTGAATTTGTCTTTATTTTTTATGGTTATTCCTGGACTAGCTGTTGAAGCACTAGCTATAGTTGGTGGTATATTTGCTATACAAAGAAGGAAGTGGAGATGGGCACTTGCTGGTTCAATTGCTGCTACTATTATGCCAACCCCCTTAGGTATAGCAGCTATTATATTCACAGTATTATCCAAGAAAGAGTTTAAGTAGTTCTAATCTACAATATCAGAATTAGTCCTTAGGCAGACAACAGAAGGGAGAACTTATATGATACGAGATGCTAAATATATCCGCTGGTTTGAAGAGATCAAGATTGAAGATGTTCCCAGTGTTGGCGGTAAGAATGCCTCTCTAGGAGAGATGTACCGTGAGCTTGCGAGCCAGGGAGTCAAAATTCCGAACGGGTTTGCGGTAACTGCCGAGGCATACTGGTATGTAATAGAATCAGCCGGAATTCTTGACCAACTCAAGGATACCATGCTGGCTCTTGATAAAACTAACCTGGCTGACCTTATGAAACGGGGGAAAAGAGCTCGCGATTTGATTTTAGGTGCTGGCATTCCCGATGACCTCTGGACTGAAATTAGGGCTGCCTATGACAGGCTTTGCGAGGAATACGGTCCAGACACGGATGTTGCAGTACGTAGCTCAGCCACGGCGGAAGACCTCCCCACAGCCTCATTTGCCGGTCAGCAGGAGACTTATCTTAACATTAGCGGATATCCCGCTCTGAGGGAGGCCTGCAGCAAATGCTTTGCGTCGCTCTTTACAAACCGGGCAATATCCTATCGTATTGATAACAACTTCGACCATTTCGAGGTAGCCCTTTCTATAGGTATTATGAAGATGGTACGCTCTGACCTGGCCACCAGCGGCGTGATGTTTACTAT
>CAZZHQ010000232.1:0-3522 GCA_964654015.1 uncultured Dehalococcoidales bacterium | reverse complement strand
TATGTGGGTCTCCCATTAGCAGTAGCTTTTTCCGAGGTTGGTTTTAACGTACTGGGATTTGACACGCAACAGCAGAGGGTAGACAAGGTTAACCAAGGCAAGTCGTATATCGCTGATGTTTCAGACGAATGTCTATCGTCCATTCTGAGCAGTCATAATTTAGAAGCTACAGTTGATCAGGGCAGGCTCGTTGAGGTGGATGTTATATGCGTCTGCGTGCCAACTCCCTTGTCCAGGACCCGCGAACCTGACCTGTCGTATGTAATAAGCGAAGCGGAAGAAATAGCGGCGCATCTCAGGAAAGAACAACTGGTGGTCCTGGAGAGTACGACATACCCTGGCACTACAAGAGAAATCTTATTACCAATACTGGAACGGTCGGGTTTACGAGGTGATTCAGATTTCTATCTTGCCTTCTCGCCTGAAAGGGTTGACCCTGGAAGCAAAGGTTATAACATCAAGAATACCCCGAAAGTAGTAGGGGGCATCAATGCCAAATCCACTGAAATAGCAGCCCTGCTTTATCGACAGGTAGCTGCTACAGTGGTTCCTGTATCGTCCCCCGAAGTAGCCGAGATGACCAAGGTATTCGAGAATGTCTTCCGCAGTGTAAACATCGCCCTGGTTAATGAGCTTGCTCAGCTTTGCGACAGGATGAATATCAGTGTCTGGCAGGTCATAAGCGCTGCCTCCAGCAAACCCTTTGGCTATATGCCTTTTTATCCGGGACCGGGTATTGGGGGACATTGCATTCCACTGGACCCTTATTACCTTGCCAGCAAAGCAAGGGAATTTGATTTTCACACCAGGTTCATTGAGCTGGCTGCGGAGATAAATGAACATATGCCCTACTATACGGTGGAACATATCATGGGGTCGCTGAACCGTCGCGGGAAAAGTCTGAATGGTGCCAGAGTGCTGGTGCTTGGAGTGGCTTATAAAAAAGATGTAGCTGACACCAGGGAGTCTCCTGCCCTTAAAATAGTGCAGCTTTTGGAGAACAAGGGGGCAAAAGTATCCTACAACGACCCTTATGTTGCTCAAATTCAACTAGCTCAGCATATACTGAATTCTGTTGAGCTTTCTGAAACGAACCTGGCTTCCGCGGACTGCGTGGTGATAGCGACAAATCACAGTTGTTATGACCTGAGCGATATAGCGGACAAAGCCAGTCTGTTGTTTGATGCTCGTGGGTCGACATGCGATTTAAAACAGACGAATATCGAGAGATTGGGAGAAGGAATACGTTGAGTAGAAACATAGCGGTAATTGGTTGCGGATACTGGGGGAAAAACCTGCTACGAAATTTCGATGAGTTGGGTGCTTTGCATACCATCTGTGACAGCAGGCAGGAAACATTGCAGGAGTTAGCTCCTGGATATCCCATGGCTGGCATACAATCCAGTTGCCAAGAAGTACTCCATGACATAGAAATTAAAGGTGTTGCGATTGCCACACCTGCCGCAACTCATTATGCAGTGGCCAGGGAAGCCTTGCTGGCCGACAAAAATGTTTTTGTGGAGAAGCCGCTTGCCCTGAAGGTAGAGCAGGGAGAGGAACTTGTTGCTCTTGCCAGAGAACGGGGCAAGATACTGATGGTGGGACATCTGCTGGAGTACCATCCCGCAGTCATAAAACTAAAGGAACTTATCGATGCAGGGGAACTGGGCAAGATTCAGTATATTTACTCCAATAGATTGAATCTGGGGAAATTCCGTAACGAGGAGAATATCCTGTGGAGCTTTGCTCCTCATGACATTTCTATTGTAATGCTGCTTCTCGGCGGCGAGACCCCACTGGAGGTGTCGGCTCATGGTGGATACTATCTACACCCGGACATTGCTGATGTAACTATGACCACAATGAGTTTTAAGGATGGCACCATGGCACACATCTTCGTGAGTTGGCTGCATCCTTTTAAAGAACAACGCCTGGTTGTTGTTGGTAGCAAGAAAATGGCTGAATTTGATGATATGCAACCTGAACATAAGCTCAGCCTCTATGCTCATGATATTGAATGGCATGGCAGACTGCCAGTACCTCGAAAGAAGGAACCTGAACTTGTCACAGTTCCAGCAGATGAACCACTGAAGGTCGAGTGCCAGGATTTTATTAACTGTATTGAGAACGATAGCAGTCCAAAGGTAGATGGATATAAGGGACTTCAAGTTCTCAAGGTTCTCACTGCCTGCCAGGAATCACTGGAGCGGGACGGCAGTGTGATTAAGCTGGATAAAGACAACAGCAGCTACTTTGTTCATCCTACCAGTATCATTGAACAATCGGTAAATATTGGGAAAGGGACAAAGGTCTGGCATTTCTCGCATGTAATGACTGGTTCTGCAATCGGTCGTGATTGTGTCATCGGCCAGAATGTGTTTATCGCCAGCGGAGTAAAGATTGGTGATAATGTCAAGATAGAGAACAATGTTTCGCTGTTTACAGGAGTAATTCTGGAGGATGATGTTTTCTGTGGTCCATCATGCGTGTTTACCAATGTCATTAACCCAAGGAGTCATGTATCAAGAAAGAACGAATTCAAGACTACCCAGGTAAAAAGGGGAGCCACAATAGGAGCAAATGCAACGATTGTTTGCGGTAATAGTATCGGCAGCTATGCCTTTATAGGCGCTGGTTCTGTGGTCACCACAGATATCCCTGATTATGCACTGGCTTATGGCAATCCGGCCAGGTTACATGGGTGGGTTTGTGAATGTGGTGAGAAGCTGGATTTCGGACAGAATAACCAGGTGAAATGCGATCGATGTGGTAAAATTTATGAAGATAAAGATGGCAAGATAGTGAACCAGGGAGGAGGTAAAAATGGTAATTAGAGAACATCTCATTGAGAAGATACAATCTTTGCCGGAAGATAAAATTATGGAAGTTATCGACTTTGTCGAGTTTCTGGAGGTAAAAAGTAAAGGGCAGGCCGAACTATCGGAATATGGCATGGATGACTATTTGTCCCAGATATTAGCTTATGAAGAGATGCTAGCAAATGGGAAGATAAAGTGGAGCTGAGCAGAAGTGGCATAATAGCTAAAACTGAACACAGAATTAAACCGGAATATATCAAACAATGAATATACCAATGGTTGACCTGAAAGCTCAATATGAATCTATAAAGGAAGAGATAGATCAGGCCGTCAATAGAGTCATTCAGAACAGCTATTTTATCCTGGGACCAGAGGTTGAAGCTTTTGAAAAAGCAATGGCTTCCTATCTTCATGTGAACTTCGCCATTGGCGTTGCCTCGGGAACTGATGCCCTGCACCTTGCCCTTCTTGCCTGTGGAATTGGTCCTGGAGATGAGGTCATTACCACTCCATTTACTTTTATCGCAACGGCTGAAAGTATAGCAAAATGTGGGGTGAAGCCGGTTTTCGTGGATATCGACCCCATTACTTGCAACATCGACCCTGAGAAGGTAGAAGCACTATTAACCAGCAGTGGCAGAGATATTTCAAAGATAAAGGCTATCCTGCCCGTCCATCTTTATGGGCACGTAGCGGATATGTA
>CAZZHQ010000231.1:0-3531 GCA_964654015.1 uncultured Dehalococcoidales bacterium | reverse complement strand
AACCAGCGACCCGAGGATATGGGCGATGGCTCGTTGTTCGGGGAGTTCTGGAACGTGTACTCGGCGTTCATGTGCAGCGTCGCGATTTAGACCAGGAACAGCACTATCTGCATTCATTTGTTCTAGTCCAATAAATTTGAGTAGGTAGTATGTAAATCTAAGGTCACGAGTAGATTCGCCAACCACATAAAAAGTCGTATCTATTGGCCAAAATGGCTGTGAGGCAAAATGAATAGAGCCTACAGTGCCTTTTCGCCCAATGACAACACCTGGTTCATTAACCAATGGCTGATCGTGTATTCCTACTACGCCATTAGACCCATATACTTTGATATTTCCTTTGTTATTACGTTTGTTTTCGGGAAGTCCTTTTCCATATGTAAATGGGCAAAAGCTACCAATAGTTGTATGTATCCAATCACTCATCATAACCCAGCACCTTTATCTTCGGTTCAGAATGTAAGTGTTGTTCGATATTCTTTATCATTGTTGCCCGCGTCCTTTCTTTAAGGTCACAATTTGTGATGTTAAAAAATCAGCCTCCTCTTTGTTAAGCTGGAACATGAAATCCTCTGGAAATCGCTCCAAGTTCCGCTTAACAGCCTGGACGAGAACACGGGGCTCAATCCCATAAAGTGTTGCCAGGTCGGTATCAATCATAATTTTTTGCTTACGAACCAGCAGGATTGCCTTTTCAATCCATTGCTTCGGAGTCAGGGTAAAACTATTCAGTCCTGCCTGCATTTTAATCCCGTCGAATTCCACGGGATTAAAATCGGGGTTGTTCAGATATTCCCAGATGCCGAGGAATTCCAACGTATTTCGGTTTCTCAACCAGTTGCGAATAAGGTCGTCGGTTCGATCCTGGTTTTTGTAACGGGCTATATCCGTCAGGGAGATGTAATCCTCCTCTTTGAGGGAGTAAAAGGCGATTTCTTGATTCAACACATGAATTTTAGCCATGAGGTTCCTCCACTTTTTTTCCAAAACCCAAAACCACCAGGTTCTTTCTGATAGTGGTATCGGGCTGGTCAGCCTCGGCGAAGAACCAGCAAAAATCACTAATAAAGCGCTGCATCTTTTTATAAAACGGCTTGCAGAGCGACATTACATATCCAATTTTCGCAATAGAGTGGACATATCCCCTCTGATGTGTCCACTCTATGGACATATGCCCGAAACATGTCCATTTTGTACTATATTTTGGACACATTCTAGTGGTACGTCCATGCAATATACAGATTCTACGGTATTGCGTCACGCTGTCAGTACCTCCACCAGCGCCGGGTGTTTGTAAATCATTTCTCGGCCAATCTTTTCGCTTTTAAGAATCCCAATCAGTTCCAGTTGTTGGAGATAACTGGATGCTGTTTTTCGTTTGGCCAGTCCTGCATCGACAATGAAGGAAACTTTGCAATAAGGCTGCCGAAAAATAAGGTCGATCAATTCATAAGAGTACACTTTTGGGAGTTTGGTTCGACAGGACTCAATCGTGGCTTCATGCAACTCTCGAATGGCATGAATGCGACCCGAAGTCCATAGTGCAGTTTCCTCGATCCCCCTGAGCATATAGAGTAGCCACGATTCCCAATCACCATCTTCGGTCACGCCTTGCAGCAAGCGGTAGTAGTCAGACTTGTTCTGAATGAGAAAACGGCTGAGATATAGAACCGGGATATCCAGAAGGCGTGTCTGAACCAGATAAAGGATATTGATAATGCGTCCTGTGCGGCCATTTCCGTCAGTGAACGGATGGATAGTTTCAAACTGGTAGTGGCTAACGGCCATACGTATGAGCGGATCAAGATCGCCGTTTTCCATGAGAAAGGTCTCCAGATTACGAAGCTTCTCCATTAGTATGGGACCACCAGTGGGTGGGGTATAGGTAACTCGGCGTGTGTCCTTATTGCCGATAATAACTGACTCTTTCTCCGAGCGAAACTCAAGTTCAGGGACATCTCTCAGGATACGGCAAATATCACGTATCATGTCAAGTGAGAGTGATTGTGAGCGCACTTTTTCGTAGCCGTACTTGAGTGCCATGCGGTAACGTATAACTTCCTTTGTCGCTGGATCTGTAGTGGCCGATTCATCGAGTGCTGCCCTGAAGAGCTCATCCTGAGTGGTGACGATATTTTCTATCTCTGAACTAAGCTTAGCTTCCTGGAGTGGTATTGCATTGATAAGAATGGATTGGTCAGGAATAAGGCCCCCCGCACCCTTCAATTCGGCGAGCGCCCTAGTGGTTGCGAGACATTGTTTAAGTACCGGCTTTGTTTCGATATCGATGCGTGGTGGGAGGAGGGGTAGAGCATCGTAAGGCTGCTTTCGGTCATAAGCCATATCCAAGCACCTCCAGGTTCTTCCTGATGGTGGCTTCAAGCTGGTCAGCTTCGGCGAATTGCTCATATAGAGTTGCTGAGAGTTCAGCCATCTTTTCCTCAAAAGGAATGCCATCATCTTCAATCTCCGCAGCGCCGACGTAGCGACCAGGTGTCAACACGTAGCCATGCTCCTTCACTTTTTCAATTGTTTCACTCTTGCAGAAACCGGCTATATCCGCGTATTCTCCAGTATCCTGCTCTCCACGCCATGCGTGATATGTCGAAGCAATCTTCTGAATATCCTCCTCCGCGAGTTCCCGATGAGTACGATCAATGAGTGACCCCATCTTACGGGCGTCAACGAATAGCGTCTGCCCTGTTCGACTGCGAAACTTTCCGTTCTGCTTGTTACGGGTTACAAACCAGAGGCAGACAGGAATCTGTGTCGTATAGAAAAGCTGACCGGGCAGGGCTATCATGCAGTCAACCATATCGGCCTCGATTATATTCTTGCGGATTTCGCCCTCGTTTGATGTATTTGTAGCCATGGCGCCATTCGCCATGACAAATCCTACAATACCTTTTGGTGAAAGGTGATAGATGAAGTGCTGAATCCAGGCGTAGTTAGCATTGTTTACAGGAGGAATACCATACCTCCAGCGGGCATCTTCACGTAATCTCTCTCCTCCCCAATCGCTCATGTTGAACGGTGGATTTGCAAGAATAAAGTCTGCCTTCAGGTCTTTATGCAGGTCACTATGGAAACTGTCCGCATTTTGACCACCTAGGTTGGCGTCGATACCTCGAATAGCAAGATTCATCTTCGCCAGCCGCCAAGTAGTATAATTGGATTCCTGTCCATATATCGCTATATCACCAAGACGTCCGCCATGTTCATTAACAAAACGCCTGCTCTGAACAAACATACCTCCGGAGCCGCAACATGGATCAAATACGCGACCCTTAAACGGCTCAATCATACGTACCAGCAGTTTTACCACGCATTGCGCTGTGTAGAATTCACCACCGCTCTTGCCTTCCGCCGCGGCAAACCTACCGAGAAAATACTCATAGACTCTGCCAAGGATATCCTTTGTACGTGCTTCATCGTCACCCAGTCCTATATTGCTGATTATGTCTACAAGCTGTCCAAGGCGATACTTGTCCAGTGACGGACGGGCGTAGTCTTTCGGCAGTACCCCTTTCA
>CAZZHQ010000230.1:0-3532 GCA_964654015.1 uncultured Dehalococcoidales bacterium | reverse complement strand
ATTGCCATCGGTGGAGGTACCGATGTGGCAATCGCATCCGCTGGGATCATTCTGGTCAAGAGCAACCCGCTGGATGTGGTAAAGATCTTCGACCTGAGCCGGGCTTCGTATCGTAAGATGATCCAAAACCTGGTGTGGGCGACTGGTTATAACCTGGTGGCACTACCGCTTGCAGCAGGGGTCCTGGCACCGGTGGGATTCCTACTCTCACCAGCTGTAGGAGCGGTGTTGATGTCTCTCAGCACCATCATCGTGGCGTTTAATGCTCAACTGTTACGCAGACATAACTTATCCAGCTGAAAGCTAAAAGGGAGCTCATAGTAGATCGCCACGCTGCGCTCGCGATGACAGATTGCTGTTTCATGTGCGATTGTACACCTTTGCGCGGGTTTTTGATTGGGTGGGACATGTGCACCTCGATGGTGTTCGAATCCACTTTCACGCTCTGCTCTTGGGTATATGATTTCTCTTCGGGTTTCCCCTTGTGCTCGCTTTCAACAACAGTGTATTCGAAAATGTAGGTGCCGCTATCGCCTATGTGAAGAAGCCATTCTGAGTCAGCGCGAGAGAATGTCACGATTTTGGATACCATAATTTACTCTACCTCCAAATTGCCAAGAGCAGGATAACGGTTTGGCTCAGCGGCAGTGGCGAAACCGCGAGACTCTTCCCATTATTGCGCCATCTCTCTGGTAAAACACGCCTGCACGAATTGGCGGAGCCGCTGTCCACTGGAGACGTTGTTAGGCAGCTTTCATAAGTAATCAGCAATAAATCTTTGAACACCCTCATTAAAACCTTTTACATCATTAGAGTCATACTCTGACCATTCGCCATGCGCAGCCTTATTTCTCAGTTCTGCCCATGCAGTGATTTGTTTTTGTTTAGCCATATTGTAGACACTGGCTTTACATAACTCAACATTCATTTTATCGAGTTTTCCGATTGGGATGTTTTCACGATTTGATAATTCCTTTAATGTTGTTTCAAGGCAGACACCAGTGATAATACATGCAGCATCTTTATAATCAGCATTCAATAATTCCTTAGCTTGTTCAAGCACATCATCAAGGACCTCAGCTTTTGCTAATGCACGAACATTGAATAAATACCCTCCTTCGTAATCCTTTTTTGCTGACAGAAAGATTGATCTACATGCTTCAAATTTATCTAAATCTCCACTGGAACTAGAAAAAGTTTTGGTGAATTCTTGAAAATGGACACTGTCTTCACCGAACCCCCGTTTTATTAAGTTTAATATGCGAATACCCCACCCTTTGAATTCGGCATATGGGACAATGTAAATCGGATTGCCACCAAGCGTAGTTACCTCGGGTTTGATCCTGCGAAGAGTACTTAATTCTTCAGTATCTTTCTCAAGCTCTGCGAAACCCTTTAATATTAGATTATCTAGCCTCATTTAACCTCATTCAACCCTCACTTTCTTTAAAAACCCTTGTACAATTATAACCATCTATGTGTTGCCACCTAACGGTTTGCGTTACCTGCCTGTGGGTGGGACGAGATAACGCTCATTGATCAGTATATACCAAAAGCCAGAACCAAAGCTTGAAAAACGCGACGAATCCCACAGGTCAGGTGCACGCTGTGTTGGGCGGCTTCGCATTTCTACTGTCTTCGTTAGCGAATCAAACAATTCCCCATTGGCTTTTCTAATCTTTTCAAGAGCCAAGCACAGACCGCCTCCCATTAGTATGCCCACGCATTCTGTTTAAACAGTTCAATTTCCTTAGGTTGTACCACTTCTTCAGTGTCAGACGCCGATCCCACAATGATTTTTGATACTCTTAGTGCATTCTTCAGGTCATTGCTTGCGATCCATCCATTTTCCCACAGATCTGGAGTTTCACCATTCACGATTTTACAAATCGGCTCATTACTAGCGAACTGTAAACTAATTGCTTTCGGTTGTATCACCCGTTGCAACCATATTTCGAGGTAACCGTTATACGGTACACGAGCTATCTTTTTACGCACCTTCATCCATAATTGAGACTTTTCTTCAGTTGAGGCGAGTGAGATAAGGTGACTCAGGATACCGGCAACAGCTGGAAAAGTGGCTGGGGAAACGAAACCAATATCTGTTGCAATTGCGACTTGCACTTCAAGATCGTCTGGTCTTTCGGTTTGCTTAGAAATAATATTGGTATGAAACTCGCTAACCAAACGCCGGAGCGCCCCACTATTCGGGAAGCGTTGTCCAAACGAATGTAGTCTCAGAAGTTGTTTTTGAATCGTCTTTGCATTTGCATCCCCTAGGTCTTGCAAATCAATACCTGCCAGCTTGTCTGGCTTGATTGACCCCTCAACGACATTCCTGTTTAAGAGAGTCTTTGATACTCCTAGCCTCATCCCTACCAACCGCAATTTTTCGCTGACCAATTTCAATATCTCTTCAACCCTATCATCGCTATTTGCAAATATCCTGTAATCGTCGCGGTATCTGAGAATGCGAAAATCAGTCGGTTTACCTAGCGCGGAATTAATCTGTTCGTCTATAAACCCAAGAACAATCTCCGCCACGAAGTCCATCAGAACAGAACCCTGAGAAATGCCATTGGTCTGCCCATACCGACCCGCTTGGATGTGTAAGTCGATCTTGTTTCCCAAGAGAGAGTTATTCCCCTTATTCCTCTTCGCTTCTTCCAAGCCATGTATCGCCCAAGAAATACTGTGTGTGTATAGAGACCCGTAACAGTCTGTTACATCGATATGAAGAACATGACTGAACTCCAAAGAGTAGCTTAAAGACTGCTGCTCGACCCTTTGCCACCAGCTCCTGATCTGCGTTGCCGCATCTTTCAGATTGTCGAGGGACATAACAGGGGCACTGCAGCAGTCAACTGCACCACCTTCGAACTCCGACAAACGCTTCTTAATATTCGTCCAGTTATCGGGATCACATATCACATTTACCAAAGAAATATAAATCGCTGGGTGAATCAGCTCCAATGGTCGCCAAGCGAGCTTGCCGTCCTTATTTGCTAAGAAATTGTAGTTTACACCTGAAAAATCGTTTGGATTCGTCGACTTAAATGCAGTATAGTTCCCCCCATTTAGTACCGCCGCGACGTCAGTCAGAATTGGCTCAAAGCTGATATAGCCCGGCATATCTCCGTTGAAGTAGCTACTCCCCTTAAGAAAATGTATCCTTGCTTCTTCGTTCGAAAGTTCAACTAATTTCTTCATATGCTCACCTTGCTGCCGCCTAACTATTTATTATACGGACTCTTGATACGCTGGAATTATTTCGTATAACCAACCAATTCAAGGATGATATGCTGTAAAAGCACTTGATTATCTTGATCATGCAGTCGCAATCTAATCTTAAGAATTATTATACTTAATAACCTTTCAAAGTTAAACATCCGTGAGCGAGGGTGAGAAATCTAAACTCGATGGTGTTTGAACGCACCATTATATTGCTATTAAAAAATGGCGGTGTGCGCTCAAAAAACTCGAAGCGACCTTTTAAGATTGGAAGATTTCAAGTTTTTATTCAGTGGCAATT
>CAZZHQ010000229.1:0-3541 GCA_964654015.1 uncultured Dehalococcoidales bacterium | reverse complement strand
ATTACCTGTTCCACAGCAGTCCGTGGAAAGACAGGTTGGCTTTCAAGGGCGGCACCAGCCTTTCTAAGGCATACCATGCCATCGAACGCTTTTCTGAGGACATTGACCTTGTTCTGGACTGGCGCCTGCTCGGCTATTCCGCAGATGAACCATGGCAGGAGCGTAGTGCAACCAGGCAGAACGAATTTAACATAGAAGCCAACCGGCAATGCGCCGCATTTTTAGCGCGTGAATTTGTGCCAGATCTCAGTCAATCCTTGAAAGAGCTTGCCGCAGCGGAAATCGGCGTCAAAGCCAAAGAACAGGATGTGTTAATCCAATATCCGAATTCCTTTTCGCTGTCGGCAATTCTGCCTCAAATTAGGCTTGAGATCGGGCCGCTGGCCGCCTGGATACCCAATGAAGAAAAGGAGATCCGTCCTTACGCCGCCGAGAAATTCCCGCATTTATTCTCACAACCGTCCACCGCTGTCTCAACTATTGTGGCTGAACGCACTTTCTGGGAGAAAGCCACCATCCTGCATCAGGAAGCCCACCGTCCGTCCGATAGCCGGCTTCCACCCCGCTACTCGCGCCACTATTACGATTTGTACCGGTTGAGCCGCTCGCCAATTCGAGATAAGGCACTGGCAAAGCTTGACTTACTGCAGGATGTGATAAATTTCAAAATGAAGTTCTACCGGTCTGCTTGGGCTAAATATGAGGAAGCCCTGCCGGGCAGTCTGCGATTATCGCCGCCTGCTGAGCGTGTAGCCGACCTGCGCAAGGATTATCAGAGTATGCAGCCTATGCTTTTCGGGACTATCCCTGTCTTTGAAGATATTCTATCGGAGCTGGCCGCCTTAGAGAAAACGGCCAACAATAATAATCTCAAAGCATGAAATACATCTATAGAAAACTGTCATTAACCACGAGCTTTGACACACAATTTTCACCAGCATTGCCCCACTGTATTTCCTACGGTACCTGACTATCCATCCAGTATACTGGATAATATATTTTTCAGGCGGTCCCCTTTTCAGCTTGTTTTCGGCAAGTACATTGGGGACCACCTTCGGCCGTTTCCCTTAAAACTGGTACCCGTTCATTATGCCGTTATCACAGCTGCTATTTCCCCTAAAACTGGTTCCCTTTTACTATGCCGAATACAATTTAGAAGCATATTCATGAAAAAGGAGGATCGGGATAAGTCAATGGATTAGTTGGCGGCGTAGTGAGCGCGTCCCCAATCGCCTTAATTTGATTTAGGCGTTTTTTCCTTAGTAACTGCTTGCATAAAAATCCGTTTGGCAATACCTGACAGCGTGGGGGACGCAATGAATTCACTTTTCACCTGTGACTTAAGATCGGTACTCTTATTTGCCTGAAATAGCTCCCGAACCTTTGCCATCGTTGTCTTACCATGACAATATCTATGCGGATTAGCGTCATACTCTTTATGCGCCCACACGGCCAATTCCCCTATATTAACCTGGCCATGTTTTCCTCTTTTCTTCTCTATATCGAAGCGACCATTTACACAATGTTGAATTGACTGCTCTCTGGTGTCAAGTATTGCCTGATTGATCAATTGTTGTGCTTCCTCATACGTCAGATTCTCATTTACAGCTTCCAAATATTCGGCGTTAAGTAGGTGGCTCTCTATATCAACGCCATCAGTTACAAAAGGCTCACCACCCATAGACCGAATCTGTGCCTCCCAATCGGTATTTTCCTTATCTGAATAGTAATCGCGATCTTGATGCACAATTATTGTTGCTTTTGCGTTATGGTCTTTAATTACATGAATCAGCGGACGCAAATTGTGTGGACTTGTGCACCCATTGTACGAAAGGACATCGGTTAATTTCATATCAAATCCGGAAGACTCTAAGACTTTCTTGAGACTGCTGGGGATCTTGTCCTCTGTTAGCACAACACAACCTTTGTCAGTTGCTTTTATTCTTTCTTTTACATCAAGAGCACCGATGTCCAGGAGGACAGCTAATTCTGAACCATCAGTCACGATATCGACTGCACCATTTCTCGCCCATAGAAATTGTGCAATTCCTTTCAAGGCATCCAAAACATGCCTGGAATGCGTGCTGAGAAGCACCTGCACACCCTTGGTTTGTGCAATCATATCAAGTAATGAGCAAAGAAGCCTCTGATTATCTGGGTGTAAATGAGAGTCAGGTTCATCTAGCACGATAACATTCGGTCTAAAACAGTGAATGTACGACAGGATTTGAATGGCTTGGAGAACACCGGTACCACTTAATTCAAGAGGGATGCCCCCGTAATCAGTCTTTATTCGTATATCGATGGTCTCGTCAGTCTTAGGGTTGAATGCCACCAAGATTCCTATATTTGGAAATATGACGTTTAAATCACGGGTAAATTCTTTCCATTCAATCCGTTGTCCATCATCCCCCCATAAGCGCAAAAGCGTGTTTCTAAGGACTAAATTGGCATCACCCCTAGCAATGGTTCTTAAAAGTACACCGTCAGATACATATTGTTCTGACTTTGATACCCCAGCCAGACCCGGTGTGAAAATAGAAAAGGGACTCTCAATATCTGCGAGCTTGGCCGCTACATCAACATCCGACACAGTAATCTGAATATTTCTGTTACGCCCTTTATTCATGGACACACTGAGGAGTTCGCCCGAGGTGATGCATAACTCTATTTGAACAGACTTTTCTGCTTCCTCCCAGAGCCTACCGCCGATCCCAAGGGCATGCACATCTTCGGATGGGACATAAATCAATTTGGCTGGATTCACTGTCGAAGTTTTTTCGCCGTGGCCCTTGAGGAGGCCCTCCAACTTAAGACTCTGAGTAGCGCCTACTGCGAAATGTATTGCCTGGAGAATACTGCTCTTTCCTGAGTTATTTGCACCTACCAAGATGTTAATCTCACCTAACTCGAAATGAGCTTCGGTTATATTTTTGAAGCGTTTAATATTTACGGTTCGAAATCCAGGCATACTGACCTCCTATTCAACCTATCACTATCCTGTGATATCAACTATCACCGAAAAAATACTCGATGCGTCTAATTTACCTGCTCATGTTGCAACTGACATCTAAACTCTCATCAATTTCCTTAGCTGCGCAAGCGCATCTGCAACCTCTTTCCCTTTGAACTCAATAATATCAAGCAGTTCCTCAGGTGTGCGAGTATCGGTATCATCTTTGCGGTTTGGGTTGACTGCTTTGAGATCGTAATTATTAGCTTCAATGTCTTTGCGCGGGACTGTCCAGCTACGCTCGCTTTCAGCCCGTGTGGGAAGCAGTTTAAAGAACTCCTCAAAATGCGGTAACATGAGAGGTGACTTCTTCCTGACTTTGATATCGGATAGATCGAAGTACCAGATTTTCTCTGTAGGCTTCCCCTTGGTGAAGAATAGCAGGTTAGCCTTCACACCCCCACCCGCCTGGCTAAATGTGCCCGGGGGAAGACTGACAATGCACCATAGATCACATTCGTCCAGCAGTTTACGCTTAGTTTGGACGAAAGCCGTTTCATTGGTACGGAAGAGCACTCCCTCATCAAT
>CAZZHQ010000228.1:0-3551 GCA_964654015.1 uncultured Dehalococcoidales bacterium | reverse complement strand
CTTGCTGGACACCGGCAGGATAAATATATTAATATCTATCCGTCCCATGAAGACTAGCGATTTTGATTATTCTTTTCCTCTCGAGCTTATTGCCCAGACCCCTGTTGAACCGAGAGACCAGTCGCGGCTTATGGTTCTAAACCGCAGCGACGGCTCGGTAGAGCACCGGAAATTTTTTGAAATAGCCGATTATCTGCAAGCCGGTGATGTCCTGTTGTTTAATGATACCCGTGTTATTCCGGCTCGCCTCAATGGCCACAAGGTTGATAGCGGGGGCAGGGTGGAGATTTTGCTGCTGCGCCGGCTTGATACCTGTGTCTGGGAGACGCTGGTCAGGCCCGGGAAGCGGGTTAATATCGGCACCGTGATTGAGATAGCCGATGGTTCCGGGGTTCTGGCTAGGGTGGAAGGGCTGAGGCAGGGTGGGGTAAAGGTGATAAGTTTCTCCGATGAAACACGACTAGCCCGGTTGGGCACGGTTCCGCTACCACCTTATATACACACCCCCCTGGCTCACCCCGGGCGTTATCAGACGGTCTATGCTAATGAAGCCGGCAGTGTGGCCGCTCCCACCGCTGGCCTGCACTTTACCCCTGAGTTGCTTGGTGATATGGAGCGGAAAGGGGTTCGCTGTCTGTTTGCTACCCTTCATATCGGGCTCGATACCTTCAGGCCGGTCAGGGAGGATGACCCGCGTGAACACCCTATCTATCGGGAATACGGTGAGCTGGGGCAAGAGGTAGCCAGCCAATTATCGCAGGCTAGGGCGGAGGGGCGGAGAATTATTTGTGTCGGCACCACCACGGTGAGGCTCATAGAGCAGGTAGCCCAGAACAGTAATGCCGCTCTTATTGAGCCATTTGAGGGTTGGGTAAATCTGTTTATTTTGCCGGGGCATCAATTCCGTGCCGTGGATGCCCTTATTACTAATTTTCACCTGCCCAGATCAACACTGCTGATGCTGGTTACCGCTCTTGCCGGTAAGGATTTCATTAACCGTGCCTATGAGGAGGCAGTAGCCCGGCACTACCGCTTCTATAGCTTTGGCGATGCCATGCTGATTATCTGAGGGGAAAAATTAAGCGAACAGGGGTCAGGTTGAATTATGGAAGATATGCGCACAACTTTTTTGTCCTCTGATGGGTAAACTTTGATACCTAGTTTTGTTATTAAGTTCTGCTTGTCGTTAAAGCTAATATTTTCGAGGTTCATGTCACGTATGGTATCGAGCACACGGCACACCTCCTCTTTTGTCTTTTTATTAAGAGTTTGTTGGTGCCATGATCTCTTGTAAGCGATATACTTCCTTCTCTACTTGGGAGATCAGATCACGGTATACTTGTATATTTTCTTCAGCTTCACTCGTGGTGTAGACTGGGGGGTCAGCTTCGTACCCCTCTTGAATTCGGCGAATCTTGGCTTGAGTTCGATCAATTCTTTGGTGCTCTATCCCGATTCTTTTTCGTAATTCATCTATATTTTCGTTGGCTTCTCGCTTTAAAAGTTCTTCTTCAACCCACTCAGGTTGTTTTAAGAGAGCATAAACGCAATCCCATACTATATCATCAAGCCAATCGATTCTGTAGGAATGAATTGAGCACCGTTTGTGTTTCCATCCTTGAGACCGGGTAGCACAAATATAATAAATCAAGTGATGGTAGTTACTGTCCCGATAGATGCTTAATAGTCTACCGCAGGAAGGGCAAAAAACTCTGCCATGTAACAAAGTATCGATTTGTTTTCCTTCCTTGCTCTTGCCGCGACCCCGTTCCGTGAGATTCTGGTTTGCCAGCTTCCACAAGTTTTCTGAAACTAATAGTGGCACCTCAAATTGCACCCACTCACTTTCCGGTTTTAGCTGGCGGATAGTTCGTTTGATCGCAGCGGTGACATCACCGAGCGGTTTTTTAGGGTTAGGGACATATGTGCCCTTATTATATACGTGACGCCCAACATAGCAATGGTTTTTAACGATGAAGCTAATGAGTGAAGGGGACCATTCATTTGCATATCTGGGCTTTACGCTAAGTTTGTTAAATTCTTTTGCCACCCAGTAAAGCGTACGGTTTTCACGGCCGACCCATTGAAAAATCCTAGTCACTATCTATGCCTCTGATCCTCGTTCCGGCTCACCTCTCGGATCTAGTTTGTCGACTAACCAGCATGCTGTGAGTAGTTTTCTCCGCCCATGGCCCAAGTCCTCATAGTCTGCATGGTATTTGTATCCATATGGAGTCTTACCAGCAGGCACGTTTCGATTAATAACTCTGCCAATGTTACCCCCTCTATTGTTCTTGCGATTAGCGATTTTTACTAGTTTCGCTGCATGAGCGAGTATAGTACGAGTAAATTGGCTTCCAGGATCGTTACCACTTGGGGCGTCTGCATACTGTAATTGCACACCGTAATGTGCTGCCTCTAATTCAAAGATTTGTTGATGGAGTGGTTCTCGAGAAAGTCTATCTAAGGCAGGGAAGAGGATACCAGAAATTAGCCGTTCTGACATTAATTTGCGCAGATATATCATATTGGGCCGTTCCAAGTGCTCTCCGGTTTTATGATCATAGAGGATATACTCGCGGGGAACTACCACACTTTGCTCCCTAGCCATCTTTGCTAGAGTAAAAAAGTACTCAGGCAGCCGGTTGTTTTGGGTCTGCTGATCTAAGCTCTGTCGGCAATAGGCAGCCCACCATATTGGCTTCGACAGGTCGCAATCTCTTGTTCCAAACCCCTTCTCGTAACCCGCGGCCTTTGCTGCCTGGATAACATACTTATCCAGTGTTTCATCAGTTATTGACATTGTTGTCTGAGTAGCCATCTTCATGCCTCCCTTTAAATAGCCAGGATGTAATCTCGTTAATGGTTTGCTCGTTTTCTTCAGCCTGCTCTTCTGCCTCAAAGATTATCTTCGGTGCGTTCTCCAGATCGTGAAACAACTGCTCGAAAAATCTGATTACAGCCTTCGCCACCTGTTCTTCCATAAGCTTCGTTTCCTTTTCGTCCATGTTGTCCTCCTTACCATCGGATTTCACTTCACTTAGTAGTATTTATGCTAAAAAGATCTTTTTCGGAAGAAACTCACGGCAAAACATGAGCGTTGAGTCTATAGAGTCCCTTACCTATGTAGGTGAAATAGTTCCTTTTCGAGGTGTAGTTTCTATATGAAGGGTGGTCAGGCGCACAGCTTATCACATGGGCTCCCCAGCTATTTCTCTTTAAGTTTAGCTCGGGATATCTATCTAGTGCCGTGTGGTAAAGTTGAGCTGCGGTAAATTGGCTGGTCCGAATCAACTATTAAGGCAAGGAAGACTATATTGCTCAATTGGCTCGAAGTTCAAATATTCTGTAAAATGCTTGACATCGATTTAAGCAAGCAAGACTTTAAGAATTATCTTATTGCAAGCCTTGCTGACATTTATCAGAGCTAATACGGGATACTTTCCATACGAATTCTCAACGTCATTACCCGGATAATTATGGATTAAACAAATAACAGACTATATGGATAGTCTTTTCGATGCATCGAATTAGCTACAACCTGCTTCTTC
>CAZZHQ010000227.1:0-3586 GCA_964654015.1 uncultured Dehalococcoidales bacterium | reverse complement strand
TAGGCAAGCTGGTTATTGAATGACAGTTGACCATAGTGATAGGATATTTTCTAAATATAAAAAGAACCCGTATCGTCCATTCAATTATTCTTGCAATTTTCCTGAAAGGCCCCAAAGGTAACTTTGCTGATTGCAAATTAACTCGCCACGCGTCCCGTTTTGAATCCCACTGCTCATGTATTTCTAATCCGGGTCCGCTAACACCACAGATATAAATCTTATCAAAGATGTCCAGGGAAGCGATGCTTTTAGTTTCCTTCATTATACGGCTTTCGTGTGTCAAGTCGGAGGGATATACATGCAGATTTAATCTATTGATTCTTACCTTCTTTTCACTTGATCTGGTCATCAGATGTCTTATGTTAATGCTTTCGTTTAACAAATTGTCTTGTCATTTTTACAAAAGGATTTGGATTGTAAAGTATGAAACTTAAATTTGGATAGTCTTTATATGTTTTGAGTGGTATGGCCATTATGTTCTCAAACTCCTCGTCTGAAAGGCCGAGCTTTTTTAATACATATTCCTTATCATCATTCATCATTTTTTCAGTTGGATAGGGATTATGTTCAAGCTCTTTCAGCGCCTCATCTCTTGTGATCTGACGGGAGCAAATCAGCGTTGATAAATGTGCCCTCCTCTTATCAAAGCCAAATTTCTTGGGAAGAATGTATCCCTGGAAAAAGCGGGTATATACGGATTCAAAGTGCTTTGAGCCATAATCTTCCCAGCCAAGTTCTTTTTCAAGAAGTACTTTAGCGTCCTTCTTAACATATGGTACATAATTCAATAATGGGATATACCTGATCCTCCTAATAAACAAAAAGTATATCCAATGTAGAAGGTCGAGATGTGGGAAGCTTATCAGGGAGGTATTGCCAAATTTCTTATGGATCGCTTTGATATAAAAGAAATCCTGAGCATCGTAGCCCCAGCTTCTGGGCATGATCGCTTCGGAAACAATATTACCCCCGTGGATTATATACTTAATGCCTTTTTCAGCGGCTGTATGAAAGAGAGTGGCCACTATCGCATGGTCGGTGGGTATCTCACTATTGGGTTCAGAGGCTTTTAAGAACGCTAAATGCAGATCTTTAAAAACGTCCCAATCTATTACTTTTGTATATAAATCGGCGTCCAATTTCTTGACTGTCTTTTCTATGTTTGCGACAGCCAATTCATCGTCCCACCCGTTATCCAGATGAACCGCCAGGGGCCTCAAACCTGCTTGTTTCACCATGTATGCTACAAGTGTGCTGTCAACACCACCGCTCAGGCCGATAACACAGTCATATTCTTTATTTTCCCCATTTTTCTTTATGACACTTATCAGTTCGCTGAGCTCTTTTAGTCCCTGTTCGCCCAAATGCAGTTCTCGCCGGGCTCTTTCAGCGTATTCTTTACAGTGATTGCATACACTAGCATTATCAAACACGATGACTGGATCCGTGGTATCCATAACACAATATACACATATTTGATAAGGTCTTGTCATATTCCTAATACTCCTAATTCTTGTGGCGAAGGGTAGCTTATCAATACAGCACGATGTTTGCCATATAAAACAAATAGACTGCCAACAGCAACTGCAGAAGCGCCGCCAAGTTTGATTGCGTCTGCAATGTGTGATAGGGTGCCAGCGCCGCCACTTGCAATGATGGGGATGGATACCACAGAAGAAACAGACTTAATAAGGTCGATGTCGTAACCCTGGAGAGTGCCATCACGCTCGATAGCGTTTAACATAATTTCGCCGGCGCCCATTTCCTGGAGGCGGATGGCAAAATTGGCGGGATCTAACCCGGTAGGTTGCATACCCCGCCGGGTAAACACCTCGTATTTGCCCCTTTTACTTTTTTTTACATCCATGGATATCACGATGCTCTGGCTGCCAAATGCTTCTGCAGCCGTCTTGACGAACCGCGGATTCTCCACAGCATATGTATTGATTGCTACTTTCTCGACTCCGGCGTCAAGTATTTCATTGATATCTTCTATTGATCTGATGCCGCCACCGTAGCAAAGCGGCATAAAGCACTCACTGGCTATTTCACGTATCAATTTAATTGGCGGCCGTGTATACTCAGCAGTAGCCCGTGTGTCGAGTAAAATAAGTTCATCAACCTCTTTTTCATTGAAAATCCTGATCGCGTTGAGCGGGTCTCCAACATATAACTCATTGTCGAACTTCAGTGTCTTGACTAACCCGGTGCCTTTTAACAGCAGACTGGGAATTACCCTTGCTTTTAACATTTAATAACACTCAACGAAATTTTCAAGCAGTTTCATTCCGAATTTGTGGCTTTTTTCCGGATGAAACTGAACACCCATAATGTTTTCCTCTGCAAACGATGATGCAAATTCATAGCCATAGAGCGTGGTGGTTAGAATGCTTTTCTGATTGATATCGGATACGTGGTAAGAATGCGCAAAATAAAATCTCGGTTCTACTATATGTTGATATAAAGGATTATTTTGCACAAAGGTAACTGAGTTCCAGCCCATGTGGGGTATCCTATCTCTCTCCCCTACCATTTCGCCAAAATTAAACCTGATGGTTTCAGCATCTATCCATCCAAGTCCAAGCGCGCTGCCCTCCTCGCTTTTTCGGGTAAATAATTGCATGCCAAGGCATATGCCGAGAATAGGTGTTTTTCCTACAACAACTTTGTGGCTTAGAATTGATATTAATCCTGAATCATGGAGGTTTTTTATGCCACTATCAAAAGCGCCGATACCGGGCAGGATCAACTTATCGGCTTTTTCGATGTCATCAGTTTTATTGGAGATTACAGCTTCTACTCCTATGTGCTTAAGCATGTTTTTTATTGAGTTAGGGTTACCTGCACTCTGGTAGTCTACGATCACTATCATATATGTTTACCAGTCTCTAAGAACTGCGGCGGATTCTATGTCATATGTAGCCGTCTATAAATACTACCACCCAGTTTCCTTATGGTTGTAAGCAATAAGTAGTTTGACTGGTAATCTCTGTAGGTTTTACATGGTTGCGTCATAATAGTATCGAACTCCGCCTCAGATAGCCCCAATTTTTTTAAGGCATAGTCCTTCTCTTCATGCATCGTTTTATTATCCTTATATGGAGGGTTCCCCACTTCCTTTACAGCTTCTTCCCGGGTTATTTGGCCTGAACAAATAAGAGTGGATAAATGCGCTCTCCTTTTATCTATGTTGAATTTCCGCGGTAAAACATAGGCCTGGAAGAAGCGTGTGTATGTAGATTCATAGTGCTTTCCCCCGTAGTCTTTCCATCCAAGTTCGTCCCGGATGATTCTCATGGCCTCACTCTTATTATACGGCACATAGTTTAGTATACGTATAATACTTATGCGTTTAATAATGTGGTAATAGAACAAATCCAGAAGTTTATAGTATGGGTAACCTTTCATTTTGACAGTTCCAAATTGTTTTTGGATGCCCAATATATATCTGGAATCTTTTAGATCATAGCCCCAACTCGCCGGTAAAATTCCTTCCGTGCTCAAGTTGCTTCCAGTAATAATAAACTTAATATTCTCTCTGACTGCAACCCTATAAAGCAGGGCGGAAATCGCATGGTCGGTTGGT
>CAZZHQ010000226.1:0-3594 GCA_964654015.1 uncultured Dehalococcoidales bacterium | reverse complement strand
CTCGTTGGCTTCATTATGGCTGCTTTGTTCTTGGGATATTTTGTGGACAAATATGTAAAGGCAAGGAGTTTTCGCAGTCTCCTTGGATTAATGCTTTTTGCTGATTTTGTATTGGTGTTCGGCCCCGGACTAATTCAACTGCAGCTTTGGTCAAACTTAGCAGGTCAGGGTACAATTGGTTTTTATCAGCTTTTGATAATGGGGCTTCTACCTTTCATAGCTGGCGATGTAGTGAAAGTTGTTGCTGCTGCTGGCGCAGCTTGGGCACTTTTACCTAAAGAAGAATCTCGGTCTATACTAACATAAATAATTCGGCATTTCCGAGACAATCAGAGCCTCCGCCGCACGATTTAAGTCTGGTAACTATTAAAGAACTTAAGTGGTATATAGAATATATAGAAGGAGTAGCAGTAGTAACAAGTAGTAGCTCCTCTTCTGTATATTCTATATTTTAAAAACCAGATCACCATTTGTAGCTGGTATTACCATCCAGTATAATCATGTAAACGTAGTCAAATTAGTTTAAGAGTGAAGTGATATGAGAATCTTAGGCATCGATCCGGGTACAGTCTCTTTTGACCTCTGTCTACTCGACGACGATAAGGTGGCATTTGAGGACAGCATACCATCCAGCGTCGTTGCTGAAAGGCCGGAAGACTTAGCAGCGAAATGTCTGCACCTGAAACCGAAAGCCATAATTGCTCCTTCCGGTTACGGTCTTCCTAATCGCCATTTCAGCGAGCTCAACCAGAGGGAGATGTTTGAGCTAACCCTGGTCAGAGAGGGAGAAAATGTACCGGTACTGGACGGTATGAAGAAATTCTTTGGCATAGTAAAAGAAGGCGCTTTGGATATTCTTTTCGTGCCCGGGGTAATCCAGCTTCCAACTGTGCCCCAATGGCGGAAATTCAATAAGATAGACATGGGCACAGCAGACAAGATGTGCATTGGTGCACTCTCCGTCGAAACAGTGTCCCACAAAAAGGGAGTGGGCTATGACGAGATAAACCATATCGTAGTTGAGCTAGGCGGAGGATATAATGCTCTCATTGCTATAGAGAAGGGTAGAATTATAAACGGCATTGGTGGTACGCTATTCCCCGGCCCAGGCTTCATTAATGCCGGGGCTATGGATGGCGAGATTGCCTACCTCCTTGGAGGCTTTGAGAAGACCTTACTCTTCAAGGGGGGCGCTAGCTATTTAGCTAACAAGCACGGTCTTTCTATAGAGGGATTCACTCAAGAATCATACCCAGAGGCTTTTAATGCCTTCGTTGAGGGCGTAATCTTTGCCGTATGCAGCCAGCAGGCACTACTGGACAGCCGTGAAGTCTATCTATCCGGACGGCTAACTAAATATGAGAGCATCTACAATCCTCTCAAGCTCCACCTGGAGAAGGTAGGCTACGCCGTAAATCGGTTACCCACACTTTCCGAGGGGAGTAAAGCAGCGGCCCAGGGCTATGCCGTGGTAGGTAACGGGCTTTACGGAGGAGGTTATCAGCCGCTGGTAGAGCACATGATGATAGACAAGGCTGAAGGCTCCGTCACTGATTATGTGTATTGGAGGGAAAGGATATGACCTCTCCGATATACGTGGACTGGGCGATTACCCGTGCCTGCAATCTTAACTGCCGGCACTGCGTTGGAATGGAAGAGGGAGAGCTGACGCACGATGAAGCAGTCAGCGTCGCCAAGGACGTTATTAGCCTATCGCCAAAGTGGGTGATACTCGAAGGCGGAGAACCATTACTGCGGGAAGACCTACCCCAGATTGGCGGAATGTTCCACAGGGCAGGCATCGATACATTTGTGATAACCAACGGCAATGCTTTTACCGATAGAAGATTACAGGAACTGGCGTCCTTTTCCCCTAAGGTTCTCTTTAGCATTGATGGCGCCAATGCCGAGGTGTACGAATACGTAAAGATGGGAGCAAAATTTGAGACTGCCAGGAACTGGGCAGCACGATGTGCCGACCTCGGCATTTTTCACGGAATAACCACGGTATTGACCAAACTCACGATGGGACAGGTCAAGGACTTCATCCGGCTTGCCGAAAGCCTCGGGGGCAAAAGGGTCATATTTCTGCCGCTCAAGCCGTTTGGCGATGACGCTGCCTCTCACTCATATTACGAACAATACGCACTAACCCCGAAGGAGCATGAGGAAGCAGTAAGAGATATATACGCCTTCCCAACAAGTATGGATATTTTCTACGATGAGCCATTCGTCTGGAACCTCTCGGTAAAGCACAGCTTTTCCCTTAGCAATTCTGATAGTGGTATTACAATACCGGAGGTAAAGGGATGCGCTGCTCTGCACTCGTTATATATTCAGACCAATGGCAGTGTCAGACCCTGCATGTTTTGCCCTCCCCGGTTGACCTTCGGGAATGCCGCAAAAGAGCCTCTACCAGATATCTGGCAGAGAATGAGGCTAAACCATGTGCTGACCAGTTGGGCAAACCAGAAGTTGAGGAATGGAGCATGCGCCGAATGTTCGCGGTTTGAATCATGTCGTGGCTGCTTAGCCCGGACCACAATACTTTTGGAAAACCCGCTGGCGTCTGACCCCTGCTGCCCCTTTGCAGATTGAATGTCCTGTGGACTTCTTGGGATATGTGGATAGTTCCCGATTTTGCCCTGAGAAGAAGCAGCCCATTCTCAAAGCTCCACCAATAGAACGGAACCTAGAGTTTTAGTTATTGATACGCCAGTTCCACCAAAGGGGACAATACCTAGAACCACTCGGCTACGTACGAAGGAATCAGATTCCTGCCGACAGAGTCTTCTCAATAACCTTTCCGTGGCCTTGTCAAAAATGCAGGTCACAGGAAAAGCAATGATTAATTTCATGTCCAAACATAGTATTGTTCAATCATGGTTGGTGATGTAATATTTCAATCTGCTGGAGATTATAATCCCAACCATGATTGAACAGAAAGGTCTACAATAGTCTTTGCCCTTTCAAGACTCTTTTTAAAACTCCTTTGGGGTCACTGACCAGTAGCACCACTACCCACACTAAGAGACCAATAATGATTACAGAAAGTCCGAGCAACGTTGCATCCAGATTTATTTCAAGAAACTCTCCACCCTCTATTAAATATGCCATCACATGGTCAACGAACCACATGAGTGTTGCTCCCCAAAAGATCAAACTTAATAAGCCCAACTTATATTTGTCTTCTGGAGCTTTTACGTACCATATCACTGTTGTGATTACTGCTGCTAGAGCGGTTATGATGAGCCACATTATTCGCCTCCGCTGATAGGTTCTACTTTTACTTCAGGCATAGCCTTAGTCTTTAGTTCAGCAATCATCACGATTATTCCCCAGACGATTGTTACAAATATGGCCATACCTACACCAACTGTCGCCACTTCTTGAAGCATTGGAGCAACATCTGCCGGATTTTCCATTGCTGTCAAAAAAGGTGGGTAGGGGACAATTTCTCCATGCCATATATGCTCAAATGCCAACAGTATAGTTCCACCCCATAATAGCTTATTCAGCCAGCTCAGTCTCCGGCTCCAGTTCAACCCTGTATTTCTAGTCCCTTCCTCCCCAACTTTCTTTTCTTTGTTCTCC
>CAZZHQ010000225.1:0-3606 GCA_964654015.1 uncultured Dehalococcoidales bacterium | reverse complement strand
CGTGCAAAGCTCTGCCGATATCCGTGCGTGTAACACGAGGTCTTTCAGACAGATGTAATTATTTCTCCCTAGTAATTGGACTGCATCAGGGAAATCTCCAATAAACTGGGCCTGTAGCTGCTTCGAGTGGCTGGTGTACCGCATCTGCAATTCCATCATTGCTGCTACCAGTACGGCGATGAGTGTTTTGCCTACCCCGGTTGGTGCCTGGACTAGGACAAACTTTTTTCCTCGGTCAAAGGCCGACTTGACCTTGAGTGCGGTTTCCAACTGGTAAGGCCGAAAGCTCTCAAACCGACTCAGGAACTTCTTGAAACGATCACTTACTAAATCTATGGGTGCCAACATCTCCTTTATCCCCTTCCTCGCCACTGCGTAAAAGATTTGCCCTACCTGCCCAACTACCCTACCTGCCCTACCTTTAGGATAGTAGGGCATTTTATATTCATTTAGGGGCATTTCTGCCCTACTTGCCCAACTGCCCTACCCCTAGGCTCCATATATGAAGTACTATAGAGACTTCCTTATTCTTTCTAGCCTTAGCCCCTCGTCTTCAAGGTATTGATGGAAGTTGTCTATTTCTCTGTTCGCCAAGGCTACCCAGCGTGGAGGCACCCACATCGTTGACGTGGATACTCCACAAATTAACGTCAATAATATTGCTGCCGAGGAAGATAATCCTAGTGGTTCGACGAGAAGTTCAGTAATGGCTCCTATCTCCCACTGGCGAATGGAACATTTGTGATATACTGTGCCCACTGTCTCTTGAGGTTGGTAAGACGTGCTATATGACTTCATTAGAAGTATCTGGTTGCCTGTTCCAAAAATACTTTCCCTCAAACTTTGGACCTGCTGGATTAGGGGGTGATATTTTTGCCGGGCAATGGCTATACCTATCTTGATCATTGAACGCTCAATTATTGAAACATTGGCTGCATTCTTGTGCTTATGTTTCAGGTGAATTCCCACCGAGCGTATCCACTGGGGGTAATTGTTGACAGTGACCCGCTCAGTTTGGGTCTCTTTTTCTTCCGACGATTCGCCCTCGGAAATAACCTCCTCCAGAGTTTTATTGGCTAGCGGCTCGTATCCTTTGTCCAATTTAAAATCCTCGGGACCGGCTTGAGGCTCGACCATTCCAGTACCTCCTATATATTTCTGTCATCACCAATATCGCCCATATTGATAATGGAATATACTTGAAATAAAAAACCGAGCGGGGCATGCCTCTGGGAACATGCCGACACTCGGTCTTGACATAATGTCCCTACTGTTCTATGATTGAAACAAGGAGCGAAAGACTGCATTGGTTTTTTCTCCTTTAGGGGTGGGAGCTTGCCGGCACCACCCTGATTAAAAATTAGGCGGGAGGGGAGTCCCTGGGGCCGACCATTGCCTCCTTCTTTTCAGGGACTCCCTCTCCCATATTTTCTTCCAAGACTGGCCGCCGTGGTCGGCCTCCTTTTTTGCCAAACTGGCTAAATAGATGCCCCCAGCGCCTTTTGGTGGTTTGCCCACCCCGGGTACCAATTTGGCGGTAAAATTCAACCCCGTGACGATCGCGTGTCGTAGCTCCGCCACGCTGGCCGAGCTGCCTCGCGGCTTCCTGGATGCCAATTTCGTCCGAGACTTTGGCTAACTCATCTTCGTTTTTAGGAAGTTTCCTTTTCATTTTGCACTTCCTCGTGCTGTCTCCTTAGCTCGATATCCTTCAAAAGGATCTTGAGGCTCTTCTGAACATCAGCTAGACTGACTCCGGGCTTGATGAGTGTGAGGGTTAAGACATTACGAAGACCCTCTACTTCCCCTACGAAACCTTCCCGGCGGATATCCTTAGGGAAATAAGTCAACCCTGTCCGGTTGTCGATTTTGATCCGCAATGTAGTGTCACCCCTCTTGGGATTTATTTGGTATTTCTAAGAAAATAATAGTAAAATAAAGAGCCCCTGTCCAAGATAGGCAGGATAGGCAATAGAGGTATCAACTGGAGAAAGAATACGATAGTCAAACAGGCAATATAGGCAAAAGGAGGTATCAAAAATGGACGACAAGGAGTATTATGGTTCGGGCGAGGTCGCCGAAAAGCTTGGTATTCCCCGGCGTACAATTACGGACCGGGCCCGCAAAGGACAAATTCCAGGGCAAGAACCTTATGAGCAGGGAGCTCATCATCTCTATCGGCGAAGCATCATTGACAAGCTAGCGGACGGCAACTGGCCACCGGTTGAACTCTCACTCAAGAACAGAGTTCTTGAAGTCAAGTTCAAAGACCTAGCCAGTGAACCTTTTAGGATTATCCCCTGCCCTGGGGAGCTCCCTGAGGTAACCGCTCCTGAGCTGCATCTACCCGGGGGTCCAACATTACCAGCGTGGCACTTAGATCGGGTGGCTAGCCCGTTTGAAGTCGCTGAGAGGCTTCGGCAGCATTTTTTCTGTAGCTGACTTGTTGGTTAACCTAGTCCCAGCCCTTCTACTGGACTTGCCCCGTTTCTGTGTGCCTCGATAGCTTCTTCCTGTTTTAGGCCCTGGGTGTACCGCCGGCTCATTTCCAATGACTCGTGGCGCAGGAATAGTTGTAGTAGGAACGAGTCTTTAGCTCCTCGAAGATATTGCAAGGCACTGGTGTGACGAAGTTTGTGGAGACAGCCAACTGTAGTAACTCCAGCACGCTGTTTTAGCCTGTTAAACCAGCTATCCATACCATCGATGGAGAAGGCTTCGCCTTCTTCAGTTACCCATAAGGAATCACATTTGGCTCGGGCTTCCCTTTCTATGAGGTAAATCCAAATTGCCTTAGCTGTTTTGGGGCAGAATGGTACGACACCTATTTTGTTCCCCTTACCGACAACAGCTACTCGCCTTGCTTCCAAATGCAGATCCCGTAATTTCAGAGTAGCCATTTCAGCTCTTCGCAGACCGGAGTCTAGGAAAAGAAGGAGCATAGCCCGATTCCTCAAGCCTGTAAAACGAGCACCAGTCTTAATATCCAAATCACACACTGCCAGAAGCCTTTTCAATTCTTCTTGGGTATATGGTTCCACATGAGGTGCAGCGGGAGATTTGAAATGTATTTTGGCTAGAGGGCTCACTTCTAAAAACCCTTCCTCAACTGCCCAATTAAAAAGACGCCTTAAAGCTCTGAAGTAGGACCAGGCAGATGTTGGCTTACCTTGCCTGACCAGCCGCATCCCGTTGCCAGCACTGTATTCATAGGTTCTGGAAGCTGTCCAGGATAGGAACTCCCTCACCCGCTGGGCATCTAGGGTTCGGGGATCATTACTCCAACGTCTATCTCTGACGTAGCCCAGAAAATGACGCAGAGGTTTCGAGTAGTACTCGCATGTCCGGGGTGCTTTCCCTTCTGCCTCTAGGGAGAATAGAAACCCATCTACCAAGTTGTGTAACCCGATTGTTTTGCCATAATTTTTCACTTTTCATTGCGGTCGGCCCATGCAGTCTGTCGCTTTTAGATTTGCCTCAGCTTTGTCTCTCCGCCTGAGGCAGCGGGTTGCCCAGCTTTGTGGCGTCCCTGGCGGGATTCGAACCCACGACCCGCTGCTTAGAAGGCAGCCGCTCTGTCCAACTGAGCTACAGGGACGTTTCCCA
>CAZZHQ010000224.1:0-3709 GCA_964654015.1 uncultured Dehalococcoidales bacterium | reverse complement strand
GTGATCTGCGTGCTATTATCTGCGTCCTGAATATAATTACCGAGATAGAACGGATTGGTGACCATGCGGAAGGTATTGCCAAGATCGTGGTGATGATTGGTGATGAGCCACTCCTGAAGCCGCTTATTGATATACCCCGCATGGCTGAAAAAGTAAATGCTATGCTGCATCGCAGCCTCGATGCTCTGATAAACCGCGATGCCGATGCGGCTAAACTAATTGTTGGTGAAGATGACGAGGTTGATAACCTTTATGACCAGGTATTCCGTGAGCTACTTACCTTTATGGCTGAAGACCCGAAGACTATTACTAGAGCTACGAGACTCATATGGGTAGCTCACAACTTGGAACGCAGTGCTGATAGGGTTACCAATATTTGCGAACGGGTAGTCTACATGGTGACGGGTAAGATGGAGGAATTAAACATCTCAAAGTATTAAGAAAATGACACAGTCAGGTGTCTTTTTCATTGCACAAACACTCAGGATGTTATCCACTCTCCCTTAAATATTCTATATTATTTTAGCAACATAGTCATACTGCATTATTTAGCCTTCTTAACAATCAATCTAGGCGATTAGAGGACAATACCGTTACATTATCCTCATTCTTGATACTATTTCGAATAAATGCTATCTTTCTACGGTAGGCTTACGCGGATATGGGGCTTAACCGTAAACTCCAAACGAGATAACCAACAAGTGATAATAATCATGAATAATCGATGCAGCGCTCTGATATAAAGGGGCTAATGTGGCTAAATGGGTGAGGTGGGCACCGAATGGCGACACAGCCGTGGCCGCTGGCTCTCTGATATTGATGATTCCCGCATATTATGCTACGACCCATTGGCTACACTCTGAACTGATGGTTATCGTTGTCTTTGGTATTCTTATTAACCTTCTCCTCAACGTATTGCTGCCGGTATGGTGGATAGCATACTATCGCAAACAGCCGATGAGCGAACTGGGCATAACAACCCGACGATGGTTTCTCAGTGTAACTATCGGAATTATCATTGCCGTTTTTACTGCGTTCCGCTTCTGGCAAGTGGCATCTGGTGTTGACTGGTTACCACACCTACTTTTCAATGCTGTATGCTTTTGGGAGCCATTTTTCGTCTATGGCTGGTTGCAGTTACGCTTTGATCGTGCCTTTGGCATTGTGCCGGGCGTAATTCTGGCAGGGCTGAGCTTCACTGTTTATCACATTGGTACATACTCGGCCAGCGGATTAGTAACGCTCCTATTTGCAGGTTTATTCTACGCCGTGGTTTTCCGTATAACGTCCAACCTGCTGATTATCTGGCCGCTGGCTTTCTGTTTCGGCTCGGCGATGGGCACATTAATGGGCGATACGCAATTTACCTGGAGTCAAGTCTCTACTTGGTCGGTAATTTTGCTACTACAACTCAGCTTCATAGGCTATACTTGGTGGCGACAGAGGAGGATATAGAAGAATGAGAAAGAAGATTAATGCCGACATATTGCGACATGTGCTGCTACGCCCTCTTTTCGCTGTCTGTCTGTTCTTATCGCAGTTTACAAGTGATCGTTCAACGTGGGTTACCGATAATACAATAGAGTTCATTCTCGGGGCGATACTCACTTTGGCCGGGGTACTACTCTGGGCTTGGGCGACGATATGGCTGCGAAGAGCTAGATCATTCACGGGTTTCACCGAGAGTGGGCCCTTCAAATACATCCGACATCCTATCTATACAAGCATTTATGTTCTCTGCGTCGGACTGGGTCTGATATTCTTCGCCTGGTTATGGTTTGTTGCCATGATAATATTTATGCCGCTCTGGTATTTGGAAGGTAAAGAAGAAGAAAAAAGGATGTCTGAACTGCATGGTCAAAAATATACTGATTACAAAGCGATGACAGGTATGTTCTTACCAAAGAAATAGACGGGCCTCACCTTTCTATTTAGATATCTTTTTTTTCTGGGCAAGAATATGTTTAATAAAAATACTCGTAAACAGTCTCTTCTGACATTTTTCCTTGTCCCTACAAGGCAAAAACTAATATTTCTTGCAGAATGGGTATTATTCGTTTTTATCATGACACTCCAAGGAAAATTGATAACTATTCAAATGGTCTTAATCGCGTGCTATCCATTGTTGTTGTTCTACTTGATTGCATGTATATTTACTGCCCTTAAGCAAAAATTTCATGTGTCTGCCTCTTTGTGGAAGCTTCTCACTCTTATAGTATGCCTGGTGGTCATTGACCAAGGCATTAAGGTATTGATTGAGAACCTGGTTCCCTTTCAGTCCTATCTAACAATTTTCACTGACTGGTTTCATTTGGCACACGAGAGAAATGAGCAAGGAGCCTGGATTATCAGCCTGTTTTCTATGAAATCGATTCCAATCATAAGTGTACTGCTCAAGTTGCTAATGGTTGTCTTCTTGCTACTCGCTATTCCGGCTTACCAATTATACGTGGCTGCTCAGCGCAGAAGCTTATGGGCAGACATTGCATTTATCGGCATGGTCGCAGGATTATCAAGCTGGATTTACGATATTTCGTTGCGTGGGTATATTTTAGACTATATCCAATTGCCAGGATTAGTGACGGCCGATTTGAAGGACATCTATGCATATATAGGCGCTGCGGCATTCTTCGTTGAGGCTATAGATAACCATATGATTTCTCTGAAGTGGGATGGGTGGCATGAAGAAAAAGATCGCCTATATAAATTAGCAAAGGGTTTGATGGCTTATTCACTACAGGATATACGTAAAATCTGTAAGGTTATTACAAAAACGGGGCGGGTAAAAAGATAATGAGCTACTTACGAATGGATTGTTTGGAACTACAGAAGCTCGCAGTGTGCTTTTAATTTGTTGATTCGGTTGACTGTAAGATTGAGCCAAAGTCAACACGAAGCAAATTCGGAACTTCACGGGGTGAGTCCATTAATGGAAGTTGCGCACTTCAGAACAAGCCTCTGTCTGCTTCCGAGAGGTTATAAAAGGGAATATTACTAAAAATAGTAACATTTTCGTAGCTCGGTTCACATTCACTCATACTGTAACCTATCAAGAGGTATAATATGATTTAGATGAGGGGAGATGACCGTCTCCACTGGTGGGGGAGACTTAATTAGACCACAGAGAATCGTTGTATAGGTAGCGCGACTCAGACAATCCATTTCCGCTTGATGTTACGCAGGCTCAACACAAACAGAATGATGCAGAAAGCTCCTAGAATAATGAAATCAAGCGTGAAGGACATGATATGCTCGCCGTTGATCGCCCCGTGAAGAATGTCAACTCCGTAGGTTACAGGTAGTATGTAAGAAAGCGGACGTATGAATACCGGCAGTGACATGATGGGGAAGAACAGCCCACACAGGAAGATCATCGGGAAGCGGAAGAAATTAGAGAAGGTCTGGGCCTCGAAAATCTCGCTTACCGATACCGCAATGAAAAGTCCCAGGAAGGTTGATACGATACCGATAAGAACAATAGCCGGAATAACCAGTAACCAGGTTATTCCTGACAAGTCTGCCAGGAACGCGGCAATTGCTATGGGGACGAAGGCGTTGACTACCCCGAAGAGTATAGCCCCGGAGGTCTTGGCCAGCATGAGCAGCTCCAGGGAGATAGGCGCCAGGAGTAGTCTTTCGAATGACCGACTCCGTTTCTCGAAGGTGATGGTTACCGCCAGCATTGAGGTAGTGCCGAAAAGTATAGAGA
>CAZZHQ010000223.1:0-3721 GCA_964654015.1 uncultured Dehalococcoidales bacterium | reverse complement strand
TCCGGCTCTTTCAGTATCATCGGCTCCAACACGGTGACGCCGCTGACTTCGGTCTGGGCGGAAGAGTTCATGAAGATGCACCCGAAGGTAAACATCGCTGTCAGCGGCCCGGGTTCGGGGGCCGGCATCGCCGCCCTGATTAATGGCACCACTGATATCTGCCAGGCTTCACGCACCATCAAGCAACAGGAGATTGACCAAGCAGAAGCCAACGGGGTGGAGCCTTACGAGATACAGGTGGCCACCGATGCGCTCTCGGTAGTAGTAAATCCTGCCAATCCGGTGTCTGAACTCACTATCGTTCAGCTTTCCGCCATCTACACCAACCAGATAACCAACTGGAAAGAGGTCGGCGGCAACGATGCTCCCATTGTGGCAATTGCACGCGATACCAACTCAGGCACCCATGTCTTCTTCAAGGAGCACGTGGTGCAGATGCTGGGACTACCCACCGAAGACAAGAGTCTTGAGTATGGCAAAAAAGTATTGCAATTGCCTTCGACTGAAGAGGGGGTTTCCGAGGTTGCTAATAATCCCAAAGCCATCTTCTATCCCGGATTGGGCTACGTAAACAGCGCGGTTAAGCCCTTGGGTATAAAGAAAACGGCCAACTCACCGGCAGTCCTGCCAAGCGTGGAGACAGCACTGGATGGTACCTATCCTATTGCCAGGCCGCTACTGTACTATACCAATCGAGCGCCGACCGGAGCCATCAAGACCTTTATTGAATACTGTTTATCACCCGAAGGTCAGGAAAAAGTGACCGAGGTAGGATACGTACCACTGAAGTAATGAGGTAAGGTAGAATATGCTGGAGCAACTATCTCCAGCCACCACCGCTCGAGAGATTAAAAAAAACCTCCGGCGGCGGTGGCGTCTTGGTGAAAAGTTTATTGAGGGCTGGATTTTCCTGGCGGGCATACTTACCATCGTCATCCTGCTGGGTATTATCGCTCTTCTTCTAAAGGAAGGACTGCCCATTTTTCTCGACACACCGCCCTGGGAGTTCTTCTTCGGCACAAAGTGGTACCCTGTTTCCGACCCGCCCACCTTTGGCATTATGCCCTTCTTCGTAGCTACAATCTGGGTCACCCTGGTCGCCACCGCCATATCGGTTCCAGTTGGCGTTGCCTGTGCCGCTTATCTGTCTGAGGTGGCCCCGGCGAAGGTGAGAGAGACAGTGAAGCCGGTTATCGAGATACTGGCTGGTATTCCATCGGTAGTGATGGGCTTCATAGGGCTTATGCTCCTATCACCGCTGGTACAGAGTGCCTTTAACCTCAATACAGGGCTATCCGGCCTTACCGCCGGCATCATGTTGTCCCTGATGAGTTTGCCTATAATCATCAGTGTCTCCGAGGATGCCCTGCGTGCCGTACCAAGTGATTTCAGACAGGCCGCCTATGCCCTCGGTGCTACCAGGTGGGAAACCATATGGCACGTATCCATACCGGGGGCGCTCTCCGGAATCACGGCTGCCATTATGCTGGGCGTGGGGCGCGCTATCGGTGAGACGATGACCGTGCTCATGGTGGCCGGTGGTGCCCTGGCGGTGCCTGTTTCTCCCACTGAGCCGATGATGCCCATGACGGCGGCCATTGCCTCGGGTATTGGAAACGCTGTGCGCGGCGGATTACAATATCAGGCATTGTTTGCGATTGGTCTCGTTCTATTTGTAATTACTCTGGCCGTTAATCTGGTGGCCGACAGGGTACTTGAGCGCCAGAAGAGAAAGTTTGCGAGGTAGTCATGAAAGCAAGAGCAATATCAACACGACAATTATCGCAACGGGCTGCCTTCAGTCTTATCATCGTTGCTACTATCATTGTTGTTATCCCCGTTTTAGTCATTGTCCTCCAAATTATCCTCAACGGTGCCAGTGCCATTAGCTGGGACTTCCTGACTCAGGCACCTTCGCAGGCAGGGAAAGCTGGTGGTATTTTACCGGCCATCGTGGGTACTTTCTATCTAATGATGGGTACTATTGTATTTGCTTTGCCTCTGGGTGTCATGGCAGGAATATACCTCACTGAGTACGCACGGGATAATTGGCTTACCCGACTTATCAACCTTGCCATATTAAATCTGGCAGGAGTGCCCAGTATCGTCTACGGGCTTTTCGGATTGGGCATCTTTGTGCTGCTATTTCATTTTGGCATGTCTCTGCTTTCTGCCAGCCTCACTTTAGCCTGCCAAGCGCTGGCGATGACGGTGACAACTTCCAGAGAAGCCATACTGGCGGTGCCCAGGGAATATAAGGAAGGCAGCCTAGCGGTAGGCGCTACGAAGTGGCAGACAATCAGACACCTGGTGTTACCGCAGGCTTTGCCTGGTATTATCACCGGAGCTGTCCTAGCCATGAGCCGCGCCGCCGGTGAAACTGCACCGATATTAGTAGTCGGGGCAGCTTTCCTTCTTCCTGGACTGCCCCAGTCCCCTTTTGAACAGTTCATGGCTCTGCCTTACCATCTCTATACGGTAGCCGCACATGTTCCCGGTATGCCCAAAAGCACCGTTTGGGGTGTTGCCCTGGTTCTATTGGTAGTTGTTCTATCCTTCAATGTTCTCGCCACTATTATTAGATTACGAACCCGTCAACGGAGGCTTAACGCATGAAGATGAATTCCGTATTGTCAAACATAGATAAGGATAAGGCAGTTGACCAGAATGAGGTAAAGCTCAGAACAGATACGGTAAGTCTGTACTATGGAAGTTTCCAGGCATTAAGAAATATCAGCCTGGAGATACCTGAACGCGCCATCACTGCGATTATCGGGCCATCGGGTTGCGGCAAGTCATCCTTCATCAGGCTTTTTAACCGCATGAACGACCTGATAACCGGAGCTAGAGTCGAGGGGGGAGTTGAGCTTGACGACATCCCCATCTATGACAGGACCATTGACGTGGTAGAACTGAGAAAAAGGGTGGGCATGGTCTTCCAGAAGCCTAATCCCTTCCCCATGTCAATATTTGAAAACGTGGCTTTTGGCCCAAGGCGACATGGAAGGCATAACCTTGGGGAGCTTGAAGATATCGTGGAAAGGAGCCTTAACCAGGCAGCATTGTGGGACGAGGTTAAAGATAAAATCGGGCAATCTGCCCTTTCACTCTCTGGCGGGCAGCAACAACGATTGTGCATTGCACGCGTGCTGGCCGTGGAGCCGGAAGTAATTCTTATGGATGAACCTTGCAGCGCCCTCGATCCGGTAGCTACCCTTAAAATCGAGGACTTGATGAGAAGCCTGGCTGAAAACTATACTATCGTCATCGTTACCCACAACATGCAACAGGCGGCACGGGCATCCGATATGTCTGCCTTCTTTATGATGGAGGAAGACAGGGCAGGAGTTCTGGTGGAGTATGGCCTCACGTCTGAGCTCTTTACTAACCCTAAGGATAAACGTACTGAGGACTATATCACCGGCCGATTTGGTTAGAAGCCTAAGGAGGTTTTGAGAAATGGAAATAAGGACAGCCTTTCATAAGAAACTGCGTGAAATTCAGGACGACGTTCTCATCATGGGAAGCATGGTGGAGAAGGCCATCACACGTTCCATTGAAGCACTTAAAGAGAGAGACCTTGATAAAGCACGAGAGGTGATAACTGGAGACCTTAAAATTAATAAAAAGCGATTCAACATAGAGGAGAAGTGTGTTCAACTTATAGCGACTCAGCAACCTATGGCCAGTGATCTGCGTGCTATTATCTGCGTCCTGAATA
>CAZZHQ010000222.1:0-3766 GCA_964654015.1 uncultured Dehalococcoidales bacterium | reverse complement strand
CCGGAAATACGTGTAGTTAAAGAAGGGCTATCGCTTTTGAAGGCTGGCTATCAAATGGCCGTGTTGTGTCCTCCAATAAAAGGGAGGCCGGCAACAGAGGAATGGCGCGGGATTCGAATTTTCAGGCCTAATGTATTACGGGGAGCAGCCAGTATTTACGATAAATTGATTTACCACACTTGTTTTTATAGCCCGGCATGGTTTCGGAGTATTAAGCAGGTAATTGCTGAATATCAGCCTGATGTGATTCATGTACATGATATTTGGTTGGGTAGAACGGTGTTTTTCGCAAAGGCAGAACAAAAGATCGTGATGGATTTGCATGAAAACATGCCTGCGGCTGTTGTTGAGTATCTCACAGGTTATCGTGGCTTCTTCAAGTGGTTTACCTGGGTATTTAAACGCCATAAAAGGGCTCTTAAATATGAACGTGCTCTCTTAAAAAAGAGCGACAAAGTCTTCGTTGTCGTCGATGAGGCCTTGCAACGTGTTCTTCAGGACCATCAATCTTATTTAAGGAAGAAGAACGTTGTCAATATCGAAAACCTGGAGAGCAAGGAATTCTTAAACGAGAAGGCAGTAGCGGGGCGAGTTATTGAGAATGATCATTTCTCGGTCCTTTATATCGGAGGTTTTGGCCCGCATCGAGGAATTGACACGTTGATCATGGCGATGAAATACATCAAAGCTTGGGGATTGAATGTTCGGTTACATCTCGTCGGTGCCAGGGATAGCGATTATCTGGAAATGCTCAAAGCTATGATAAGCGATATTGACGTAACGAGTCACGTTACTGTGACCGGATGGGCGCCTGCTGAATTCGTGTTGGCATACATCAGGCAGGCTTCTGTTGGCACTGTTCCTCATCATTCAAATCCACACACGAACAATACCATCCCGCATAAGTTGTACCAATATATGATTGCGTCTACGCCTGTCTTAGTGTCCACGTCACCGCCGCTCGCTCGTACCGTACGAGCAGCGGGAGCGGGTGTAGTGTTTGAGGCTGGTAATGCTCAGGATTGTGCAGAGAAGATTCGTGAGATGTTCAACAACCCGAGCCAGTTGCAGGCTTACGCTGCAAACGGCTTCAAATATGTCATGCATGCCGGGTACAATTGGGAAGACGAATCAGCTCCCATCCTTATAGATACATACGACCGTTTGCTCAATATCAAGCCCTAACCACATCAGCGAATGAAAGCATGTTGGGGAGGAATCTTTTGGCCGATTTTTATCTCTGGTAAGTATGATTATTTTGCTATTGAAGAATATACAACGGGCCGTTAACTGTGGTGTTTTGGCTGTAGCTTAATACAAAATAATGTTTAAGGAGTTATGGAAAAATGTCTGATTATCAGGTTTGTACTCGTTGTGTTATGGATACATCGGCTGAGGATATCGTGTTCGATGAAAATGGTGTGTGCAACTACTGCACTGATTTTTTGGTAAAGCTGAAAGCAGCTAATGAAAAGATTACCGATGAATTGGCCAATCACGACGAGTTTATTGCCAGAGTCAAGGCCAATGGCAAGGGGAAAAAATACGATTGTATTGTCGGTGTCAGCGGTGGCGTTGATAGTTCCTACGCGCTTTACCTTGCCGTCAAACACGGGCTCAGGCCTTTAGCCGTGCATTTGGATAATGGGTGGAATACGGAACTTGCCTCTCACAACATCGCCAATCTAATTGACAGGCTCGGTGTGGACCTCTACACCCATGTGATTGATTGGGAAGAAAACCGTGACATGCAAATTTCTTTTTTCAAGGCTAATGTGGTAGATATTGAACTGCTGACGGATAATACGATGATCGCATTCAATTATCAGCAGGCAGCAAAGCATGGGTTGAGGTACATCCTTTCGGGAGGCAATAGTGCTACTGAAGGTTTGACCATACCCAGTAAGTGGAATCATTTCAAATATGATGCTCGTAATATTCGTAACATCCAGAGACGATTTGGCAGTATTCCCATCAAACCGCATTTGCTGATCTCGACTCTCGATATTATATGGTATGAAATTGTACGAGGTGTCCACTGGATTTCCTTTCTTGATTACTATCCGTACAACAAAATTGAGGCCTTGGAGACGCTGAAGAGTGAGGTGGATTATTGGCCTTATCCCTATAAACACTACGAATCGGTTTTTACGCGATTTTACCAAGCTTATATTCTTCCCCGGAAATTCGGGTACGACAAACGTCGAGTACACTTGTCCACGCTTGTTGCCAATGGTCAGATGAACCGCGAGGAAGCGATTCAGATGTTAGAGACACCGCCGTATCCTGATTCAGTACAGGAGGAGCAGGATCGTCTATTTGTGATGAAGGAATTGGGATTCACGGAAAAAAGTTTTCAGCAGTATATGCAGGCAACTGGCATTCCTCATGAAAAATATGGCTCTGAAATCAAGCTCTATCAATTATTGATGAAAATATATAAGTTTTTCAGAAGGGATTAATTATGGAAATACCATTTGTTGATTTAAAAGCTCAATATTTTTCAATCAAAGAAGAGATTGATCAGGCGATATCCAATGTTATTCAGGAATCCGCTTTTATCGGAGGAAAGTATGCAAAGGCTTTTGAGCAAAACTTTGCAGATTATGTTGGCGTGGAAAATTGCATTGGGGTCGGCAACGGCACAGATGCACTATACATTGCTTTGAAGGCTTTGGGGATTTCTGATGGAGATGAGATCATTACTGCTGCGAACACCTTTATCGCAACATCTGAAGCGATTACAATGACTGGGGCAAGGGTTGTGTTTGTAGATTGCGCTAAAGACACTTATAATATCAATTTTGATAGGATTGAAAAGGCTATAAATTCGAAAACAAAAGCCATCATTCCTGTTCATCTTTATGGCCAGCTGGCACAAATGGATAAAATAAAGGATATCGCAAAGAAACATAATCTGTATGTTGTTGAGGATGCAGCACAAGCCCATGGCGCTGAATATAATGGACAGCGGGTTGGAACAATTGGAGATATAGCGTGTTTCAGCTTTTTCCCCGGAAAGAATCTTGGTGCGTATGGGGATGCAGGGGCTGTAGTAACCAATAATGATGATCTGGCAAGAAAGGCCAGGATGTTTGCCAATCATGGGAGAATAGAAAAATACAACCATGAATTTGAGGGAACTAACAGCCGTCTCGATGGATTTCAGGCTGCAATCCTTGATGTTAAGTTAAAACATCTTGATAAATGGATTGAGCGAAGAAGGGCCATAGCAAAAATGTATGATGCCGCCCTGAAAGATATCGTTATTACACCGAGTGTTCTGCCTGATGTAAAACACGTTTACCATCTTTATGTTATCCGAATAAAAAACAGGGAGAAGGTAAAAGAACTTTTAGCAGAGAAAGGGATTGCAACAGGGATTCATTATCCGATTCCACTTCCTTTTTTAAAGGCTTATAGCTACTTAGGACATAAGCCCGCTGATTTTCCGGTTGCCTATTCTATGAAGGATGAAATTCTGAGCTTGCCGATTCATGGCGATATGACGGATGAACAGGTCGAGTATGTCATATCCAGTCTCAAAGATATTATGAATAAGATGTAGTAAAAAGAGGAGAATGCATGAAACGCGATCAAAAAATCAGGTTTGCCTTAATCGGTTGTGGTGCTATTGCCAATAAACATATGACAGCCATCAGCAGGCTTGATAATGCTGAAGTTGTCGGCGCTTTTGATATTGATTCTGATTCTGTGCAAGCATTTGGCGAGAAAAACTCAATTCCTGGATTTTCTGATGTTGAGG
>CAZZHQ010000221.1:0-3804 GCA_964654015.1 uncultured Dehalococcoidales bacterium | reverse complement strand
GACGACTGATTCTGGATCAGTTAGGCCAGGTTCGAATCCTGGATCCCCAGCCAATTTATTATATATACTGCAATAGTTCCGATTATTTTTCTCTGACAGTTAAGATATGCTAAATTTGGTCAGTAGCTTAGTTGTGAAATATGGGTCAAGCTGCAGGTTTCGCTAAACATGGCGCATTCGTCTAGGGGTTTAGGACAGCTACCTCTCAAGGGCAATTTAGCTTCAATATTCACAGTTGTTTGTGAACTAATTTTACTCATTAGCTCATATACTGCTCCCCATTAAGGAAACAATAGAACCCTTCACATTTACTGCCAAAGAATTTGATTATGAAGGTCTTTGGAGAAGTGAGCTAACATATAAAGCTAAAGAACATAGTGATATCCCTGAAAAAACACCAGAATGGGAAGGTGGGACAACAGCTCAAATACTTTATTGCTAAATTATTTGCTCCAATCAAAGTTAAAATCACCTCACATTTATCGAAGAGGTCGTTGGATACGAAATAGGTAGGGGTGTTCTCGGGATAACATTGGAAAATTATTTGATACTTAAAGGCAATTATTGTAAATTGTATTATCGGGTGTTAGACTCATTTAAAAGACTTTAAATGAAAATATTCAATAAGAGTGTGGCCGACATATAATGGGCAAGAAGAACTCCTTTAAGGCAATGATAAATAAAGCTATTAAAGCTGCAGTAGTTATCACATTATGTTTAAGCACATTCCTTATCGCGTGTTCTCAATCAGAGCCCAATAGCGTTGATACTCCATTGATTCCAAAGACACCAGAGATAGCAGAAGAAGAGATAACGCAAGGAGACATAGAAGATACGGATGAACCAGTAGAGTCAAAACTGCTACAAATTTATATTCATAACTTGGCTTTTGAATTGAAACATCAAATAATAAACGGTCAGCTTGATAGTTTCCTTAAAGAATATCCTAATAACAACGAACCTGAACATACCATCTCCTTAAAAGGTACTGGGGGCTATCATTTTGTCCTTCCTATATCATCAAACAATCTTGGTGAAATACAACAGCATATTGAAAATGCTTACTATTTGCTTGAGCAAGGTAGGTTACCTAACGAAATTCAATCAAGACAATTAAACAAGGAAGAGGTGATTAACGAATTGCAGCAAGCTAATGTGCTACTTGTGGCACAATCTTTGTCCGTGACTGATTATAAAGTTGATATTATTCAATGGCTTGAAGAGTCTGATGATATATCACCTGCTATTAAAGAAAAAACTTCCAATGAATATCTAGACATTTGTGATGATTATTGTCAAAGATTATCCAAGATTGTAAGCATACTTGACCGTATACTAACCGACCTACCAATGGCGATAGAAGAATAAAAGGCATTAATACCTTCCGGACTTAGAGGGTATCCACCAAAATTATCAAGTGTATAGTGATAGCTTTCAATACTCTTGAAACTTGTCCCTTGTGGTCGTGAAATGATAAGCTTTTCCAGAAGTTCGGCTGTGGACTTTGTGAACTTTTTACCTCATTTTGGTCTATGGCGCATTCGTCTAGGGGTTTAGGACACCTCCCTCTCAAGGAGGAGATCACCGGTTCAAATCCGGTATGCGCTACCAATGAATAAATAATCCTCTGTATTGTAGCTAAATAAGCAGGACAGGGGGTTTCTTTTTGGGGTTTTGCTAACGGTTTGCTAACCACTTGTTATAATGGCTTCAGTTTCCCTCTTGGGTTACGTTAAAAGGAATGGTCATATCATGCCGCTTTGGAAGGCCAACGGATGGGATGGTATATCTGACGTATCCCGATTTGAACTTGAAATGAAGCGCCAGGGGCTTAGGCGATTCGATACAAATGTGGACTTTGCTACTTTTCAAGATATGAAAGCTGATATCTGGTCTTATGGGACTGATAGATTTCTGCGTATAGTGAAGCCTGGTTCTGCAACTCGTAAGGAACGCGCCAAAGTTACTGACTATTGGAGGGATTATCAAAATTGCACCCCACTATTCGGAGAACGACTAGGTGTGCTTCCTTTTAAGCAATTATCCACTGACTGGAGAGAGTTGGTAACACAATCAAACGGGTGTCTATCCGGTGCATGGGCTAGGTTGGCTGTAAATGAAGGCGACGATGTAGCAACACAACGTCTTCTAAACGAATGCGGCCACAGGATACCTAGAAATGTTATAGAGGCTGGATTAACTCAAAAAGCAAGATTTGCACATATGATTTAAAATTGTGTATTTATAGTATATAAAAAACGATTTAATTCTAGAGTAATTCATTTGCAGTAAAATACATAAGAAATATGTATTGGTAAATAGAAAGCATAACTACATATTGCTAAAGATAACCTTATCAGTTAGAATCTCTTCGTGAAGGCAATTTACGCGGAATATATTAAACCTTCATATGATATGAATCTTGCTTCTATGCGTAGCTGGGATAATTGGCTATTGATTTATGGGATTATTGGTGTTTTAATTCTGGTATTAGCCTGCTTCTTTAATCCATTAATAGGAATAGCGGAGACTTTTGTTATTTATGCTTTGCATAATATAATTAATAAAAGGGGTGAATGCGATAAAAATAATGGTAAAATGATTGACCAGTCAAAAGAAATTGGTAACATGCACAAAACACAGGAGATATTAGCATTCGAAGCTAGGAGAGAAATTGAATCAGAGAGGCAAGAAAATGAAACTGAATGAGTTAATAAATGATTTATTGTTTTGGGGTAAACAACCACCTGAAGCTATTAAATGGGAAGAGATACGAGCAAAGATACTTTTAGCAATTGAGGAAGAGAAAAAGAGTAACTCTGAACTGATTGTTCCTGATGCTACTATTACTGATAAAGATTCCATTGTGGAATCGTCTGATAAAGAAGGTAACCAAGAAAAGGATAATAATACAATTAGAGTTGCCACCGCATGTTAGAGAAGTGACCTATGGAATTATCAGAGAGATATAGAGATATTATAGCTGAAGAACTCACAATAATTGGTCGTCAAATGAATGACGAACCAGATATATTACGTAAATTGTTTTACTTTTCTGGTAGCTATGGTCTAATGCAAAGGGTATTTAATTTAGAATATCATTCAGAAGTTGTACTAATGTTTACTATCCTTCATGAGGCATATAAGTTAATTAATACTAATATAACCAATACTGTTAAGGGCCAAGAAGCTGTAATACAGGTACCTGTTACGCTACTGGATAAACTAGCCAATCAAACAATTAAGTTAGGTGAAGCAATCAAGAACGATACAGATATTATTTCAGTGCTTTCCAGTATTTCTGCTATAGGTTTTGTCTCAACAGGAAATGGATACTACTTGTACAAAATTGGGAAATTAGAATACTAGCAATTCGTAAATAACTATCAATCCTAAAGGTGATAGAGACAAATAAATTAGCTAACAATTAGCTAACGGACTGGGTAGAAAATGGGAACACTCAGCAAGCGATTGCGAACAAAACAGAAGATACATAAATGAATAAGAAATACTGTTTTGAACGTAAAAACACTTGATAGCTGTTCACTCGTTAGACTCTTAAAGTGCAGGTCACAGAATCGCAAATAGCCCCTTACTTAGTACTATTTTTAATAAATTTGCGAGTTTCCTTAGTTCTGGCCACATTATATGCGTAGCTTAAAACCACTATTTGAAACATATTAATAATGGTCTCATCATCTGTTGGTAAGCTTTCTTTACGCAGAAGTTCGAGAGCATCGTTAGTAATCTGAGGTGGTCCCCGAAAACTGGACAGGTTGTTAAGAGTGGGTTCTGCTCCGTAAA
>CAZZHQ010000220.1:0-3875 GCA_964654015.1 uncultured Dehalococcoidales bacterium | reverse complement strand
GGAAAGAACGCTCCTTTTTAGTCTCAAGACGCGCCACCAGCTTTCTATCCCCTACCCAGTCACATTCTAGAAATAAAGGAGACTAATGTCAATTCACCAACCAAAAGAGAACGATACCCGAAGCACAATCTTCAGCAAAGCCCTCCGCTCCAATCTCGTCAGCATAGGCTCGGGTAACCGGCGCTCCACCAATCATTACCTTGACCTTGTTCTTCAGCCCGCTGCATATGAAAGACACTCGGGGTGCGGTCTGGCCTGTGGATAATAACTGGATAATACACATTAACTCCACAGATAGACCTGGCGAGCAAAGATTCACTCTATTCCATGAGGTTTTCCATATCCTAGTCCCACATATAATGACCCCTATCTTCGGACAATCAGACCCCGAACAAAGTTTTCCTAAAGAGTTGTTGGAGTTTCTGGCTGACTACTTCGCCGCCTGTATCCTGATGCCCAGGGAGTTGACTAAGGGAAAGTGGGCAGAGACCAAAGACGTCAAACAAATGGCCGAAATTTTTCAGGTTTATGAATGGGCAGTGTGGTGCAGGCTCAGGTTCATGGGGTTGGTTGATGGGTTCATTCCTCGTTCCTCTTTTGTCTAATACTATTATTGTTATAATAGCATCCCTTGAAAGGCACGAAACCTATCTTCTAGAAGACAGCGATGTTGTCTATCCAGTCTCAGATATTCAGAAAGGCTGTCGTGATTTGTGCTTAACTTCGTATCTATCACTCACTATCCCGTATTTCCAAGCATGTCGGTAAAATGTTGGCAACCGCACTTCGCTTGGGGAGATCTCACAATTAAGCAAGAATAGGAATCTATGGATGAACTTGAACAACCTGGGCTGGTACATTAGATTGAAGTCATGTGGTAGTGTAACCACGACGTAAATTACACAATTCATCTTATTGTTGACTAAGTTGTCCTAAAAGTCCCCATCTTTTGCTTCTGAATGTATGGCGACATTACCAATTTTTTATCGTATAATTATCGTACAAGGAGAGCTAAGCGACATGACTTATGCAGCCAATACGGCATATCCATCGCAGTATGAGACCGAAGTAATTCTGCGGGATGGTTCTAGCATCCTGTTGAGGCCAATAAGGGCTGATGACACTGAGCGGTGGCTTGTCTTTCTCTCTAAGCTCAGCGTGCACACCAAGTATCTACGCTTCCACCAGGTGCCGAAGGAGATGGGGCTAGAGAATGCCATTCGCTTCTGCACGGTGGACTATAAAAATACCTTCGCCTTTGTTGCCGAGGTACTGAGGGAGCAACACAAGAGCATAGTAGCCATTGCGCGATATTATCGGCTACCCGGTAAGCATTCTGCAGAGGTGGCCTTCGCCATTGAAGATGCTTACCAGGGTAAAGGCATCGGCACCATACTTATGAAATGCCTAGCTAATGTAGCCCGTGATAACGATATTACTTATTTCGAAGCTGATGTGCTAGCTGAGAATGAACAGATGATGAATGTTTTCAAGGATTATGGCTTTCACGTTGCTAGTGAGCTTGAGGATGGTGTCTATCACATTACCTTTCCTATAGCCCGGACGGGAAGGGTAGTGAAGAAGGAGGAGGAAAGAGAGCGTATTGCAACAGTAGCTTCACTCCGCTCTATCTTATCACCAAGCTCGGTAGCAGTAATAGGAGCTTCTAGGCATCGGGGTACAATCGGTCAGCTTATTCTTCAGTGCATATTACAGAACGGCTTTTCCGGTGTAGTGTACCCAGTAAATCCCAACACCGACTCGATAATGTCAGTAAAGACCTACCCTTCGATACTTGATATTCCCGGTAATGTTGACCTTGCCATTATTACCGTGCCTGCCCTGGCAGTCTCCAAAGTAGCTGATGAGTGCGGGCGTAAGAGAGTGCGTGCCCTGATTGTCGTCTCAGATGGGTTTAGAGAGAGAGGAGCGGAAGGAATATCCCGAGAAGAGGAGTTGCGGAATGTCACCTTTGGTTATGGCATGCGCCTAATAGGGCCAAACTGCATGGGAGTTATCAACACAAATCCCGCCATAGCGCTTAATGCTACCTTCTCACCGGTATTTCCCCCGCAAGGCAATGTTGCCTTTCTCTCCCAAAGTGGGGCAATGGGGTTGACCATTCTAGAATATGCCCATAACCTCAATATGGGTATATCAACCTTCATTAGCGTAGGCAATCGTGCTGATGTTTCCTCTAATGATCTGCTGCAATACTGGGAGCAAGACCCGGCAACTGAGGTTATCCTGCTATATCTAGAGTCCTTTGGTAACCCACGTAGTTTTGGCCGTATTGCCAGGCGGGTATCAGCCAGGAAGCCTATTGTAGCCGTTAAGAGCGGCAACACTTTAGCTGGCTCGCGTGCTGCCTCATCGCACACCGGGGCTCTGGCTACTTCAGACATAGCTTCTGATGTGCTCTTTCGCTATGCTGGCATCATCAGGGTGAATGCTATGGAAGAGCTTTTCGATGTGGCCACATTGCTCTCCACCCAGCCGTTACCCAAAGGCAAGCGGCTGGTCATAGTAACTAATGGAGGTGGTCCCGGTATAATAGCCGCTGATGCGGCGGCACGTAACGGGTTACTGCTGCCAGAGCTTTCCCTTGAGACTACCGAAAAACTAAAATCTGTCATCCAGCGGGATATCCAGATTGGCAATCCCATCGACACGACTGCCGGTGCTACTGCAGAGGAGTTGCAAAAGATATTAAAGGTGCTTGCCAGCGATAAAGATAATGATGCCGTACTTGCCATATTCATACCGCCGGTGGTAGTCGACGCAGCAAGCGTAGAAGATACTATAGGACGTGTGGTTCCTATCTTCCGACGATATAAGAAGCCACTACTGGCCTGCTTGCTGGGTCACAGAGGTTTCAAAGCAAAGCTAGGCTCCGGTGGCAAGTTTGTGCCGTGTTATCCTTTTCCTGAGGAAGCTGTGTCGGCTTTGGCTAAAGCAGCTGAGTACGCAGGTTTACGCCGAAAACCCATGGGTGTCATTCCCAAAATTAAAGGCATAAAGCGGGAAAGAGCCAGAAGAATAATAGAGGCATCAATGACGCGGAGTGTCCAAAGACCTCTCTGGCTTTCAGCAGAAGAGATGGCTGAACTGCTTAATTGCTACGGGATACGTCTTATTGAGACCCTGGTTGCCAAGACACCATCTGAAGCAGTAGCATTAGCTTTGAGTATAGGTTTTCCTGTTGCTGTCAAACTCGCTTCCTCCACCATTGTGCACAAGACTGATGTCGGTGGAGTGGTACTTGGTGTCAACTCGGAAGGTGAGGTCAAACGCGCATTCGGCAATATCAAGGACGGACTCACCAAGATTGGTAGACAACATGAAATGGAGGGGATTACTCTGCAGCGGATGGTCAATGGGGGCATAGAGACAATTGCGGGTGTGACGCAGGACCCGTCTTTCGGGCCACTCATGATGTTTGGCTCAGGAGGTATATATGCTGAGCTAGTTAAGGACGTAGTCCTCAGGCTACACCCACTCACTGATCTGGATGCCAAAGAGATGATAAGTTCTATCAAGATGTCAAAACTATTCGATGGGTTCAGAGGTGCACCACCCAGTGATACACAAGCTCTGGAAGATTTGCTACTCAGAATCTCGGCATTAGTTGAAGATATACCCGAGATTACTGAGTTAGATTTAAACCCTGTTAAGGTGATGCCGCGAGGCGAAGGTTACTGGGTAATAGATAGTAAAGTTATGGTGAAATAGCCGGTCGACTCGGCGATTATTTTTAAAGTGATTCTCTCTAAATCCCGGAAAAGAAACAGGCTCCTGAATTGCCAGGAGCCTGATTATGCTATGGTGGAGACGGGGGAGAGTCGAACTCCCCGTCCAAGGAAAGCTACCCAGAA
>CAZZHQ010000219.1:0-3876 GCA_964654015.1 uncultured Dehalococcoidales bacterium | reverse complement strand
TATAAGATTACTGATGAATGTATTAGTTGTGGTGCCTGTGAGTCAGAGTGTAAAAATGAGGCAATCAGCGAAGGGGAAGAATACTATGTCATCGATGCTGATAAATGCACCGAGTGCGTAGGTTGGTTTGATACGGCTCAGTGTGCTGAGGTGTGCCCGGTAGATGCTGCAGTTGCTGATCCTGCCCGGCAGGAAAGTCGAGAGCAACTACTAGAAAAGTGGGGGAAACTCAATCCAGGCAAAACTCCAGCCTGATATTTAACAGCGTCAGGTAACTGTTAGTACGGACGTTAATATAGGGGCTGTGATCTGTTTTAGGATGGCAGCCCTTATAGTTTTCTCGCTTTATTAAAAGCAGCGGTAACTGCCTCAACTATAAGCGAACGGAATCCACCTTTTTCTAAATGGAACAGGGCGTCAGCTGTGGTTCCTCCTGGCGAAGTAACCATGTTTCTTAGTTCAGCGGGATGTTTGCCTGTTTGTTGCAGGGTATGCGTTGAGCCTATTATCGTCTCCACTGCCAGTTTTTGTGCTGTGTCACGGGGAAGCCCAATGTGGACTCCTGCATCGATAAGTGCTTCAATAAATAAAAACACATAAGCTGGGCCACTTCCGCTTAAAGCTGTAGCCATATCAATATACTTCTCGTTATCAACGTAGATTTCCTCACCCAGGGCTTTGAAAATAGTCTGGGCCATGTCTTTTTGTTTCTGGTTAACCTCGGTAGTTGCAGTCCATACGATTATTCCTTCACCTATTTGTGCTGGCATGTTGGGCATGGCACGAATGATACAGGGATGATTCAAGTTACTATGTAATGTAGACAGGTTAGTCCCAGCCATTATGGATAATACAAGCTGATTTGGTAACAAGTCTCCTATCTTACTCGTTGCGGATTCCAGGTTCTGAGGTTTCACCGCCAGCAAGACTATGTCAGTTCCTTCGATGGCTTTCTTGCTATCCGCCAGGACGCATACTCTATATTTTGAGCTTAGCAACTCTAGCCTTGTTTGACTGATGTCACTAACTACTATGTCCTCTTTTTTTACCACTTTTTTAGTGAGCAGGCAATTTATTACTGCCTCTCCCATAATTCCCCCGCCTATTAAGCAAATTTTCATATTATTCTCACTTCGCTATGATATTTAGTACCCGCTTTGGCACATAGATGGTCTTACTGATTTCTTTACCATCAGTGTATAACTTTACTCTCTCTCTTACGAGAATCAGCTCCTTGATTTCCTTCTCAGTTGCGGAGGCCGATACTACAATTTTGTCTCTTAGTTTGCCGTTTATCTGGATGGCCAGTGTAACTTCTTCTTCACTGGCTAGTTGTTCATTCCAGTCTGGCCATGTTTGGTTATGAATACTATAGGAATGTCCTGTTCTGGCCCATAGCTCTTCAGTAAAATGAGGTGCAGTTGGTGCCAGTAGAAGTAGTAGTATTTTAATAGCTTCTTCCCAAAGTTGAACTGAGACGCTTTTATTCTGCTGTACTTTTGATAGGAAGTTGCAAAACTCCATAAGAGCAGCCAACATGGTATTGAAACGGAAATATTTAATATCAGTGCTTGTTTTCTTAATTGTCTTATGAATAAAATGGGCAAGCTCTTTCTCCGAAGTTTCATCAACTGTCTCTGCTGCATAGCCTTTCTCGATCAGTTTCCAAATTCTATTCAGCCAGCGGCTTATGCCTACGAATCCGCTATCGCTCCATTCTCCGCCTGATTCCCATGGACCGATGAACATTAGATATGCTCGTACGGCGTCGGCTCCGAATTTAGCTACATATTTGTCAGGAGATATCACGTTGCCTTTGGATTTGCTCATTTTTCCGCCGTGATAAATTATTGTGCCCTGGTTATAAAGATGTGTGAATGGTTCATCGAAATCAATAAGATTCATATCCCTTAACGCCTTAACGAAGAAGCGCGAATAGAGAAGGTGCAGGACAGCATGTTCGGCACCTCCTGTATAGAGGTCAACTGGCATCCAATAACCCAGTTTCTTTGCATCAAATGCCGCATTATTTGACTTGGGACTGGTATAACGTAAGAAATACCAGCTTGAACACATGAAAGTATCCATGGTATCTGTTTCGCGTTTAGCTGCTTCCCCACATATGGGGCAAAGGGTATTGACAAAGGATTCGGAATATTTGAGAGGAGACTCACCTGTAGGCTTGAATTCAGCATCGGGGGGAAGCAACACTGGCAAGTCTTTCTCCGATACGGGAACTAAGCCACATTTTTCACAATATACCATTGGGATAGGGGCTCCCCAATAGCGCTGCCTGGAAATGAGCCAGTCCCGGAGACGGTAGATAGTTTGGCGTTTGCCCCACCCTTTGCTTTCCATTAAATTGCAGATTGCAGTATATGCTTCTTCGCTGGGCATTCCATTAAATTCGTTGGAGTTAACCATTGTACCCTGTTCGGTATGCACTTCCGTTAATTGATCAGCAGAGTAATTTGGAGGAGCAATAACGGTACGCACAGGGATATTGAATTTGTTAGCGAAATCAAAGTCTCTTTCATCGTGAGCAGGAACTCCCATTACCGCTCCTGTGCCATAACTTGGTAGCACATAGTCAGTAATCCAAATTGGCACCTTCTCACCATTCAATCTATTGATTACATGGCTTCCTAGAAAGACTCCGGTCTTTTCTCTCCCTGTGGCAGTTCGCTCGTACTCTGTGCTACGTTTGCATAAGGCTATGTAGTTATCTACCTCAGTTTTCTGAGCTGGAGTTGTTAACAACGTGACTAAAGGATGTTCTGGTGCTAAAAGAAAAAAAGTTACGCCATAGATAGTATCAGGCCGGGTTGTAAATACCCGTATCTCTTTTTGTGCTATGTTTGCGTGCTCCAGGCTGAAGGAGACTTCTGCTCCAGTACTTTTACCAATCCAGTTCTTCTGTATCGTTTTTATATGCTCGGGCCAGTCTATATTACTGAAGTCGAGGAGTTCCTCAGCGTATTGGGTAATTCGGAAGAACCATTGTTCCAGGTCTCTCTTGGTCACTAACGTTCCGCAGCGCCAGCATGACCCTTCATCAACTACCTGTTCATTAGCTAGTACTGCCTGACAATTGGGACACCAGTTGACTGGCGCTTTTGCACGATAAGCCAAACCGGAGTGATAGAGTTTCAGGAAAAACCACTGCGTCCATTCATAATATTCTGGGAGGCAGGTGATAACCTCGCGCCTCCAATCATAAAGCGCTCCTATGCTTTTAAGTTGGCGACGCATATTTTCTATGTTTTGCATAGTCCAGTTATAAGGATGCGTCCCATGGCTGATAGCTGCATTTTCTGCTGGTAATCCGAAGGCGTCAAATCCCATAGGGTGAAGAACGTTGTAACCCTGCATTCTTTTAAATCTAGCATAGACATCTGAAGGCGCCATGGCATACCAGTGTCCGATGTGGAGATCTCCGGAGGTGTATGGGAACATAGTCAGGGCGTAGAATTTGGGACGTTCGCTTTCTTCACTGCTTTCATAGATGCGATCAGCTTCCCATTTCTGTTGCCATCTGTTTTCTATCTCTTGGGGGTTATAGTTGAGGTTCATACCTGCAAAGTTTAACTTAAATTTACTAATTTGGGAAGGCTCTATGCTGGTTGAGCATATAGGAAGGTATTATAGAGTAGTGTAAAATTTCTTTTAATTGCCTGTGATGTAATATTGGTTTGATAGGCATGAATTTGTCTGTAGATCAGAGCTTAAAGCGATAAAAGAATAATTGACATTAGTACATAAGATTGCATAGAATAAGTTTATGAAGCTACTAGTAATTGGAATAGGTCAATGTGGCGGCAGAATTGCCGATAGATTTGCTCGATTAAATAAGCGAGCGCGTTCTAAGCGAGGAAT
>CAZZHQ010000218.1:0-3885 GCA_964654015.1 uncultured Dehalococcoidales bacterium | reverse complement strand
ACCGAGTGGACGATGGTGACGGTCTTGAAACTCATTTGCGATAATCCCAAAGCTCTATTTTACGTGTAAATCCGTCCCTTTCTGTCGCCTTCTTAATCGTGTTTCATCTCTGTGAACACCGCTTTTTACCAGAGCCTCCCAACCCGCCTGTTAGCTGTTCATTAGCTATACTTCAGTCATCCGTATCAGTTTCGGATTTGTCTTTGATAAATCCAGACGAAATATCGGATTTCAATTGCTCGTAAAATGACTTGCCCCACAAGTAGCGGTCCTTATCGCGAAGTGATAGTTCTTTAGGTGCTGCGGCCTCAACCGCACGTTTGTACTCCTGGTAGCCATCCCATAGAACATCAAAATTCTGTCGGCTTTTCAAGTTGTGAAATTTACCCAGCATATTGCATACACGTACGTCATAGACTGTGAAATCCTCAGGATAAAGTACAGTGAGAATTGCGCTTGCCATCGGAAGATCAAAGGTTGCTTCCCACAGAAACCGCATCCTGTCCTTATGTGTTGCCTGCTGAGCAATTCCATATGTAAGTGCTTTGGCGCCTAATTCCAGGTCAGTGTGTGCTTTTTTTAGCTTCGCGGCGATCTTAGATTTTGATCGATTAGCTTTCCAGATTATGATGCAAAAGAAGTCAAATGCATCCAACCAATGGTTATCTTGGAAACGCTTGTTTACCTCACCAAACAAATAAGATTCAAGATCACAATACTTGCGGTAATCCATATGCCCTCCATACGAACTAATTCCGGTACAAGGTTATATCCTATCCGTACCCCTATCAACGCCACAAATAATGAGATTCTTGATGCTTTTAACGCAGTCTACTGGGATCGCTAGGGCTATTGTATGTAATTGCCTATAGGTTCAATGTAAAACGTCAAAGCTGACTAAGACCGATTTAGTTCTTGCTACCTCGTTTAAAAAATAGGTTAGCCTGGGATCTGTATCCGGGCATGATACAATGACGCGTTTGGTACGGCCTTCCACAGTAATATCGCCGATGTGTATTTGTCCACTCTCAAGGTATTTTACTATTCGCATATAATCACATATCTCTTGAAGTGTCACGAACCAGTTTCTTTGCCTTGCCGGGGAAGGACCGTAATTGATGGTTGGACGATGAGATTCAACGGTAATCTAAAGATTTGATAAGAAACCAGGCAGGAGTACCGTTAACATTGAACTTATTTCCCCAGGCCTCATCCGGAACAATTCCCCCGGCATGGGCCCGAAGACAATTCTCCCACGCCGAAGCGCTATCGAAGGGTTGCCCCTGGTCGATCATTTCGGTGGCTTTCAGGAAGCCCAAGTAAACAAGCACAACCGGTACACCAAGATCGGCGATCTTCCAAGCCCAGGCAAAGCGATTACAAAGCTGGTAGTGGGAATCGCGCGTAAGCTTCCAGCCTTTAAGGATGCCATTCAAACCGGCATTGGCCTCCGCTATAGCTTTCTTAATTTGTTCGTGGTTCAACTTACCATTGGGGGAAGTCGGCGCCGATTTACCGGCCTCGGCTAACTCCTTGTCGTGCGCCTTGGCCTCGACGAGCAAAAGAGCTTTCCTGCTACCGATAGTACAGGTTGAGGCGATATCCCAATTGGGTAAGCGAGCACCCCGCACTTTTATCAGCCACCAATCGATTAACGCGTTACGATTTTCTAAAGAGAGAAAACGAGCGCAGTCTACCAAAGTTGTTTCTTTATAATCGGCAAGGCCAAGCGGCATCCAGAAGTCGGTATCCGGCGAAATAACCTCACCGGAAGGACCGGCAAGTGCGGTGAGTTGGTCGGCAGCCTGGGGACGCGTTAAGCCGGTCAGTTTCAAGCACCTCAATAAACTCCCGCGCAACCTATCTTTTGTTAGCATCTGCTACTACCTCCCTTCCCACGACTTAGACTCTATAACTTATTCTACTCTTATGAGACATAAGCGACAAAGCGAATATTTCGGGAAATAGGAGAGTGCAACTAATCGGGGGGATTGGATTGGGGTTGATACAACGCAAACGTCAATTCTTAAACGGCAATTCAAGATTTCCTTGAATAAACTTGTTGACCGAGGTATTATAATACTGTATCGCAATTCAACATTTCCAATATTTTATATAAGGCAGGGCTATGGAACTAAGAAAATTATTGGCGGAACGGATCAGGGCTGCACGGGAACAACTGGGGTTAACACAGAACCAATTAGCTGAAATGGCCGGCTTTTCATCTGCTCAAATAATTTCACAAATTGAGAAAGCGGAAAGAGATGTCAAAGCGTGGGAACTATTTAATCTTGCCAAAGCTTTGAAAACAGACGTAGCAGCAATATTAGCGGAAGGCGCTTCTGTACCAGTTGCGCATGTGCTGTGGCGGAAGACACCGACACAGAACAGGCAATTATTAGAATCAGATTTCCTTCAGCGCTGTCAAGAATATGCTTTAGTAGAAAAACTTAATGATATCAAAAGCGATTCGCAGTTACCGGTTACGGCAGTTAACCTATCCTCAATGACATTTCAAGATGCTGAAAAAATGGGCAGGGAAATAAGAGATGGATTAGGTCTGGGCAATCGACCGGCATCATGTTTATCCAATATGCTGGAAAACAAATTCGGCGTTAAGATCTTGCATACCAACATGGGCGAAGACGGCTCAGCGGCATCGACAAAAGGACCATTCGGCCTTGGAGTACTCATAAATTCGGCAGAAGCCCCATGGAGACGAAACTATAGTTTTGCACACGAGTTGTTTCATCTGCTGACCTGGGACGCCGTAGCTTTAGCAGATCAAACAAAAGGCGAATCATCAGGCCACATTGAGAAACTTGCAGAGGCATTCGCATCTAATCTGTTACTACCGGATAAGGAAATTGAAGAGGCACTGCAGAACCACGTAAAAGAGAATAAAATCGTATATGCAGACCTGGTTGAAATCGCTCGTGAGTTTGCGGTATCAACTATAGCCCTCTTATGGCGGTTAAAGAATCTGCATTTTATAGATATTGATACGGTCCGAAAATTGGAGGAAGATCCAGATTTCAAGCAACTCGATCGCAATGTACGCAATGGCGCATGGAATATGCCACCCGCAATACCTGAGAGATTTGTTCGCCTGGCCTTTATGGCATTTCAAAATGGGAAACTATCACGGGCAAAACTGGCGGAGTTCCTGAAAACCAGCCTGTTAGATCTGTCCGATTTCCTGTTAGAATATGGGTTGGATGATACCAAAGACTACAAAACCGCTGTGCATACTGGCGGACGCTAATATCATAATAGAAATTCACCGAATAGGTATCTGGAAGCAGTTCACCAACCAGTGCCAGATTGCCACTACAGAATATATTGTCCAAAACGAAGCACTTTTCTTTAGAAGTAACTTCGGCAACGTTGAGATTGACGTTCATGAATACATCGATAACGGCTCTGTAATAACACTTTCTGCAACCGTTAGTGATTTGGCCGCCATTTATGACAAATTTGAAGCCGCATTCCTCGAACCGGTAGATGACGGAGAATTAGAGGCACTGTCCCTGATACTAGCAGACAAAATCCCGGATGCTTTATTTTGCACAGCAGATGGACCAGCAATCGAAGCCCTTGCTATGATAGGTAAATCATCAACCGGTATTTCTCTGGAAAAGGTATTTGAAAAGACAGGATTCAGAAACTCATCTGGCAAACTTCGCCACGAATACCAAGAGGCGTTTTTTCAAAGGCATATAGGAATAGGGAAACAAAATTTTGTGACTAATTTTGGTCTGAAGCCATAATTATAATTTCGTTGACGAGGCATCGGGCAATATCTATAATAAACGATCTAATGAAGCAGCTGAAAAATTCGATAGACTAGTGATCTGGCCTGTTCGATTTCAGCTTCAAGAACCA
>CAZZHQ010000217.1:0-3949 GCA_964654015.1 uncultured Dehalococcoidales bacterium | reverse complement strand
GTAGCGCATGGTTACCAGCCTGAGCTGCGCCTGTTCTTCAGTTGATAGGGGGATAATTTCGTTTAATCGGCCAACAGAGGTGATTCTATTTCGGAAATGCCACTTCCAATCATTCCAGTTGCTATCTGATATATGTCCGAAAAACCTGTGTCTGCTTGAAGCACTATTACCTGGAGGTTCTTCCTCCCGGTCGTCATGAACAGCAGGTTTACTAGGAGGTTCCTCCTCCTGCTCAACTAGGGTTTGGCTTTTTATTGTGGTTGCTAATCTTGTCATTTTAGTCCTTTTTTAACTTATTTTAGTATTTACATATAAGTTGTCTACTAATCTGTTGGCATTAGTTTACAGTGGCAACTTATCTTTTAACACGCTTGTCACTTATTACCTCCTGAGATGGTGAGTCAGATACTCCTCTTGACAACCCCTTTTAATTCAAGTATAATAGTTCTAGAATTTTACTTCCTATACAACCTATAGAAATATTATACATCGATGTGGGGATTTGTCAAGAAATTTTCAAGAATTTTTTTAAGGATTTTTGGCTTTCGGGAGGACTGTAAAAATGAGTGAGTGGAAATTCATTACAAATCATGGTTTGATATTAGCTGCTATTGCCAGAGGGCAAGGTAAAACAGCCAGAGAAATCGGCGACGAGGTTGGTATAACTGAGAGAACAACCCACAAGATAATAATTGACCTTGAGAGAGATGGCTATATCACAAAAACCAAGGTTGGCAACAGGAATAAGTATAGAATCTATCCAGAAGTCCCCATCAAAGCGACTGATACTGCGGTAGGTGAGCTGCTAGAATTAATCGGCTGGAAAAAGAGGGGAAGAAAGAAGACAGCTGATGCCCCGAAGAACGCTGCCTAAAGACACGGATAAGAACAGTATCTAGATTATCTTGACAAAGCGGACATGTTAAGAAGGGATTAATGAGATGCAGGCTAGAAACCTTCAAGATACCTGATTAGCCAGTTAATATGACTAAATGCTGAAAGTAAGGGTAAAGGTTCTACCTGCCGTACGCGACCGCCCACCATACCGTACAATACGTGGAACCACTTCAAGATTAAGCTCCACCTTATCCGGCAAACCGGGTGGCGAGTAACTCAAAACAACCTTTTTCCCCTTGGCACTCCGCATATTGGTTAGATAATCGTCGCCAAAGCGTTATATCAGCTTTTTTCTTCTTCCTTGGTACTTGCCCTAGGCTGTAGCCAACTAGCTCAGGCCACTAATCCAGTCGGCGGTCACATGGGGCGTATAATATTTAAGAAAACAGCCCTTGAAATTGGTGGAGAATCTGATTGCCTAGTGTAGCCCAGACAATTATTATAAATACTGCGACAACCAGTATAACAATTAATGCGGTAAGCCACCTCACCCTAAAGCGAATTTTAAGTTTTCTTTTTACTACTTCCTTCTCAGTAACTACGCCAGAGGTTTCTTGTTCTTTGTGTAGGTCTTCATAGGTATAGATTCGCTTACAACTATCATTTTGGCATCTCCATAGCCACATCTCTTTATCCCAGTACAGATTCTTCTGACAATTGGGGCAGACCTCATCACTTAGTACATGCCTTGTATCCTTCTCTTTGGATACATAAGCAAAGGATTTGCTATGGGCCGCGTTCGGACACTTCCATCTGTTTGTTTCAATTGAATACCTAAGATATGGTTTTGCGTCGCATGAGGGACATCTCAATCCATCTCTGCCGCATTGCCAGCACGATACCTTCTGCGGGTTGGGGTTTAGTGCGAAACAATACCTACACTTGGCCATTATCCCTTTTTTCGCCGCTGCTTCTAGCATATCTGACATTCTCCACCACCACCTCTCTTCTCCCAGTAGTCTCTTACGCTCAGAGGAGTCCAACTTCTGAAAAAGGGGACAGTTTGATTGAAGCCGCCGTGCAGGACATAAGAAGGGTTCATTAGGATAGAATTTGGTGCACCATGAGCATTGTGTTGTTTGAAAGATGTGAATCGTTGCTCTACGTTTTTCCGGTATCGCAACTTTTTCGACCGTCTCAACAATATCTAGTGGACGTGAAGCATCAAATTTGCACCCGCAAGAGCGGCATCTATAGAGTAACTCAATTGTCTGTATTACTTCGTGGGTATAACATACAGGGCATTCTGCAGGACTTACATCATATTCGGCTCTACTCTTGGTATTGACTAAAACTCGATAGGCTTGGTTGATTAGTTTGATTTTCTCACTGGCTTCTGGATCAGTGCTTACATCTGGGTGGTAAGTCTTAACTAATTTCCGATACGCTATCTTTATTTCTTCTATAGTGGCTTTTCTATCTACGCCTAGTACTTCGTAATATTTATATTGCCTTTTAGACATAATGAATAAAATGTAATTCTTGATGATTTAAATGTCAACTTTAGTACCCCCAGTTCCATGTGAGACTAGTAATGTCCTCTAGTGGAGGTAGGGAGCTTAAGGTAGCGGAACGGACTACTTGACAAAAATTTGTTTGTTGTTTATAGTGGATCTGGTTTATAAAATAGAATAGGCAAAGGCTGGGATCGAGACTAGTAGGTTCCAAAGCGAAGTTCAGAGAGCCGGGTAAGGTGTGAGCCGGTGCTAGCGCAGGGGCTGAATGGGCTCGGGAGTTGCAGACCGAAAGGGTTGTCCCAAGTAGGCTTCGCCGGAGAGGGTACCGTTATCAAAGCCCAGGGTATCGCATAAATATGTTTAAGCTGTACCTGAAGAGAGATGGTTGTCTGCTTTATCTGGCAACCAAGTAGGGTGGCACCGCGAGAGATTGGCCTCTCGCCCCTAGGGGCGAGAGGCTTTTTATTTGACATAATGAGAGAGGTTATATGTATTATCCATCATTAGAAGAGGTTAAGAAACATAGGAAAGAGGGCAACCTGATGCCTGTTTACCGCGAGATTGTTGCCGATTTGGAGACACCGGTGTCCGCTTTCCTAAAGATTAATCAGGGTGGCTACTCCTTCCTTCTGGAGAGCATCGAGGGTGGTCAGCGCTTGGCTCGCTATAGCTTCATCGGTACCGAACCTTACCGGATGCTAACCACCAGGGGAGAGGATAAGACCGATCCCCTTCCCCTCATTGCCGAGGAATTGAGTAAATATAAAATAGTGCCAATTAGCGGCCTTCCCCGGTTCTGTGGTGGTGCTGTAGGCTATCTTAGTTATGAAGCAGTGACTCGCTTTGAGAAGCTGCCATCCTCGGACCGTGACTCTTTAGGGTTACCCGAATCACTGTTTATGTTCGTGGATACCATGCTCGTCTTTGACCATGTCACTCATAAGATTAAGGTCCTGAGCCATGTCCGTCTCGACGGAGACATAGAAGAAGCCTACCAAGAGGCAGTGGGCAGGATTGACAATCTGGTGGAAAGGTTGAGCCAGCCACTCAAGCCGAGCCAGCAAATGAAGGCGGCTACTCGTCCTGTGAACAACTATAAACTTTCCTCAAACTTTTCTAAGGAGCAGTTCGAGGAAGGTATACTTAAGATAAAGCAGTATATCACCGACGGCGAAGCTATTCAGGTAGTCCTGTCCCAACGCCTGGCTCAGCCTACTGATGCGGCTCCCTTTGAAATCTATAGAGCATTGCGCACTATCAATCCCTCTCCATATATGTTCTTCCTTGATTTTACTGATTTTCATATTATTGGTGCTTCCCCTGAGATTCTGGTGAGAGTAGAGGATGGTGCGGTTATGACTCGCCCTCTAGCCGGAACCAGGCCACGGGGGAAGAGTCCAGCCGAGGATGCTATGCTGGAGCAGGAACTCCGCAGCGAGGAAAAGGAGCGTGCCGAGCATATTATGCTGGTGGACCTGGGACGAAATGACATCGGACGTGTGAGCGAGCCGGGCACGGTTGAGGTTAGTGACCTGATGGATGTTGAGCGTTACTCCCATGTTATGCATCTGGTTACTCATGTGCAGGGTGAACTG
>CAZZHQ010000216.1:0-3975 GCA_964654015.1 uncultured Dehalococcoidales bacterium | reverse complement strand
TCTGGGCGGCAGGGTGGAGATAAGCGGGAAGGCCGTGTTCTACCTCAAAGGCATGGTCCGCGTTTAATTCCTTCGTTCTATGGCGCCTGCATGTCCCTGACCACTTCCCTGGCCGCGGCCAGTGTCTTTTTAACGTCCTCTTCCGTGTGGGGTTTTCTTTTTAGCAATCAAATAAGAGGCTATGGATTTGTCGATTATATCGCCGCTTGCAGCAACTGCTCTAACCCAAGCGGTCATCTCGTCTAAAGATAGGACCGAAGATGAATAAAGAACTGCCCGTTTGTCCCACGGTCCTAATGCATCGATATTGTCTCGAAAACCTCTGACCCAAGTGGAATCTTCCCGCCTTAGGGCGACAAGCGCCTTTCCCCTAGTCGATAAAATTTGATCATAGTTTGTTGGAATATTGATTTTGTTGAAACTTGGATTTCGCAATAGATGAGATATCCAGATATTAACAAAGGGTAACCGCATATAATGAGAGGATACTATTGACACGAACCTATCTTGGTAATCGGCTAACAACTGTTCATTAATAACGCCATTTAAATAAATCACCACTTCTCTAATGACTGGAAGTAGTTTCTCGAAATTATCCAACGCCAGTGGAGCCAAGTTACGTATGCGGTATTTGGCAGCTTTACGAAATAGATGCCGAAGAATCGTATAATCAACATCGGGTGAAATCGATTTATTAAATAATTGATGATAAGTGGTTGATAGAAGTTGTACTTGTTTGTCCTTAATAATTTCCTCAAATGCTTTTTCGTATTCCCCCTCAGGGTCAAACAGATAATCATATGGAGACATCTCTGCGAATAGTTTATCAACTTCCGTGGTAGCTAATTCGTCAGCTTTAATCGTCAGAGCGAGCTTCTCTTCAGCTTCTTCGTCTATTAGATATTTATCGCTAAACCATTTTACCGTTTGAACAACTGTTTTCCGTCCTGAAAACACCAATCTATGAGACGAGTATAAATACTGTGTAAGTTCGTGAAGAGTATACACTGCATCTTCCCGCCTTTCGAAAAATATCCTGATATCGTCTACATATCGAACAAAATCATCAGTAAAAGTTCTTATTTTATTATCGATATCAGACATTATCAATTCGGCAAGTATAATACTCGGGACTGGCCCAACAGGGATACCTCTAGATGTTCTTTTATTAAGACCAAGAAGGAATTCCTCTATTACTCTAGCCTGTTCCTTAAAAACACCTTTCCCAGCTATCTCAATTAAGTTATTAATGCGGTGTGTATAAATCTGATTATAGAAATCTGTAATATCTGCAATTATTACGAAGCCGGTTTTATATTTGCCAACCAAAGTCTCAGATTTTGATTGAAATGTATTCCAGCCGGTATCCCTTGAAAAGAATGATCCTTCCAGATCGGGTTTAGTTCTGTATGAACATGCGATACACTCAGACGCAGGTATTCTATAATCCTCAATAGTTTCACAGACTTCATGGATGAGGGCTGTATAAATGAGTGAATCAATTGGCTCTAATTGATGTACTATACGATAATTACCATCAGTTTTAGGAGCAAGGTTTATCATAGGTGATTTGGGTTGGTAGGTATCTATGTCAAGGGACAATATGTAGTCTTTTACGGATTGCCAGTTATGGGCAATAGCAGAAAACTCGAATATTTTAGGATAGAAATCGCTGTGATAGTATTTCTGAATGTGTTTAAGTGCCCATGCGAGGTGATTTTCTTTTAGTTTAATCATAGGCATTCATAGCTTACTCATATTTTATCATAAGCTAATGTTTTCAACTATACTGCTCCCCATTAAGACAGGCTGAGCGCTAAGAGAGTAAAATGGCTGAAATAAGGAGAATAACAGCCGTGAAAAGACGCAACTGGGACCCTAAGACCAAGGCGATGATCGCCATTTCCATACACGTCGGCTGCAACCTCTTTGTGATTTTACTTTTTCTATGGTCTATTATTCAATAACTAACATTTGATTTTATACTCCATATCAAAATATTGTTGTACGATCAATTATCTATATGATGGCAATCAGTTATCAATAATCCGTTAGCATAATGTTAGTGGAAATCAAGCACATCGTACAAGATATACAAGGCATTATTAATAATATAGACGCTATGAAAACGGCCGGACGTGGGGTAAAACCATGGCTGACGATACTGGCATTATGGGGGGATTGCTAAGCGTTGAGTACTATGTCATTGTGTAGTAGAATTGCCGATGTTAATAAGCCGTAATAATACCCGGTATTCATTATATATGGGAGGCAGGAATTATATGACAAAAGAGGAGAAATTTTACAGCGCACTGCGAGATGTTTTTATCGGAGCTAAAGTGGAGGGGGAGTCTGGCTATATTAACCTGATGCGGATAAAGTCCAGCTACTATGAGAAGGGTGTTTTCCCGAGGCTCCAGACGGACATAAATGAAGCACTGAAGCAGTTCCCCACATTCCGTGATGAGTTATTTCAGAAGCTGTACGATTTCTTCCACCGGTATTTTAGCGAGAGTGGATCGATCTACTTTTGCTATACGGCACTGCACCAGAACATCTATGAAAAGGTGTACACAAACGACAAAGATGTGATGCTTTTCTGGAAGACCCACATGCTATATTACATCAAGACCGATCGTCTTTTTAAGAACATGGAGGTAGAAGCAGATGGCCGAAAATTCTTCTTCGACGTATCATTGCTGGAACATAAGAAAGCCAACGAAAAACGCAACATCATATATTCATTAAAAGAAAAACGTAAAGACACAATAGTCTTTACAGTTACATATACTGAAAAGGGCAGGAAAACTAAGACTGACGATATTCTCAAAGCTCTAAAAAAAGATGGAGACAAACTCAGCGAAGACCTTCTGGAACGTGCCTTCCGTATTTTCGGGAAACAGAGCGAAGTGGACTATTTCATAAATAAGGACGCCAAAGCGTTCCTGGAGGAACAATTCAACCTGTGGTTATATCAGTACGTATTCACTGGAATAAGCGAGTGGACAGATATACGCATTAAGCAACTGCAATCCATGAAAGACATCGCCTTCAAAATCATAGCCTTCATCAGCCAGTTTGAAAACGAATTAGTCAAAATATGGAACAAGCCAAAGTTCGTGATCAACTCCAACTATGTCATCACGCTGGACCGTATTGCAGAAAAAGATATCTCTTTGGTGGAAAAGCTGCTGGCATACAAGAACTTCAAGTCGCAGATCGAGGAATGGCAAGAGTTGGGGATCGTGGATGAATCATTCAACAAGGGTGCTATCTTGGAAAAAGATAGCAAGCGTAAACAACTTGCCGCATCCTGCCGGTATCTTCCCATCGACACCAAGCATTTCAAAGAGTTGGAATTGGACATCCTTGAAATATTCGATAACTTGGATGCCATACTAGACGGCTGGCTTATCAAAAGCGAAAATTATCAGGCACTAAATACGATACTTCCTAAATTTAGAGATAAAGTTCAAACAATCTATATTGATCCGCCGTTTAATTTGGATTCCTCTGACCAATTTCTATACCGCACGAATTACAAAAATGCTAATTGGGCAACTCTTTTAGAAAACCGCATAAAACTTGCAAAGAATATATTGAATGACGAAGGAAGTATTTTTGTTAGATGCGACTACAACGGGAATTGGATCGTTAGGTGTTTACTTGATCAAGAGTTCAACAATAATCTTAGGAATGAACTAATTATTAATCGCGGCAAGCAGCGACTCGGTGGCTTAAATAAATATTCCATTGCGACTGACTCTCTATTTTATTACGTGGTAAATGATGAAGTGAATCCCTTCGAACCATTTAAACGAGAACGCTATGCGAAGGAAGCAAAAGGAACAAATATGCTTATGAAAGGTGAGTGGTTTCCTAGAGAACGCAAATTTAAAGATCCTGTTGGCAAAACTGTTATTCTAGGAGCCTGTCCGAGTAATCGCATAACGAAGGCAGTAGGGCTATAATGAG
>CAZZHQ010000215.1:0-3984 GCA_964654015.1 uncultured Dehalococcoidales bacterium | reverse complement strand
CCGTTCTTGTTTTTCTTATGCTGCCGAGGATCTGCATTAAGGTATTTTTGTGGGATATACAGACACTCGATACGAATATTATTCAACAGTAAGAGCTTGGGAGAAGTCATATATCTCTGCAAACCCGTTTGGTTTCCAGACATTGGATTGCAAAATATTAAAACTGGTGTTCTACGTTAAGTAGGAATTAATAATCCTTGAACATTTCATCTAATTGTTACCCTTCGCTTATTGTGCCAGTTGGTTGATACTTTCAAATATTGGCACTAATTTGGCACTAATGCTTTTCAATAGAGGTGTAAAAAATTGACTTTTTGAGGCTAAAATAGGAATAGGCACGAAACTATAAAATAGCTTCAAAAACAATGGGATACAGTCGCTACTTACAATTTACACGCAGGAGGTCAGAGGTTCAAGTCCTCTACCGCCCACTTTATACCATCTTTTGATGGTATAAATCTGTCTATCCTAGAAAGAATTCTGCCTTTTATTCTGCACGGCCTACATCACACTTTAACTCACTATAGCCCATTATTACACACACGTGGTCTCGGGGATGTTTGTCCAGCCATGCGTATAAATATCTGATTCCGTTTTCAGCATCTGTAACGATGATGGATATGCGAAAGTAACAATTCAAACTGTTGTTACATGAATATCACAATTACTGTTTGTTACCTGCGCAGATAAGGAAACCAGCCTTACGGAGTGCTTGTTATAAATTTCTTCTTATCTTGTTTACACATAATTTGTATAACATTTCGACCGGACTGAGCCACTGTAGGCAATCCACCACCTGGTTCCACCCACTGCCCTATCATGTAAAAACCATCGAGCCCCGGCAGCGTCTTGTCCATACTACTACCTAAACCCAACGACATCTCTATCCAACCTTCGTAACTACCCTTCCAGTTGCCGGTATAGCGCACCCATGTCATAGGTGTTGCTACGTCAGTCATCTCTACCTGCCCTGAGAGTCCTGGGTATCGTTTATCCAATATAGAAAGTAGCTCATTAGCAAGTCTTTCCTTTTCTGCCTTATAACGCTCCCGATCTTTGTACAATTCGCTCCAGTATTCCCATTTGGTGTTTATCATGAATTTGAGCACTGTTTTACCCTTGGGTGCTAAGCTGGGATCAAAGTTATAGACGTGCAATGGTAACCTAGTATGTTCCTTTCCCGCTATGTTGATCGGCTCATCAAGGAACAGGTTGAATCCGCCTACAGAGTGCGGGAGTTCATTAAAAGTACGATCCACACCATATACTACATGCAATAAGGGAGGGAATAGCGCAAAGTTGTCATAGTATCCCTGTATTTTATCGTCTATATATTTTCCTTTCAGCATGTCAAATATCGTTGTATGACCGTCGGCTGCGGAGATAATAATATCGGCACGGTGTTCGGTGCCGTCAGCCAGCTTTATGCCAACCGCCTTATCGTTTTCAACCAGGATTTTGGTAACGGGTGATTTGTAATCAATCTTTCCGCCCAAGTCGAGGTAACGCTTTTCGATGGTCTTGGAGAACTCAAGCGAACCGCCTAATGGATAGCCCGCAGTTTTCTGGTTTAGCCAAGCTAGAGGCATCATTAAAGCGAATATCGGATAATCTTTTATATCTCCCACCAGAGCCAGGAAAACCTCTCGCATGAACGGGTTCTTGAACCGTTCTGCAAATTTATTAACGGTCATCTTACCCCACTTGCTCATCAAACCTAGATAAGGTAATAGACTGAACAGCATTTTCACTTTATCAAATATATTAGTTAGTTCAGGTGCTTTATCAATCGGCATATTAAAACCATCCAGTTTTCTTAAACCTTTAACGAAATCATGGATAAAGTCACTATCCTCTGGTGCAAGCTCTTTCATATGGTTTTCCAGACGACCAAAGTCCGCATAGAGAACCAATGATTTGCCATTGCTACCTTCGACGCTTATATATTCTTCATGGTCGATAAAGGTATGTTTTTGCATGATGCCCAATTCTTCCCAGATACGATAGAAGTTACTAGCTGGGCTCGAACCGACTAACCAATGCATGCAGCCGTCAATCGTATAGCTCTTGCGTTTCCAGGATGTGCATACACCACCTGGCTTAGTATCCATCTCGTAGATATTAGTAGTATAACCGTTCATCTGGCCATAGCATCCTGCGGATAGACCAGCGATACCAGCCCCGATGATGATTACAGATTTTGCCACTACATCATTCCTTTAAACTCAGATTATTGATGAATAATACCTATTGCATATTATCTAAGTGTCTATTGCCTGTCAAAGAATCAGAAACCGCTACACCTGGACAAACATCGAGATGTCTGTCCAGCCATGCGTACAAATATTCCATACCGTTTTCAGCTTCTATATCAAGAGATAGAGGGATGGAATAAATAAATCCAATCTTTTAAGAATCCTTTGACAACGTCCCTATCGGGGAGTAGATAAAGATTATTCCATCTACTTGACAAAGTATTAAACTATGCTATAATTAATACAAAGAACTTTGTATAACAGAGTAAATACTTATTAAGGAGGCCAACAAATGCCAACGGATGTAAATCTAAAGGAGATTGAGCAAAAGGTTTTTAGGTCCTATTTCCACGATGGTTTATGGGATATTTACGGTGCTTTTTTCCTATTAGGTCTCGGACTCACCATAGTTAGCGGTTGGGACTATTTAATAGCAGTAGTGGCTGCTTTAGCCGTGGTTTTATTACTGTTTAGACAACGCATTGTTAGACCACGATTAGGACGCGTTAAATTCTCACCAGAGCGTCAGACTAAAACAAAAAGGGCCACGCTAATCGCCGTAATAACCCTAACCTTTACTATGTTATTAGGCGTGGTATTCTTTGTACTTTTTCCCACAAATAACGTACCAGGGTGGCTGGATATATGGATGGGGAATTACTTTTTTGCCACGTTTGGTGGTATACAAGCGTTGTTAGTAGCAGTAGCTGCCTATATAGTGGGAGTCTGGCGTTATTATATTTATGCTGCTTTGGTCTTCATTAGCTATGTTATTGGTGGCATACTACGCTCTAACGATATGGAAGGCATACCTATTCTCATAGCAGGTAGCATAATACTAATTTCAGGTATTGTTATACTGATGCGTTTCTTACGCAAATACCCCTTACCACCAAAGGAGATAGATAATGCCTCCCGGTAGCAAGAGAGACAAAGAGGCTAAGTTAGTTACCGATATTGACCGGCTTATACATGAGCCAGCACGGTTTAATATTATGGCTTACCTTTTTGTGGTGCAAAGCGCCGATTTTACTTTTTTACAGACACAAACAGGGTTAACCTGGGGTAACCTATCATCACATGTAAATAAGCTTGAGAAGGCTGATTATGTTGCTGTTGAAAAAGATTTTGTTGGTAAGAAGCCTCATACAATGCTATACCTTACCGATAAGGGGCGGGTTGCTTTTAGTGCCTACCGTAAGAACATGCGCAAGGCTTTGAATACCTTGCCACCTAAGTAGGCATGATCTTAATTAGCTCGTGCTTCTTTGGTGCGTATCTATAAATACCATGAGTAGGTTGTCGTGGTACATATGTATTTACGAAGAGTTAAAAAGGGGACCATTTTACTCTCCACTGCACGAACATAGGGATGAACACATGGTCGTATAAACATTCTTACAAGGAAAACTATCAATATACAACTAGGCTAAGCTGAAAGCCAGTTTAAAAATTCTACCTATCGTACAGTACCGCCCACCATTCCGTTCAAAAGGTAAAACTTTCGAGAAGACCTTCCCATTGGTGTTTTGATGGTCGGTTCGAATCCCCCTGGCTGGGACCAAGACTCAACCTTCGTTAAGTGATCAGCTTGCCATTCTTATCTCTCTAAAATATAATCGTTCACATAATGCGCTTGGTAAAGATAATCAAAGGGCTTCTCAAGCAATGGGACTGGGGATTATTTCTTCTCATATTCCTTTACATGGCTTTACCCCGGTTTTATCGC
>CAZZHQ010000214.1:0-4003 GCA_964654015.1 uncultured Dehalococcoidales bacterium | reverse complement strand
ATATCTTCTTCAACGAGTCTTATAATTGGATACTTTGTTTGAGTCACAGATTTCTCCGAGTGTGGATCATATATAAAAACACGCTCCCAAACCGTTCCCGTCGGTGGGACGGCTGGCAAAGGTGATGCTACGTTTGGATTGATTGTAGTTCGCCAAATGCTGGCGAAACCGCAGCAGTCCAGACTACTTACCGATGCTAAGTAAATAGTGGTACAATCCATTGAAGGGGCAACGTCTGTCAGTTTAGCAATCACTGTGTTTATTAGACTTAGTTGACTCCACGTATCGCCATTATCCCTGCTCAGGCTGAAAGCAGACTCGTCGTTTGGCACTACATTAAATAGACCAGCAGGCCAATTGGCAGCTTCTATGATCGCATTATCCTTATTTATTTCCGGTTTCGCCCATGGGCCAAGGGAAGCTGCCCCGGTGGCAGCGAATGCAATTCCAATGGACCACTGAACATAAGCATTGCCAAAACCAAATAATTTGCCTTTAGTAGATTCTGAACATATTTTTGCAGCACCAGTTGGAGGTTTAATAGACTTGTACCAATTTACCTGACCTGATGAAATGTTATGAGAAAGCCACGTCTGAACCCGTGCTAGATTGCCGTCACCAAGCGACTCCCCAACCAGCAATTTTCCCGTTTGGCAAGTCCCAGAGTGCGAAATACTACAGATGTGAATACTACGATCTCGATCGCCTTCCGGAAGCCATCTGTATAAGATTTCAATAATTTGATCATTTGTAATTCGATATAAACCTCTCTGAGGATGAGAGTCCGCTTGAGCGTCTACGGTATCTGTAAATGCAAAAATGCACGATCTTTCCAGATTATCCGTAGAATAATCTGAAGGCAATTCAAAGTCCGCCTTTATTATTTCATGAATTTTCGGAGATGAACCAGTTGCGCCATCGCTGTCTCTAACCTCCCGATCGGCGCATATAAATTGGTAATTCGCGATTTCATTTTCTACGTCCAGTTTTCTTACTGATAGCCATGTTCCTTCATGCCCTTTAGCATTGGAGGCGTATATCGTAACTATGGATCGGTCCTCTTCAAATAAAGGAGAAAATTTTGCCGCCAATATATCGCCGGCCACCAGGCCATTTGAAATCCTTATAACCGTTGACCTGGCAATACTGGGTGAAGACTGTTGGTATCGAACATCGATTAAATGAATGTTGTCGGTTTTTATTCCAGTACCATCGCGAGTGCCCACCAGCAAATAACGACAATTGTTATTCAACAAACGAGAAACACAAATAGAACTAATGAAATTAGAACCACCACCGTCAACTACCCCCGCCCAATTTAATTTCTGCCATTGCATCCCTAGATCCGTAGATATCCATATTTCTTGTTTTAGCGGATTCTTCTTGATGTCCGAACATACTACGGCAATACATTTCGAGTCATCAGGTGCCATGGTCATATCCCAGATTATTGTGCCATTATCAACAGTAGATTGCGCTCGTGTTAAATTAACATAAGCGGTATCATCCCACATGATGCCCGATGAACTGGATTTATATAGTGCGCTTTGTGCCCCGCCACGACCTATCCCATTTCTATTACCCAGCCTGATGATCGCCCACATATTAAAAGCATCGGGGGAAACGGTAAGTTTCGTAATTGACATGCCAGCATTGGAAGGATTGAGGATTTCTTTTATGTAATATGGTGTGGCATCTGGCGTATTAACAATAGTCCAATCAAGTATACCCATATCTTATTTCCTTTCGAGGATGCTACTTAATAGCATTCTCCGGTCGATTCTTGGCGATACAATTATGTCCTTTACAACGAGTATCTCAATCATGTTGGACTGAACCCCTGAAACTGGACAGATAAGGTTAGGAATAACGGCAGAATTTGGAGATGCCCCTTTTTCTGTACAATCCATAATGTTAGTCTCGCCGGTTACGGACCCTTTCTGTCCAGCAGAGTTATGAATCAATATCTGCAGAAATATTCTGTCTATAAAATAACATAAAGCTGGGACGAACTGTCCCTGCTTCTGTGCCACGTTCTCTTATACTACACCTTGCCGATGCGGTACATATTGGTTCCGCATTTTGGGCAGACACCCTTGGTTGCCGGTTTGCCATTCTTCATTTGACGGCCTTGGCACCCTTCATTTCTTTCTTGGCCCTGCATTTCATGCAATATGCCTCCATTAATACGCCTCCTAATATGCTTGCGTTTAGCATAGTCTATGGTTTGTAGCTTGTCAATCGGCTTCACCATAGGCTACTGTATCGTTTCATAACTGCCTACGATCCGAGTATGAAAAAATACCACACCGCTTGGTTGTGTCAATCTACATGGTTACCCGGGGTCAAAGATGGTGGCTATTCACTGTGGCTCCGTCGGCCCCATGGAGATAGTCACGTGGAATAACAAGAACACAGGTCGGCTCCTCCAGGTATCCAAACGCCAGGAATGCGGAAGGTGGCAGCCCGAGGCCAAGCCATTACCGACGCCTGCCCGTACAGCAACTGGTCCCAACCCGAGCCCGACCCGTCGGCGTACCTTAAGGGCAAAAATAACCTATCCGCCGACTACCCATACTTCGAACTGGAAAATGAACAACACGCCTACCGCCACCTCGCCCGCGCATTACTCGCGCCGCGCATCGAGTACCTGCCGTTATGAAGGTTTGTTTTCCGAATCAAACCTCCGGAGGCGGCCCGCCAAGCCGCCTCCCACCCAGTCTACCGAATCTGGCAGGGGCTGACCCCGAGGAATTGCTTTTCAAAATATAAAACAATTCAACTACATGTACTTTGAGTTATATTTAGATTAAACTTAATGTCTATTGACTATTAAGGATGGAGAAAATAATGAAGCTCATTCATAAACCCACTGTTATATTTCCCAAAGACGATAACTATAAAACTCAATTAGATATAGAATGCAATAGAATTTGCGATTGTGGTGCAACAAATATTAATTGTTTGACGGCTAAGGACTGGCTTAAAAATCAGTTAGGTGTCTGGCAGTTTAATTATGAATCAAGAGATATACGTGATAAGAGTCTGCATCCGGCAACTTTTCCCATCTCGCTTGCCAAGCGCGTTATTACATTATTTTCTCACGAAGGCGAATTGGTGCTGGATCCTTTTGTGGGTAGTGGCACTACATTGGTAGCTGCTCGTGATACAAATAGAAATGCTGTTGGATTCGACTTAAAAAAAGACTACATTGAGCTATGCGAGAAACGATTGGCTCAAGATACACTTCTTGGAAGATCGGAGCAAATGGCTGTGCTGGACGATGCCAGGAATATAGGGGATTATTTGAAGCAAGAAAGCATTAGTATGATATTTACTTCACCGCCTTATGCGAATCTTCTCAATCGGGAACGTAAAAATAAATCTCGACGTTTTAGGAACAATGAACAGTTAGGAAAGGTCGAGCAATATTCTCAGGATGTCAATGATCTTGGAACTATGCCTATTGAAGAATATAGCAAAGCGATGGGAGATATATTCGAATCTATACTTCCCTTGATAAAGCCTAAAGGACACTGTGTCATCAATGTTCCGGATATGTGGTGGGAAAACCAAAGAATAACTATACACGTCTCATTAATTGAAGAATTACGAAGCCGAGGCTATGAACTGCGGAATATCATAATATGGGATAGAACAAATCTTGTTAATAATATAGGCATATTCGGGTGGCCCAGCAATTATATAACTATGGGCGTAACTTTCGAATATCTCCTGGATTTTTGGAGGCCGCCTGATAAGTAAAGTTAGAGAAAATTTTCTCAGAGGATTTGTTTTACTTCATTAAATGCTTCAAACAGTTTGCTTTTGGGTATCCTGATGTGTGGCCCTCTGTCATGAGGGCCCACAGTATCACCAAGTTTTTGGTCGATGCAAAAATCAATAACGATTTTTCCCTCATTAACTAATTCGTTTATTGGCCTGATATCTTTCAGTAGATATGCCTGGTAATAGTGAAACTGTTCGTCTTTTGCGCCAGTTT
>CAZZHQ010000213.1:2914-4014 GCA_964654015.1 uncultured Dehalococcoidales bacterium | reverse complement strand
GACCCAATCTTAATATCACCCCTATCCTGTCCTAACAATGGGGTCCACCTCAGTCCTTGGAAATGATATATGCCTCTGCTATAATCTTCAAAATGACTAGTTCAAGTTTGGATTCTTATATTTTTTATAATTAATTTCCTTAGACTTTTATTATTCATATACTACCCCTCCTCGGATACTATCTGGCAATGCCAAGAGATTAATCTGGAGGTATGTTTCAATGCAGGATAAAGAGATGGCTCATAGTGTAGAGGCTCTAGAAAGTAAAGCAGAGAAGATATTGGGGGATGCGAAGGAAAAGGCTGAAGAAATCCACCTCAATGCCAAGGCTGAAGCTGATAAAATTCTTATATCAGAACTACCTATGGACTCAATTGACACTAAGTGCCATGAAATTATTCAGACAGCCACGGAGGAAGCTACCAGAATGAAAAAGTCCTCCAGCAAACATTGTGACGAAATTAAAGCTAGTGCTGATAAAAAGATAGGACAAGTGGTCGATCATATTGTTAGTATTGTCACAGGGTCAGATTAGGCGTGACATCTATCATTGTCAGTAGCCCCGATCGCATGGTCAAAATGAGGGTTCTGACTGTTCGCGATAGATTGGATGAAACCCTTAAGACTTTGCATAAAATAGGTATGCTTCATGTTGAGGAAAGCGCAGAGTTAAAGCATGTAGATAAAGGGGTTGTCGAAAAAGAAAGAAGGCAAGTTTCAGAGTTACTAAACAACATTGACAATGTGCTTAGCTATGTGCCAGATAGAGAAAAGATATCTCCTGGGGAAGACGTAGAAGTTATTTATACAAGATTCTACGAAGAAACTGAAGAAACAGTAAAAACACTTTGTATCCAACTTGGCAATATGCACCAGAGAATTATCAATCTTGAAAATAAGGTTGAAGAACTAACGGGGCTGGACCATTATATCCAGCCCTTTCAACAACAAACAAACCTCAAGGTAAAAGATTTGTCTTTCTCCGGCACCTACCTATACTCATGCGTTTATGTAATTCCAACTGAGATATATGAGACACTACCAGATAAACTCAATCCTCATATATTTGGTTTTACATTTATTGAAGCAGAGAACGAAAC
>CAZZHQ010000213.1:0-2814 GCA_964654015.1 uncultured Dehalococcoidales bacterium | reverse complement strand
GTCTAGTGAAGCAAAATATGTTAACCTGATTGAAGGATGGGTTCCTAAACGTGACGTTGAATTTGCCACCGCCGAGCTTAGAGAGAAAATAGGCTATATCTTCGTCGATACAAGACCACCTAGTAAAAAAGAAACACCCCCTACAAAAATGAATAACCCTGCTGTATTGAAACCTTTTCAAATTATAGTTAACCTGTTTGGGACACCCAAATATGATGAATGGGATCCTACTCCAATCGTTGCTTATTCCTTCGCTCTTTTCTTTGGCATCATGTTGGGAGATGTTGTTTATGCACTATGTCTAATAGCACTTACAAAATTTGCCCTTCCTCGCATGGTAGATGACATAGAGAGTGAAGGATCAAAGTTATTTCAAAAGATACTGTATATAAGTTCAGGAACAAGTTTGTTAATAGGTCTTCTAACTGGAACATATTTAGGAGATTTCTATCGTTTCTTTGGAATAGAAAGCCTTGCTCTATCCGCAAAGATTAGCGCATTATTTAGCAATACTTTACTCTTCATAGTATTCTCTTTGGCAATAGGTCTTATCCATGTGAATATGGGACATTTTCTCGCGTTTATTAAGGGCATAAAATCCGGACTGAAACATATTGTGCTGGGAAAAATAGGACTGTTTTTACTACAACTAGCAGGAATACCATGGATTATGCATTTTCTTGACATGGAAGTCATTACATTTAGTCCACAAATATATACAGTATTACCCTATACCATGTTGGTTGGTATCGTACTAATTGTCATCTCAGCCATTATGGAGAGAGGTGCATTCATGGGTGGTATTTTCTGGCTATTTGAAGTAACGGGAATACTTGGTGATGTTATGTCATATGCTAGACTGGCGGGAGTAGGTCTGGCCACATACTACCTGGCATTCTGTTTTAACCTCATGGGTCCATTGTTGGCAGATTTGCTTCCAATTGGAATCATAAGAACCGTGCTTGGTACAATCGTTATTGTAGCGATTCTTCTTGTCGGGCATATAATCAATCTGGTTCTTAGTAGCCTTACCTGTTTCGTACACTCGCTAAGGCTATGTTTTGTAGAGTTCCTGTTCAAGTTCTTCGAGGGCGGTGGCAGGGAATATAGCCCCTTCAGACTGAAGAAACGAGAGTTAATTTTAGTCAAAGAAAATAGATAGATTTGATAGAAAATAATGATAATTGATTCCGCTTCATTAGCTACACTTGGTGGCACAATCGCTTTGGCAGGTGGCCTCATAGGGGCATCCTGGGGAATGGCGGTTGCCGGCTCTGCCGGAGTGGCATTATTATCCCAGGATCCGAAACAACGTAAAAACGTCATAATACTTGCATCCCTGCCAATGTCACGAGTTTTTTATTCTTTTATCATAATGATACTTATTGTAACCACAGTTATACCTACACTGAATGCTATGACCGACCCTGGCGGTTATGGCTTGGCAGTTCTTTCCATCGGGAGCATGGCATCTGTTGCCTTTGCGGTCTCAGGTATATACCAGGGCTCCGTCTGTGCGGCAGGAATAGCATTCCTTTCCAAAACAAAGGGTCGCATATTGACTAATTCTATAACGTTAGCTGTTTTCGTTGAACTGGTAGCGGTACTGGGTTTGGTATTTACTATAATAGCATTAAATATATTGGGTCTTATGTAATATGTTGTTGGTATATATATATGAATTTCACTGCTGAATCGTTGGCAATCCTTGGCGGGGCAATGGCTTTAGCTGGGGGACTAGGCGGAGCAGCCGCCGGTATGGCTATGGCGGGATATAGCGGCATAGCTATTATGGCTGAAGAACCTAAGAGCCTGAAAAACATAATAATACTGGCAGCCTTACCCATGTCCCGAGTATTTTATGGCTTTATCATTTTGATATTTGTATTAACAACAGTGACACCTAAAATTGCCGCTATGCCTGATGCTGGAGGAAGTGGCTTTGCCGTCGCGGCATGCTGTGTTATAGCTACTTCTGCTTTTCTTTTTTCTGGTATATATCAGGGAAGTGTATGCGCTGCGGGTATTAGTTCTTTAATCAAAACCAAAGGAAAAATTTTAACCAATTGCATAATGTTAGCTGTATTTGTCGAACTAATAGCAGTGTTGGGCCTTGTATTTAATATAATGGCACTATCTCTACTGAATTTAATGTAGATGGAAACTATAACGGAGGTGAAAAATGATTATTAGCCCTGAGGCTCTCGCAATTCTCGGGGGCACTATAGCGTTAGGAGGAGGTCTGGCCGGGTCTTCAATTGGTCTGGGTTGGGCTGGTGCCAGTGCGGTGCGGACCCTATCCGAGTCACCTGGTCAGCTCAAAAACGTCATCGTCCTTGTATCTTTACCCATGACACAGACTTTCTACGGATTAATAACTCTAATACTAATCATAACTAGAGTTGTACCTAACATTTCAGCCATGGCTGATCCGAAAGGCAGTGGATTTGCGGTGCTTGCTTGTGGTGTAATAACTGCGTGTGCCGAATCGTTTTCAGCAGCGTATCAAGGTGCGGTATGCGCATCAGGTATCTCACTCTTGCCAAAAACTAAGGGGGGGATACTAACCAACACAATGATGTTAGCAGTATTCGTAGAATTGTTAGGGGTTCTGGGGTTGGTTTTTACAATAATGGCACTAAGCATGCTTGGGCTTTTCTAGGAGTATCGTAAAATGGAGAACATAGGCGAAGCTGTTATCGACAAAGTAAATAAAGAAGCCCAAAATATCATAGCTAAGGCTAAGAAAGAAGCTAAAGCAGAGATAGAAATGGCTAATAAAGAACTCCAGCTAAAGTTAGTGAAAATGGAACA
>CAZZHQ010000212.1:0-4038 GCA_964654015.1 uncultured Dehalococcoidales bacterium | reverse complement strand
AGCGCTACAGACCTCTCCCTGATTTGACCATTCTTGACCTAAGAGTCACTTTCTGGTTTTTTGTTACTTAAATGGGGGAACAGCGACTGGCTGCTTAACTCGATTTTGAGTCTGGATTGGCTTGATAGCCTTTATCGCCTTCGCTCAATGAGTTTCTTCTAGTCCTCAGCCAACATCCGAACCGCAGCCTCACTAGGGACTCAACCGAAGACCTCGAACACTTTCATAGATGTCTCCAATGCCATTTGGTCGGTCGGCAACAGCAATTGGTCAGCCAGTTGACCATTCATAACCGACTTCGTTGTGAATTTCTATCTTTACTTGAAATTCGACCTTACCCTAGCCTCTTTATGATTGAGTCGAGTTCCTTTACCACATCATCGGGCAGTGGGGCTGGCTTATGTTCCCTGAGGATAGTTTTTGCCCTTTGTCTGGCATTTTCATTTAAATCGTTTGCTCCTTGTGATTGCCAGATTTCCCTGGTTCCTCGGTTAAAGATACGCGGTCTGTAATACTCAGATTTAAAGTATTTGAGGGTATGGTCATCACTTAGGAAGTTACCGCCTGGGCCGACTCTAGCCAATGCCTCTAGCCCCAGAGTGCCATCATTAATCTCAATTCCTCGCAGCATTCTCTTTGTCATGCCCACTATATCGTCATCTATAACCAATTGTACCGGGTCCACCGTGTAGACGTGTTCCAGACCGCCGGCTCCACTAACAATATTTGCTCCAACAAGGGTAGGGAGTAAAGTATTAAAGACTCGCTCAATCATTGACTGCTCATCAGTAATAAGGCTATCAGTAACCTGCCCCATCATATTGGTAGGTATACCGTAGGTTTCCCTCATCAGTTGTGCTCCAGCTGCTGCCATGAACGCGTTCTCAGGAGTTGCTTCCAAGGCGACACCGGTTGACATATCGAGAGTCAGGGGTATTGGTCTATACACTACGGGGGCACCGGGGTTAGCTATTTCGGCTATGGCAATACCAGCTAGCAGCTCCACGTGTGAGAGTAAGAGAGTACCAGCTACAGTTACCGGAGCAGTGCCGCCGGCGATAGGCATTGTGGCTATTTCGGCTGGGATGCCATATTTACCAGATACGAGCAATAGGTCAATCATATAATCCTCGTATTCTAAAGGAGATAAGGCACCTAGCATCGTATTGAATATAGGGCGCTTTTTCAACTCCTCTTCGCTGCCCACGACTGCCACTGCCATTTCAATCATATTCTTCATAGACTTCGCTTCGTTTTTCCCAACATAAGCATGTACATGTTTTTCCGTATTTTCTAGAACAGTTCTCAGAACATGAATATCGCCTCCGTCATCCAATGGGGGGTCGGCAGGATACGGCGCCGCACAGTAACTAATATTCTCCAGAGCATCAACCAGTATAGCCCATTCTCTGCAATCCGAAAGCTGCACATGCCTATATTTACCGGTTTCCAGGTCAACATAACCTTCAGAGCCTACAGTGGGGCGGCAAAAAGTATCTCCCCCGGGTTCCAGCACTACGTCATATTTTGGATTGCGCGCTGCGAAGATTACCTTTTGAGGAGCTTTCTTTACGGACTCTTCGACAAGATTAGGGGGGAAGTGCACCAGCATTGTTTGGTGGTTGACTTTGGCTCCAGCTTCTTCTAACATCCTTCTTGCTTTTTCATGTTCAATCTTTAACCCCACAGTATCCAAGACTTCTAGTGAAGCTAGATGTAGTTTTTTAATCTCTTCCTCGGATAGAATCCTGAGTGTATTCAATTACTCTCCTCCTATTTATTTTGCCTAACATTCACCTATCTTCTTCTAAGAGGCTGTTTAATTTTGATTTTAGCATATTCTTAGCTTCATTTTTACCAAGACATTGACAAAACCTCGAAGCTGATTTTTAAACAGCCTCTCTATAAAACCTTGACCAATTTGTCAAGCCAACTCCTATAGCTGCTCTTGGCTAACTCTGGAACTCATTGTATTGCTTTACTATTTCCCTTTTGACACCTTCCAATATATCTAATCTCACCGCAGGTGGATCTGCTTTCAGAACAGGCTATAGTCGCTGACATTCCTTACAAAACCTTTTATACCCTCCCTTTCGTCACATGTTTTATTACATTTCCTCCTCTGTCACTACCTCCATGTTGAAATGCCTTTTCTTCAACTCCTTAGAAAACTCTTCGGTATCTATGCACTCCTCCGGAGCCCAAGTTCCAGGCATAATTTCCCCTTTAGCAAGCATCTGCACACCTATAGAGGCACAGATAGATGTGAGACCAGCGCTAGTCTGCTCAGGTGAACTAGCAAGTCTAGATGTAATCTTAGTTCTCTTCCCCCCCTTTTCCCCCTCTCCTATAGCAAATAGGATTTCGTAATAGCTACGTTTAATTATCTCTTCTTCATTTTTCTGTATATTTCTTTGTATTAGTTTTTCCAGGAATTCTACTGGTGGAACTTCTACTCCTTTTATCTGTAAAGGTTCTTTATCCCCAAAGCCGGCAGCCACGAAAACTTTCATGGCGTTATCCAGCTCTTCGCCTAGATTTAACCTCCATGTAACTTCCTCTATCCCTTTATCTTTGAAGCTAATGGGTACCGTTGCAGTTTCCGAATGTCGCGAATGGACAACCTCGTATCGGCCAAAGGGGTGGGGAAGGTCTATAAATAGGCTACCGTTAATCGCTGGCATTTCTTTATACTTTCCATCTATATACTGAACGTTAGTATCTACATATTCACTCATGATGGTTAGGATGCTGTAAGGAGGGACAAATACCGGGCTTACTGGATTCATATCTTTCCAAGCAACAATAATGCTTATTTTCTTTACCTTGTCAAGGCGTTCTGCACATATTTTCGTCATGATATTCGAAAGTCCAGGAGCTTCTCCTAAACCCAGTATGGCCGGAACACCTCTCTCAACAAATTTTTGGTGTAGCTTCTTCTGCTCTGTAGTATAAATCCCCAAACCTCCATAATCTGTATAAGGGCATTTTGTTTCAAGACAGTAATTGAAGATATCCATCTGATAACCAGCTATAGTGGGTAATCCGTTTAGACATGCGTCAACTGTCTTTAGTAGCTCACATGTTTTTTCTTTGTCTGTTATATTAAGCTGTTGAAACTCAAATCTACTATCCTTTAGCTCGCTTGTGAGTTGACTCCCCCTTTTTAGATCCACATCTGCGACAATTACTTTGTCTACCCTTTCTGATGCTTTGGATAGTAGATCTTTTGCAGTGATCGAACCCATAGCTCCGCAACCACCTAAAATAGCTATTTTCATCTGAAACCTCCTTAGTATTTAGATTTTTACTTGAAGCATCGCCCCACAATCGAAGTCCTCTGTTCAACTCACCGATAATACCGAATAGTATAGCCTATCGCGATATTACCTTTCTGTCAATACTGCGCTTACTATTATTTATTGCTGATGACTTATCTGCAATGAGGTTGGGTAGTGAAAAATCTCTTTGTGTGCAATAGGGAACTTAATGAACAGAAACCAGAATATAGCTGAAATAATCAGGGAACACACAAAGAGTATACCGCTTACGCTAGGAAAGTTTTCCAGAATGTCAGGTGTATCCACATCACATCTAGGTAGAATAGAAATAGGGCAGCGTGTTCCCTCCGCCCGCATTCTACAATTAGTTGCTGAGCCCTTGGGTTTTCACCCCAACGAGTTACTTATTTTACCTGGCTACCTGACACCAGAACCGTCGGTTTTACCCAAAGAGCGGAGTAACGAGCTACGTGCTGAGCTAAACATGCTTTTAGAGAGGGTGGTATCCGACAGGAACCGCATTAGAGAGATTGTCAATCGGCTTCTTACGACTAGTTAACAGTACGTTCTTAGCTCTCTACTCCACGTTCCTCATAAACATAGTCACTCTACTCCGAGCAAGGATTGCTCCAATGAGTGGACGCGACATTCTTTGCCGCCGTATGGAACGTAGAACAAAGCTATAAGATAGTAACCACACTTAAAGATTTCCTAATTACTTGTCAAGCCAAATCTTATTGACTGTTGACCCTCCGTT
>CAZZHQ010000211.1:0-4049 GCA_964654015.1 uncultured Dehalococcoidales bacterium | reverse complement strand
GTCACTGCACAAGCAATCACAGATACCTTCTTCGTGTTGAGTTATGGTGCTCCAGAGCATACGCCACTGTAGTGGTCTTCTATTTCCAGAAAATCCGTGAAATATCTCGGGGTGCTGATTCTTAAATAGAGAGAATGTTTGCCTATTATCGGGTGTGTACTTAGTATTACCTGTTATATCACAGTAGAAATTCTTCGTGGCTCTTACGCCAATTTCAAAGTTGGAACATAAAATAATATGGAAAATCTGATTACTTTTAGGATTAAAAGGCATGGGTAGAACGTATCTAAACCATTTATGAAGTCTATATTGATAGAGGTTGATCAGTCGATTTTCTCGTTCGTGAATGGGATCATTATTTAAAATGAACGTGCGCCATTGTTGATCACCAAATAGGTTATCGACCTCTAGTACAGCTTCCTTTTCCTCGGATGACCAAGCAGTTTCTTCATAAGTAATTGGTAGTCCTGCGAAATCGTCTCTACCTAGGAACCAATCGGAAGTGAATATAAAGATAATAAACTCAGTTCCTGTCTTGTAATATCTCTTAATCCTATTGCTGGCAACCGTTTCAATAGTCTGAAAATCGATGCTCCTTAAAGGGTCAAAGAAGAACAATGCATTTCCTAGCTCCATTTTGTCTATAGAGTTGAGAGCACTCTCTAATTCCATATTTAGCAGATATATATTAGATATGTTTACTTGGCTTGGGCCTTCCGCCAACCTAATATCTACGCTTTCCCACCTCCTTTTAATAACTTCCTTTAAGTGTTCGTAGCAGTTGGCGTCCTTCTCAACTAATATTACTCTTAAGTTTCTTGTATTAGGATTATCACATTTAAGATCGAGAGCATGACCTGAAGACCCGAGAATGGTTTCCTTTGTGTCCTTGATATATACCTCGCCTGTGGCTGCATCCAATTCCACAATAGATGTCACCCAACTATAGCGCGCTCCAGATCCCCCGGATGTTATATTCCACCAAAAAGGATAGTATCGGCCAATTATTTCGCATTTCAGCCTTGATCCAGTTAGGCCGCTGAGACATATCGCGTCTTGTTTAAATTCTAGACCCATCAAGGGACCTCATCGAATATCTCTGAAATTGAACGTTTAATTTATGGAAACTCTAATCCTGGTGAGGGCTTTTGTCAAGATATGCAGTGTTTTTGGCACTTACCTACCCAACCAGCAGCAAACAATAAGCAAAGCATGTCCAGATACACTAAAATATTGTGTACATGCAATTTCTGTGTAACCTTGGCATTTAGTATGCCTGGTAAAAGAAGCCCCTCAAATTTTCATTTTGCGGTCTATTATCCCCGAGTATATTCTCACTCCCTACGGCCACACTTTTTAGCATCAGCTAGCCATCAGCCACAATAAACACTAATGCAAAAGATAACCTTGAAGCATATGCGCTATGTTTGTCACCGCCCAATTAACCACGGGAAGCCTATGATTCCACTCACCACGGATAAACCTACGCTGATAGGGATTTAAAATAGTAGTTGACAATCATAATGCATTGTGATACAATGCATTATGATATTGATAGAGGAGAGCATTGATATGAAGGAAAATCGTCTAGAAACATTGGTGATTAGAGTCACTCCGGAAACTACAGCAGCCTTGAGAGAAATTGCTGGCGAGCGGGGCATGACCAGATCTGCCGTGGCACGGTACCTGTTGGAAAATTGTCGGACTCTATTTACCCTCATTGAATCCGAGCGCAAAGCAATGAAACCCGAGTTTGCAGCCCAAGAGAAACAATTCACCAAACAGGTCATAGAGGAGTTACCAGATAGTTACACTCCTGATATGGTTCGCGTCCTAAGCCGGATACTACGCAAGATTGCGGATGCGAAGGAGGTGACCGAGCAAAATAGATAGTATTCACAAAGGAGGGCGGTAGCGTTGTGCCCGCTATCGCCCCCAGAACGAACCGCCATAAAACGCCTGCTCAGCGCCAAGGGGTCATTCCATTTATATTCTACCACGCAACGGCACTAAAAAATATATAGAAGGAGTTAACACAATGACCATGCCGAACGAACAATTGAACAACGAGCATAATCAATGGCTTTCCGACGAAACCCCAGAAGATCCTAACCAATTACCTGCTAACGTGAGTCAGGCGCCAATAGATAGTCTGGAGTCCGCCAAACCCCAGATGTCACCACCAGTGGAATCTATTCAGCAAGTAGAAGTTGACCCACTGGAAGGTTTCAACCCCGATGACTACAAGGCTGGTTTGGAAGGCGACGAGCGGTACCGTATCCTCGACCTGCTTATGGGGTATCTGGTTGGTAGGAACCCGAGTGATGATCCAATCAAACTCCGCCACGCTCTTGTTAAGTGGGACAATAGTAACCGACCTCCTCTGGGCATAATGGCAATACACGCCCACATCAAGGCCAACCATACCAAATGGTGCCGTCACCATTATCTTTGCCGAACTGGTACTTGGGCAGGGATAAAGTAACCAGGTATAAGTGCCAGAGGAGAGTTGCCTGCCATTCATAAGATCTCCTCTGGCACGCCTTGATGGCAGAAAGGGGGAAATAAAATTTGGCCTATGGTTAACAAGCCGTCACTCGCAAAACGCATCGGTTATCATGAAAGCGGTCACGCTATCATGGCATACCTTCTCCATCACCCGATTGAGGAGATCAAGGTATTTGTGAACAAATATAGCCACTACGGGTACATAATTACTGACCCCAACCTAGATGGAAGACCAGTTAGCCGCTGTATCAAGGAAGGGGCATTAATCAGTTGCGCCGGAAACGCCGCAGTATACCTACTCACGGGACGCAAGTACTGGTGGCGCTCTAGTGGGGACTACGTCGACGTAGTTGGTGCCCTGTCCTGGCTATACGGATGCAAAGATGAGATTACAGCCTACATAGAGTTCCTTTGGATTCAAGCCAAGAACCTGCTTTCAGAACCTGAGAACTGGTGTGCAGTAGAATATCTTGCCGGGTGCATCGAAGGCGCGCAACAGGAGCCCGGATACTGGGACGAAGGCGAATATTATGTCCATTATGATTATGAGGATACTCTCCAGATGGATGGTTTTGAGGTTGAGAGAATTATCAGCCGAGAGATAGAGAAGTATTTTTCTCACGAAGAAGGTCTAAGTAATTAGGAATGTGGGGGTGCCGGGGCTAACAACGGGAGTTTTTGCCTCTCCAACCCCGGCACCGAAAATAGTAGTGAATTTGGCTATAACAGTTATTAGAAAAATATAAATTGCAGTCTAAAATACAAATATACACAAGTTTAAATGCTTTGGAGGTAACATGGGCTTCAAAATCACACGAAAACCATTCCGCATAGGAGCATCGCAGGCAATCACCCTGCCGCATGGTTGGTGCGCTTATTATGGGGAGCGTATCAGTACATTGACCATATTGGGCGACACTTTGCTGGTCATTGCGCCAGAAGGCTTAGAAAAGCAGGCCCTTCGGCTTGCAGAAATGATGGAAAAACCATCAACCAAATAATCACTGGAGGTGTTGGGATGTTCACACATGAATCAGCCCCTCCGTGCGACACCAGAGGGGCCATTCCAGAAAAGAAGTTAAATCTATGTATTAACTTTTGCGCGTTTCCCCAAAATAGTAAACCTTTTTTACAAGCTATTTTCACGCGGGATCGTCAGCCGTTGCTCGTGAGGTGTGAGTGATGGCCATAGATAAGACGACCAGTAATCCCAAAAAGGCCATCACGACCAAACCTCTCGCCGTGAATACGAACACCAAGGCTATCTATAACAAAGGGCCTAAAGTGCACAAAGGAGAAATATACCACTCGGACATGGCGGAAGCCATCCTTGAGGTGAGGCCCTTCCTGACGCTCACCGATACCAAGCAGGTATTATGCTATGACGAAGCCGCCGGCATTTACCGCTACAGCGGGGAAACCGTCATCGAGCAGCTTGCTCAGATATGGCTGGGCAGGGCTGGACTGGAAGCCAAAGCCACCACGTACTACATGAACCAAGTTATCGGCTATATCCAGCGGGAAACCTATACCGACCGTGA
>CAZZHQ010000210.1:0-4123 GCA_964654015.1 uncultured Dehalococcoidales bacterium | reverse complement strand
GTCAAAACTAAAAACAGTTAGAAAATTTGTTATTTCCACACATTTTCTCCTCAACAGCATTTCTGGTAGCTTCAAATAGAACTATCTTCTAGAACATAATCACTTCACAAATTATTTCAGTCCTGTCACAGTATCACTGTGTAATATTTTTGAGGGCTGTCTTGGTATCTCATGCGAAGTCTTATCTTTGATAGCATAATTTCAGGAAATCGCACTACGAAGATACCAGGGATTAAATAGCCGACTTAAATCAGGGAGGTGTATTATGGCTAGGGCGATTGATTTACTGCGGCAGGAAAGAAGGGAAGAGCTGTGGCAGATGTGTTGTGGATTTCTGGACCTTGATATTGAAGGGGTTATGACTATTCAGAACAGGTTGATGTTAGAGCAGATTGGGCTATTAAAGAATTGTGAGCTGGGGAGGAAGTTGATGCATGGCGCAATGCCTATGAGCGTTCAGGAATTTCGTGAGCAGGTGCCTTTAACTACTTATAATGACTATCTTCCTGACCTGGTGGAAAAGAGAGAAGATGTTTTGCCCTCAAAAGTCGCTCACTGGGTGCGTACTGCAGGGAAGACTGGTGAATATGCGGTCAAATGGGTACCGATATCTGAGGATTTCGGTCGTGAATATGAGAAGTTGGCAGGGGCCGTAGCGCTTTTAGCTACTTGTAATGGTCGGGGAGATACCTCAAAGATTAGAGAACACTTGCAGATGTTGTTCACCGTGGGCCCTCCAGAGTATGCATCAGGTACTCTTTGCCAAATGGCTCAGCAGGCTGTCGGGATTGAGTTACTGCCTTCAAATGGTGCGGATATGTCTTTTGAACAGAGAATAAAAAGCGGTTTTGCTGAGGCGATGTACAAGGGTATTGATGTTTTCGGTGGCCTCCCGTCTGTGCTGGTAGCGGTTGGAGAACAACTCAAGTCAGGTTCGGGAAAAGTTAACATTCGCCCATTACTTCGCCATCCAAAGGCGCTGTTTCGGGTAATAAGGGCGGCGCTTAGATGTAAACTGGCCCATCGTACCATGATACCTAAGGACTTATGGTCAATAAGGGGAATTGTATGTGGTGGAGCTGATGGGGCGATACTGAAGAATAAGATAAAAGAACTATGGGGAAGGTTCCCGTTGGAATCGTATATGAACACGGAGGGAGGGCTATGCGCCATACAGGCATGGGATTATCAAGCAATGACCTTCGTTCCGTCTCTTAATTTCTACGAATTTATTCCGGAAAAGGAATGGTTTAAATCCCAGATAGACCGCTCTTATAAGCCGAAAACCGTTTTGCTGGATGAACTGAAACCCGGGGAGGTTTATGAGATAGTGTTTAGCAACCTTCATGGCGGTGCCATGGTCAGGTATAGAATCGGTGATATGGTTAGAATAGTTTCTCTGCGAAATGAGAAGTGCGGTATTGATAGCCCTCAGATGGTATTCGAGAGGCGGGCTGATGACCTTATTGACATCAACGGCTTTGGGCATATTACCGAGAAATTGCTGTGGCAGGCGATTGAGAATACCGGGGTACCTTATGTTGACTGGACTGCTCGTAAGGAGATTGGAGATGAAAAATCGACATTGCATATATATATTGAACTTAAGGGCAATCGCCTCATGAATGAACAGGCACTGTCGGATGCTGTGTATGAAGAGTTTCAGAAATTGGATGCTATCCATAATTTCAATCTTTATAAGTTTGCCTACGGCGATGCGATGAAACAGTTGGATTCTAAACCTGTTGCGATTACTACGCTTCCAGAAGGAGCTTTCGCTAACTTCATTTCACACAGGCGGGCGCAGGGTGCTGATTTAGGTCGCTTGAAGCCACCTCATATCAATCCTTCAGAAGAGGTGCTCTCTTTACTTGGTGCAGCCCGTGTTAAAGTGGAAGCTGTTCCGACACGAGAAACTGAGAAGATTACTGTTCGCTAACTTTTGCCAGGATAATTTAACTCGGCAGGAACGAGGCTTTAGCCTCGTTCCTGCGGTTTTATATGACGTATTTTCAATTTACAATCCTTGACAGCAACTGAAATTCTGTCAATAATTGTACCAGTAATGAATTCTCATTCGATTGTTCCTTTGATTTCGACTGTTGCTTATATTCCTCTGCTCGTCATTCTGCTGGCAAGCCGTCCATGGGATAAAAAACAAAAGTTGTTTATTCTATTTATTGTTCCAGCCTTTTATTGGAGCCTTACAGATGTTCTGTTCCGCAGTGATTATTTTATGGACCATAATATTCTACTGGTCAGAATTGGCCTCTGTATGGCTCTGTGGATGGGAATCCAGTATCATTATTTCTTGCTATCTTTTTATAAATCGAAAAATGTAAAAATACCTTTTTTATATCTTGTTCTCATAGCTGCTATTATCCTGGCTTCGTTAGGCTACATGCCGCGAGGTGTGGAGGAAATTCCTGGTGGTTTGAATGTCCAGTATGGCTTCGCTATGCTCAGCTTGGCGGGGGTGGTTTTATTTATGGGTGGCAGGGACATACTATACATATGGCGAAAGCGTAGATCATCTGAAAACCCCATGGAACGTAACCAGCTTGCCTATCTTTTATTGGGCGTATGTCTTCTTCTCCTTTTTACTGGCACAATCTTTATTCCGGGGGGAGGAGAGTACCCACTGTCACAATTTGGTAGCCTGTTCAATGTAGCTGTATTGACCTATGTCGTTGTAAGGCACAGATTGCTGGATGTCAGGATTATAATTCGCCGCTTTCTGGTGACTGGAGGACTATATGCAGTTGGGGCTATCTGCTGGTTATTCATCATTCTGCTTGTCCAGAGGATATTTGATTTCCACATTGATTTTAGACAATTGGCGTTTATTATTGGGATAGCTATTCCAATAATAGCCATATTTACATATAAATTACGCCCATTGTGGCAACGCTGGATGGGACGGACTTTCTTGGGCGAAGCATATCATTCTCGCGGGCAGTTACTTGATTTTAGCAGCGAAATATATGATATCACCACTCTTGAGCAATTTGGCAGTCAACTTGTGTCTTTGATTTCCAGGTCCGTTACTGCTAAAAGGGCCTGTTTGTTCTTGCCACAGCATGAAATCGGAGAAGGAGATTTTCTTGCACGCTTTAGTTATCCCTCGGTGGAAGATAATCCAATCTCACGACTAAAATTAAAACGCGGCAGCCCTATCGTGGCATGGCTCGCGCGGGAAAGCAGAGTACTATATAGAAGATATGTCGAGACGGTTCCTGAATTTCAGAGCCTGTGGCAGTCAGAAAAAGAATATATCCAGTTAGGCGGGATTGCCATGTTTCTCCCATTGATAAATAGGGGAGAGCTTGTTGCCATTTTAGCGGTAGGCAGTAAACGGGATGGGAAAATTTATAATGTTGAAGATCTCGACTTGATGGAATCTATCGCAAGGCGGGTAGCAGCAAGCATGGAAAAAGAATACCTCCATGAGCGTCTGGAGGAACAGGAAAGAGAGTTACGCCTCATCAATCGCTTGATTAGGCTGATAACCTCAAGTCTGAATATACAGGGTATATTCGAAGGCTTCATCCATGAGCTAAAAAATTTGGTTGATGTTGATGGCGCATCAATTGTTTTGTTTGAGGATGATATGCTTCGTTTTCTGGCACTCTCTGTTCCACATGATTCACCGTGGCATGTGGATGGTAAAGTCCCAATTAAAGGAACTGCCTTCGAGTGGGTTCTTGCTAAAAAGGAGATGTTATATGAACCAGATCTTGCAGCTCATAAGAGGTTCTGGCCACAGACTAGCCATTTAAGTCAAGGAGCTCGCTCGATTATCTACCTCCCTATGATTGTTAAGGATGAGATTACTGGCTGTTTGGTTGTGGCCAGCAAGCTCATCGACGCCTACAACGTCAGGCAGGTTAAACTTCTGGAACGGCTTGCCTGGCAGATTGCTACGCCGATAGAGAACTCTCGTCTTTATGCGAATGCTGAGCAGCGGGCACGCGTTGATGAACTGACAGGTCTATTTAACCGCCGTCACTTCGATGAGCAGTTTAAAGCAGAGGTGTCGCGCCATTCACGTTACAATCAGGAGTTATGTCTGCTGATGCTTGACCTCGACTCTTTTAAAACCTATAACGATATCTTCGGTCAT
>CAZZHQ010000209.1:0-4125 GCA_964654015.1 uncultured Dehalococcoidales bacterium | reverse complement strand
TCGTGAGTTACCAGGATAATAGTGTTGCCTCTATCCCTGTATTCTTTCAGGAATTTCATAAGCTCGTTTTTCAAACTGTATTCCATCCCACGGGTAGGCTCATCGAGTATAAGCACTTTAGGGCCGGCAGCAACAACCGATGCCAGGGCAACTCTCTGCCGCTCGCCACCGCTTAGAGAACGGGGATAGCTATACCTGTATTGTGCAAGATTAAACTGCTCCAGCACCTCGTCGCTGCGTCGGACCACCTCATCGTCAGGAAAGCCCAGACTTTTCAGGGTAAAAGCAACCTCCTCCTCAACAGTATCGGCAAAGAGATGGTCGTTCGGATTCTGGAAAATAAAGCCTACAGTTCGCGCCAGCGCCGCAATGGTTGATTTCTCCGTATCAACTCCATTCACCATTATAGTTCCTCTTGTTGGCTTTAGAAGCCCATTAATGTGTTTTACCAGCGTCGTCTTCCCCGATGCGTTCCTGCCCATAATGGCAGTAAACTCACCTTCATGAAACTCCAGGTTCACTTCCCTCAGGGCGACAACCTGGTTAGAGTATATGTGGCTAAGTTTACTGAGCGTAACAATCGGCTTCCCAATGGGTCTCTTTTCCACTGGGAGTGCATGTTTTTTTTCCTTCTGAAATGCTTTATCCAGCATCGCTCTGCCCTCTTTCACGGTTAAGGGCAGCTCGCCAATGTTTCCGCTTTCAGCCTGTATCCCACGAAAAAGCCTCACGATTGGTGGTAAGCCTATGCCCAGGTCATCAGCCTGCTTGCCGCCCATGACTTTCCTTGGTGTATCATCTGCTACAAGCTCACCGCCATTAAGGACTACCATCCTGTCTACAAGATGAACCACCCTATCCAGTCGGTGTTCAACAAGTATCACTGTAATACCCAGCTCTTCATTCAGCCTTCCTACAGTAGCGAGAACGTCCTCAGCTCCCTTGGGGTCAAGCTCAGATGTTGGTTCATCAAGAACCAGTATCTTTGGATGAAGCGCCAGGACAGAAGCAATAGCCACTTTTTGCTTCTCCCCGCCTGAAAGCTCATTAAGTGCCCGACGACGTATCGCCGAAAGACCAAGGGCATCTATCGATTCCTCCATCCTCTTGATAATAAGCATCCTCGGAAAAGCCAGGTTCTCCAGACCGAAAGCTATCTCCCTTTCCGTATCAAGAGTAACGAGCTGGTTCTCAGGGTCCTGAAATACCATGCCAACCTCGGTAGCCATCTCCCTGGTAGAATGCTCCAGTGTATTAAATCCCTGAACCGTAATCTCTCCACTTATCTTTCCCCCATAAAAATGCGGTATCAATCCATTAAGACAACGACACAGGCTCGATTTACCTCCACCTGATGGTCCGGTTAAAAGAATAAACTCCCCATCCTGAACCGTAAGGTTCACGTTCCGCAAGGCTGGCTTTGCCGTATCGTTGTAACTGAAGCAAAGGTTTCTTATGCTAATCAAAATCAACCCGCCTTTTTACAAACGCCAGGGGCACAACCGTTAATAAGAGAATCATCAGGCCCGCCAATCGAGTCCATCCTGCAGACTCAATGTTTATAGATGAAAGCTGTGGATAGTAGCTATAAGCGCCGTATCCGGAGAAAAACAACAGCAACCCGAAAACCAGGGTGATAAATCCCAGTGCCAGCATAGCGACGTCCAGCCTGCTCAGGGTCAACTCCTTATAGAATGTTCTGCCCTGCCCCGTCCCGAAAGCCCTCGACTCCATTGCCTCTGAAACCTGGACAGCCTTATCAAGTGAATTAGAGAGCAGCGGTATCATAATCGAGAATCGGCGCTTTATTTTTAACAGCAGCCGTCCTTTATCCATCTCCAGACCCCTGGAGCGCTGAACGTCCATGATGCAGTCAACATCATCAAGCAGGGAAGGAATAAATCTGCTGCAGAGAGATATTACCAGCACCGATTTATAAGGCAACTTCAGTTTAGTCATCGTCTGCATCAGGTCATCAGGATGAATAACAAGGGTGAGAATGGCAAATGCGGAAATTATTGTTATAAGCCGCAGAGACATAGCCACGCCGAAGAATACCGCTTCCAAAGTGACTACCGGCCTGCCAAGCACCGGAAATCTCAGTGGTATTTCGAGCAGGACATGCGCCCCCTGGTTGCTTACCAGCGCATTAATAACGATAATCGCCAGACAAAGATAGACGGTGAACCTCATAAAGGAAAGCCATTCCCTGTGTACCTTTGCCACTGCCACTACAGGTAAAGTACAGAGGAAAAGACAGATGAGATACAGTGGGTGATTTACTATCATGGCAAATATGACGATATTCAGTACCCATAACAGTTTACATAGAGAGTTCAGCTTATGAATAGCAGTGTCGTTATCCTGGTATTTCAGGTTCAGCATTCTGATTCGCCTGCTATATTTCTCTTAGCTATGCTCAATTCGCTGTCCCGACGGCAGGTATTTTGGATATCTCCCCTTCGACTATCACAACAGCACAGGCATATCTAATCTCGCTATAATGGTTAACCATGACTTCAACCGCATTCTTTACGCCTTGAGCATCTACGCCGGATACCATCCAGACAACATTCTCGCAGGCTCCAATGCCGTCAGGGTTCCAAGGATTCTGGGTTGCCTGGATTAAACCACTGCCGGCTGCGTGTTCAGCAGCCAGTTCACCCTGACAATCGAAGACCTGCAGTTTGCCTTCCGCAAAGCAGGCATAAAAACCCAGCCTCTTCCAGATATCATTCAGCTCAGCTACAGGCTCATAGTTCATATCCCCCAGCAGAATAATGTTACCTGATTCTTTGTCTTCATCGTTCAAACGGGCAAAATCGGTAATAGCTACATCCGCTACGCCAAGCCAAAGCAGGTACTCTGCCAGTATTCCAGCTTCTTCCTCCAGATTATCCTGGTAGACAACCAGCACTGGCCTGACATCACCCTCATAACCATGTAAAAACGGTTCAGGGAAATCACCAATGATGGCAGGGACAAAATGATGGAATCTCCAGTCGCGAAAATCCCAGTGCTCTACGTCTCCGGAATAAAGCGTATAGTCAAGAGCCCCAACATCAGACTGGATACCGTTGAGGTAGATAAACCAATCATTTCTTGCAGAATCACTCCCGCCATCCCGGGAAGATACGCCATTAATAGCATCCACAAAGCCGCCCCCATAAGATGTCTCTATATCAGCCACCTGCCTCAGGGCATCCATGGCAGAAGTTTCACTACCAAGTTTTATTAGCTCATCAATCATTAACTCACTGCCAAAGTTCCGGGTTACTATTATCCTGGCTTCTCCACTGTCAGTAGCTGCTACAGAAGCTGTCGCAGGATGCTGTGCTCCGGCACAGCCACCAAGCCCGAAAACAAGCAGGGAAACAACTGCGATGGATATTAGCGCCGCTGTTAATAATCTATTATGTCGCATCGATGCCTACTTACCTTAAAGGAAATACACTCCCTTGCGTACTAGATTGACTAATATGCTTCACCCCTGCTTTTACGAATAATAAATACTATAGCCAGAACCAGCGCGACTATGATTATTATGGCCAGTTTAGTAGCCCTGTCAAATCCGGCCGTTATACCGGGGCTTGCCGTCAACAATGTGATATCCGGAATCTGAGAGTTGTCGAGTGGGACGAAATTAGCAACTACTTCTGTATCCGCAGAAAGCATTATGTCAACAGGATTGCTGACGTTATAGATATCACCGGTCCAGCAACTAAAAACACTACCATTTACAGGGACAGCTACCAGTCTAATCTCTGTGCCCTGCAGGTAACCTTCAACAGGCTGTGGAAAATCAACCCCTACAGTACCAGCATCAAGAGGGCTTACGGTAGTCGACAGCTTGCAGTAATTCAATTCGGTGGCTATGTGCAGGCTGACTGTTGTTCGCTGTGGACTGTTCTCTGAGCCGTCGCCTTTAATAACGATTTCGGTATCGTAATCACCAGGCTCCATACCATCGATATTTACCGAGACAGCAACCTTGTCCTTCTCCCCTTCTGACCTGCCACTTTTGGGCTTTAAACTGAGCCAATCAGCATTACTGCTGACGGACCATTCAAGGGTACCTTCTCCTTTATTCCATATTTTCAATACCTGGTCCAGCCGAGCATCACC
>CAZZHQ010000208.1:0-4137 GCA_964654015.1 uncultured Dehalococcoidales bacterium | reverse complement strand
CGCTCTCGCCGATTTATTTGGCCGCCGCCGCAGTATGATTTTGTCCTTCGTCTCCTACATCATTTCATTTGCCGTGTTCGGTTTCAGCAGGGTTTACTGGCATTTCTTTATCGCCATGTTCTACTTTGCCGTCGGTGAGGCATTCCGCACCGGCACCCATAAAGCGATGATATTTACCTGGCTGAGGATAGAAGGCCGTCTTGACGAAAAAACGAAGGTCTACGGCTATACCCGCTCCTGGTCGAATATCGGCTCAGCAGTTTCCACCGTTCTTGCCGTCATTTTCGTCCTGCTCACCAATAACTATAGCTACGTCTTCTTCTTTGCCATCATCCCATATTGCGCAGGGCTGATCAATTTTACGACCTATCCGAAGGAGCTGGAAGGCAAAACCGCTGAGAATACAGGTATTCGCGACGTTGTGCTGCATATCAGGGAGTGTATCCATGCCGCGCTGGTCGTAAAGAGACTGCGCCGCTTAATTGTTGAGTCGATGTCTTTCGAGGGCGTTTATAAGGCGGTTGCCGATTATCTTCAGCCGATAGTAAAAAACATGGCGCTGCTGCTGCCAGTCTTTATCGCCTGGGGAGAGACTCGCCGCAGTGCCGTTGTAATAGGAGTTGTTTACGTCATCCTGTACCTTGTCTCTGCCATTGCCAGCCGTAATTCCTATCGACTGACCAGTTACGCTGGCGGAGAGGAGAAGGGTAGCCGTCTTCTCTGGAAAGTAGCCTTTATTATTTACGCTGCTCTCATTCCACTACTGTTCTTCGGCTACTACTACCTGGCAGTGATTGGCTTTATCGTTCTGGCTCTGATTCAAAACTTCTGGCGTCCTGTTTTAATAAGCCGCTTTGATGCCTACGCCACCGAGGCAAAGGGAGCCACCGTGCTGTCCATAGAAAGCCAGGCAAAATCAGTCTCCACGATGATAGTGGCGCCAGTCCTGGGCATGGCTGTTGATTTTGTCCGGGGGCAAAGCCTCGGCGGAGAATTCTGGCCAGTAGCCGCCATCGCGGCGGTAGTCGCCCTCTTCATCCTGCTTACGCAGCTCAAAGAAAGGGCAAATCCCTGACTGAAACTCACCAAAGAGCAAAAAGTTCGTCATTGCGAGCGTAGCGCGGCAATCTGGGTAGCGGAGGTCGGGACAGGCGTAGATTACGCACCTTGCTACTACTGCCTTCGAGCAATTACATGAATTGTAGCAGAGGCATATTTTACGTATAATGGTTTAGTGTGCTGGATTTTAGTATGGTCATAACCTATTAACATTAAGAGTAGCAGGCGAACTGATTGAAATTTAGTGAGTTAATCCGGCGATTAGAGGAAAACGAATTCCGAATTGTAAAGGAGAAAGGTTCCATTCGATATTATGGAAAATCAGGATAGGACAAGCTAATCCGAGTTGATTATCATGGTTCAAAGGAAATTCCAACAGGAACTTGCAATGTTATATTGAAGGCAGCAGGCTTGAAATAATAGTATTCTTAAGCCCAGAAAGGGAAGGAGAAAGAGATGATCGGATTGGATTATTCGCTGGTAATCGAAGCTACAGAAGAACCTGATTTCTTTGGATTCTACTCTCCTGATTTGCAGGGATTTACAGGGGTTGGGCATTCTATTGAGGATTGCTTATATAATGCAAGGTTGGGCATGGTAGAACACGTAAATCTACTAAAAGAACAAGGACTACCAATTCCTCCCAGAAACCCGAAACCTAGAATAATCATCCAAAATGAGGAGAAGCTAGTCACTGCTTAACCTGTTTCAGCAGCTTCCCTTTCCATTTCCTAATAGTCTTTAACTTTTGATTTTTGATATTTAATCTTCTATGCCATTATCTCTGTTTCCTCTCTTCGTCATTCCTGCTAAACCTGTGCCTGCGAAAGCAGGTAGCAGGGATCTACCACGTGTCGGGGCGGATGGATACTGTGAACTTCTTCAACTTTAGTATTAACACTTAATCAAATTCCCCTTGTATAATACATATGCTTATTTATTAGTACAGAATTGTTGATAGCAACTACTTATCTATCAAAAAGGTAAAAATACAAGTGAATTTGAAGGACATCAATGGTAAAGTTGAAAAAGGCAATTATTATGTTTCTTTTACACATACTGAGAAACTTCGAAGTCGTAAGATAACCCTCACGGAGATAGAAGAAGCCATTTCTCAAGGGCAAATAATAGAGGACTACCCACATGATACCAGAGGACCAAGTTGTCTAGTACTAGGTTTCACTCGGAAGTTTAAGCCTTTACATATAGTTTGTGCTAATGTAGGAAAGGAAATTATAATCATCACTGCATATGAACCAGCATCTGATGAATGGACCAAGGATTTAAAGACAAGGAGAAAATGAGAATGTTAACGAAGTGTTATTTCTGCGGAGGAAAGGTAAAAGAGGAAAGTGTCGCCGTAGATTTCTGGTGGGGAGAAAAACTTGTCATTATTAAAGATGTCCCGGCAAAAGTATGTCAACAGTGTGGTGAGAAATTCTTCGGAGCTGGAGTTTATAAAGAAATGGAGAGCCTGGTCCAGAGAGAGAAAAACCCTTTTGCCCGCGTTTCTGTTGATGTAATGAATTTCAAGGAAAAGCTTAAAGTTTAATAGTTCACGTCTATTGAACTTTCATCATCCTATATTCTTATTGTCATTCCTGCCCCCCTTCATGTCTCATCCTTTCGTCATTACGAGGCACAGCGTACGGCGGCAATCTGGGTGGTGATTTGGAAGCGGCGTAGAGGCAGCAAGTTTTCTAATTCGGACTTTGAATTTGTTTCGAGTTTAGAAATTAGTGCTTAGAGTTTTGGTCCATAATGCGGAGTCACTATCAGCTATCAGCCATAAGCCCCGAACTATGAACCGTCAAGTACACGACCGCGAGCGGTGCGTGGACTGAAATCCCTGGCCGCCTCAACGGTCAGCGCCAGGCTCATCAGGAAATCGTCGTGCCCTTCCAGCGGGTTGACGAAGAAATTCATAGTCTGGTTAGTACGATACTGCGCGCGTGCCCGTTCCAGTTGAAACATGCTCTCTTTATACTCCTCAGAGCCATCCTGGGCATAAAGTTTCAACCGCCCGCCGTTTACAAATGCCAGGAATTCAAAAGCCATATCTGACTTACTTTTCTGTGTAAACACAAAAGGGATAACAATGTTGCCAAGCTCCTTTTTTATGAAGCTGGCGATGGGCTGACCGATGCCGGTGGCATCCACCACTACCCGTTTACAATTCCAGCGCCTGAGTATTTCAATCATCTGGGCATACAACCGACTGTGCGGTGTCCCCGTCCACTGGTATTGTTCCACGACCCTGAGGTACGGTTCCGACGTCCTTGATGAAGCGCTTCGAACGCTGTCTATCCTGGCGATGCTGATTACAGTTGAGTCAACCTTTGCCTTGCCCGACATGAGCATCTCATCCCTGAGCTGTTCTTTTTCACCCGCCAGGTCTATTCCGGCAATGTAAACCTGCCCGCGCTCCGGACCTCGCTGTCGTTGATGTGTTCCCATTATAAGGGCTACCTGCTGTCGTGACAGGAATCCGCCACCACCACTGATTGGAAGCAAAGCATACTGCGTCCTGAACAGTGGATGGTTCTCCCCCAGTCGGTTGCGCTCCGACTCAACGTAGCTGGCATATTCAGGATTGCTCTTTGCAACTTCATGCCAGTCATATCGAAAATGACGTTTTAAGCCGTCCTTTCCTTCCAGTTCTATGTTTTGCTGTTTTATCTCCTCCAGCAGGGTGGTATCATCCCAGGTAGTGCCATAGTGAACGGCGGTCACATTGGTAGCTGCGCCCATAGGACGAAATTCCTTGGTGTACTTCTCTTTACTGACGTCCTGCGCCTCATCTATTTCAAGTAATATGCTGGCGGTATGCCCTACCACTGAAGACGACTCCTCAGCGGAGAGGAATATCACCCTGGCAGCACCCAGTCCGATGATATAACCCATCTCGGAATGATATATACCGTCAAAGCCATAGTCTGAAAGCCGTTCCCTGAGACGCTGCATAGAAATTATGGTCTGTGGTTTGAATGTGGGAGAACACTTAATCAGGCTGCCACCCTTCTCCATGTAAAGTGTGAGCAAAAGGACTTCCAGTTGTGCTGATAACTCATTCTTGCC
>CAZZHQ010000207.1:0-4141 GCA_964654015.1 uncultured Dehalococcoidales bacterium | reverse complement strand
AGTCGCCGATGACCCGGAGATAGGGAATAGAAGGGGCAAACTCGTAGACCCAGGTCAGCAGCACATAGAGAGAGGCGATCTCCTCGAAGTCTGCCGGCAGCTCCAGATAGCGGTGAATAAAAGCCTGGATTTCGCTGAATAAACGAGCCTGAGAATCGTAAGGAGTCGCCGTGTTGGCGAAGTGGACAACCTCACCCACCAGAGCGTCGTGTATGGGAAGGTAGGTAACCTTTACCGTGTCGTGCTGATATGCTTTTCTTACCGATCCGTTAAAGCCGATAATGAAGAAACGCTCGTCATCGGCGACCACCATCTCTCCAACCGTCCCATCGGGAAGAACAAAGCCGGAGACATAGCGCTCTCTGTTTCCCTTTTCCTCGGGCTTGAAGTCGCCGGCCAGTCTCTCGGCATCCTGTAATGTGTAGCGAAGGAGATAATCATCTATGCCGGTTTTATCCTGCCCTTCGAGCTGGGGTAACTGGATAATGTGGACGGCTGCTCCTTTGCGTTTAAGATGCTCACCGATATGCTCCAGGGCTTTTCGGACTGGCTCCTTGCTCACAATATCTGAGTCGAAAGCCAGGTATACAGTGCGGTTTCGCAGAGTAACATAGTCCCAGTCCGCAAGAAAGGTGACACCGCCGAACTGGTTCTTGCCTTTGAATCCCCATACCCCGGTAACAGAAATAGCGCAAGCTCCCCTGGAGGCCAGGGCATCGGCCTTTTTCGAGCCCTCCGTAATCCATAGAGGAACCTGGGGATTCCCCAGTATCTTCTGGCTATGCGGCGGACAGTCGAGCCGGTTTGAAGAGCCTGCTGGAGAATCGTACTTGACTGACCTACCGCGCCTATCAGTTCGGGGGTGGTCGGGGCGGAACTGGTATCCCGCCTCTTTGCCATCTACGGACCAGAGTGGAATGAGAATACCCGGAGAGCGTCGCTGGGCGGATGTGAATCCAAGCTTCTCCAGCTCTGATTTCCCCAATATGCTCCGATATCCTCTTTCTCTTATCACATCAATGCTGAGGCCGCTGCCATCATTGAGATGTAGGAAATGGTCGGTCAACAGCTCAGGAATAGCTTCGGAAAAGACGGACTTGGTGTCACTTTTTTGGTGCACGTTCTTCACCTAACTGGTTTTATTAGAAGTTGCAATAGCGGTCAACAGACCGGCAAAAATGAGAAAGCATCTCCGCGGTGAGCTTTGCTGGCGGTTTCGGCGGATCGAAATCCTTGAGTCTGACCCCGACATGGTAGTTCTTCTCAAACCACCTGATTATCTGGAAATCCTGGATGTCGTGGTGATATATCCGGTTCTTCGCCTTTGTCCAGAGTTCGATAAGGTTCTCATCCTCGTTACGAATATGTTGAGGTGAGTCAGTATTTACCCGGGCTTGCTTTGGAAACAGGTCGTCGGGAGCTTCGGTGTCGGGTGGCGGGAGTAATGCCTTCCCCCGCGGCACCTGGGAGAATTTCTGAGCATCAACCAGAGATAAATAGCAGGTAAGCTTCAAAACATAAGCTACCTTGTCGTAGCCGTCCGGCTGCACAGGCTGCTCGATGAGTTGCAGAGACAGGGGTATCATTGAGACGCGCTGACAAACACTATCGATGAGAGTAAGTATCGCGTTGATGTTCTTCATCGAGTGATAGGAGCTCGTATCCAGCTGGTAAACGCCAAAACCGGGACAATCCGGTAGCAGAAACTGGAGATTCATTACCTGGCGGCAATGGCCTTGTTTATGGATTGGGCATCTGTCAGGATTACATGGCATCTCCAACAGCTTTGATATTATTTCGCCTTTCGAGCTGGTTTCCCGGTTAATTGTTTCTACCCTGGCCAGCGCCGTCTCGCCGTCTCCACGGCAGATGAGACTCCCGGAATCCGAGTAGCAACGGAGATACTGGCTTGCCCACTGCTCTCTATCCTCGGTAGGGAACATAATGCGAAGCTCCCTTGGCTTTTCACCGAAAACCTCTTTCACCTCGTCGGGGCAAACGAAGTAATCAGTAGGTGTAGGATACAATTTCCCGTCAGATCCTTCTTCTTTGATCCCCAGTCTTATCTTCCCCAGCCGGGGCAGTCTTACAATCTCGGATATTCCCTTTATCGGTGACATTTGATCCTCCTTCAACGTTAAAATCACCATTATTGCCCAGTAATCCTTCTCGTCTGCCTATGGCTACGGCTAGTTCCAGAAGAGTGCGTAGTCTTGTCCTCACCATGGGATTGGGTTCGACTGGCAGCGCTTCTTCTATCTTGGGAGTATCTATCTCGCGTGATGTCATGACTTTCCTCACAGGCATGAGCGATATTATGGTCACTGCTGATGGTTAACCGTATTACTATTAGGAGGTATAAAAAAATAGTGGGCTACCGCACGTCTCACCAGGCTACTGACATCGGTCCGCTCCATCGCGGCTATCTTTTTCAACTCTTTGTAGTCGGCTCGGGGAAACAGCACCCTGATGGAAACCTTATTCTGTCTCGACGTATTAGCTTTACGAGTATCCATGATTACCTCCTGAGCAATATAGTAACCATATTACGATTTCATGACCGCCCTGTCAAGGTAGTATTGTCGCCATATTATTACCACTAGCAAGGCTGTTATCACGCTTATAGCAGTCTTGAGCTACCGGAAAATAAAATGACAGGGAGTGCTTGACAAGCCTGATTAGTGGTGATATTATTACCATAGTGCACAATTTTGGAGAGGAGATTATGGTAATGTCAGTAACCCTGGCCCGGTTGATCAGAGCTGCCCGGAGGCGTCTGGGTGATATGACGCAGGGAGACCTCGGCAGAGCAGCCGGCACCAGTCTTGAGAATGTAACCGCTATTGAGAATGGACGCAACCTGCAACCCGGCCCTGAAGTTATTGCTGGGCTTTCTGCAGCTCTGGACCTGCCTGTAGAGGATATCTATGCGGCCATAGCTGGCACCCTCGATGATTATCCCTGGGAAAAACCACGGGAGATTGACCTGAGAGACGCCGAACTGGAGCTTATGTTCCGGCAGGTAGATAGTATGCTGGAAGGGGAGCCAAAAGAAAGGGTAAAGTCCTTTATCCGTTTTACCCTTAATGAAGAAAGACGGAGACGAAAGCAGGAAAGAGAAGATAAGCAAAAGAAGTAGCGTATAGAGATTTGCAGGTTGATGGAGATTGATATGAGCAGACTAGCGGTTGAGAAGGCGAGAGAGCTACACAAACGTCATCCTGGTATGTCTATACCGGTGGAAATTGAGTCATTAGCAGAAGATGAGGGCTGTGAATTGATTGACTGGCCGTTTCTTGAGCCGGTGAAGGAGGTAAAGCAGGGGCGCTGGATTGGCATCGCTCAGGGACTGAATCCGAAGGAGCGGAGACACTTGATCGCCCACGCCCTGGCGCATCACCTGCTGCACTGTGGCAATCAGCTTGCTTTTCACCAAAACTGGCAGGGAATGCCAGTAAGGCAGGAGCGAGAGGCAGAAGAATGCGCAGCTCATATTTTGATGCCCGGATTGGAGTTAGTTAGAGTAATCGACATGCCGGTCTGGGACCTGGCTGATCACTTCGATGTGCCGGAAGAACTGGCGTATCAGCGAATCAACGAGTTCGCGACTGACGAAGAAAGAGAGCAATGGGATGAAGAGTGTCAGGATAACATTACCATCTAGAGTAGCAAAGGAGAAAGACTATGCAGAAAGAACCCCCTGTTAAACAGCTACGATGCTGCATATATGCCCGGGTGTCTACCGATGAGCAAGCGGAGAGAGATCTTTCCATCCCTTTTCAGCTAGAGAGGTGCCGCTATCACGCCCAGGGTAAGAGGTGGGAAGTAGTCAGTGAGTATGTTGATGCCGGTGAGAGTGCCCGAACCGATAAGAGGCCGGAGTTTCAGCATATGATAACGGCAGCCCGGTCTAAGGAGTTTGATGTCATACTGGTGCACAAGTTCGACCGGTTTGCTCGGAATGACTACGACTTCGTTATCTACGAGAAAGAGCTCGAGGACCTGGAAATCGTTATGGAGAGCGTGAGCGAGCCCGGCGATGCCTCGACCCCGGCAGGCTATATCGGCCGGCGCATGATGCAGGTAATAAGCTCCTGGTACTCCAAAAACCTGGCCGTCGAGGTGAAGAAGGGGATGCAGC
>CAZZHQ010000206.1:0-4202 GCA_964654015.1 uncultured Dehalococcoidales bacterium | reverse complement strand
CATATCCTATCGGAGTAGTACAAAATGTGCTGAAGGCAATAAAAACTGGTGAGCCATATCCTATAAAAGCACTTTTTATAATCGGTTCTGACGTTCTTGCATCACATAGCTCTGAATGGCGCTCTGCTTTCGAGAAAGTTGATTTCATCGTAAAGAGCCATGTTTGGCCTGATGACGATACTGATTATGCTGACATTGTTCTACCAGAGGCTGCTTATTTGGAGCGCGATGATGGCTTTGCTCAAGTTGACACCTATGTACCTGAACAAAAAAATCAGGAATTTTCTTTCCTGTCAGTTATGCAAAAAGTGGTGGAGCCTCAGTTCGAAGAACGACCATGGTCTGACTATATTAAAGAATTGGCCAACCGTCTCGGATTTGGACAATATTACGATTTCACGTTAGACGAGTACTGGGACTACCAATTAGCCCCAAATGGCATTGACTATTCGTTTCTACGTCAGCATGGAGTCTTTTATACTACTCCATTAGTTACCCGCAGCATCGAATTTGGAATTAAAAGCCATTGGGATACTGATAGTGGCAGACTTAATATTTATTCCACTACAGCCCTGTCACAATGGAAGCAGGAGGGAAGTAAACCTCAGTATGACCCTTTGCCCCTCTATCATGCTATTCAAGCACGACCACAAGCCAAAAACGAGTTCTATCTGCTAAGCGGTAAATGCTCTTATTTTTGGTGTAATTTCTTTCGGGATAACCCTTTACTATTGGAGAAATATTTGGAGGGACAACTGGGGAATACGCGTCTCTGGCTTAATGCACAAAGAGCTGCTGATCTGGGTATTAAGGACAACGATTGGGTACGAATAGAATCAAAGGTGACAGGACGACAAGGCCGGGTGCGGGTAAAAGTAACTGAAGGAATACACCCGGAAGCAGTCTGGCATATATATGGAGGTGGACATCGAGCTCGCCTCATGGACCCAGCTTCACGTGGTAAGACGGGTTTAAATGTACAGGATTTCGTACCGGAACACTATGTAACATGGAGTGCGGGGCAAGCCCATTGTGAGGCGGTTATAAGCTTATTCAAAGACAATGTGAGAGAAACATGACAAAGTATGGATTACTGATAGATTTAGAATTGTGCACGGGTTGTAAGGTTTGTATGACTGTCTGTAAGGGAAATCATAATATCCCGTATGGAGAATACAAGGGCCGCGAGTATTATCGCATTTGGCCTGGCGAGAAAGAAATGGGAAGTTATCCCTATGTTATTCGTAATATGACCCCTTTGCTCTGTATGCAATGTGCTGACCCTCCATGCGTTAAGGCATGCCCCATTTCTGGAGCATTAAATCAACGCGAAGATGGTATTGTCGAAGTAAACCAATCGCTTTGTGACGGTTGTCTAAAGTGCCTTGCAGCTTGTCCTTATGGGGCGCTTTATTTTCGCCAGGACAAGGGTGTGGTAGACAAATGTGATTTATGCGTGGAGAACATAGATGAAGGTTCAATACCGGAATGCGTTAAGGCATGCCCAACAGAGGCGATAATTTTCGGAGATATTGAAGACGGTGATAGTAATATATCTAAAATTTTACATGAAAAACAGGCGGTGCCCCTTAATCCGGAATTCAACACTGGTCCAGCCGTGTTTTACACCAGTCATGTCAGCCGTCTACGGGGGACTGTCATCGATACCGATTCAGGGCAAGTCATAGCTGGGGCAAATATTATTTTAGAGAGTAAAGATGCATCGTCAAATTTTCTCAGAACTGATATCAATGGAATCTTCTTTGCTTGGAACTTGAGAAACAATACTCGTTACAATATTGAAATAACAGCAACCGGATATCATACTTATCTGGATGAAATAACTGTGGCAGGGGAATATCAGGATATTGGTTTTCTGAAACTAAACAAGAAATTGTAATTTGCGTATTATATTATTGTGGCTTTCTCTTGTCTTGTTCATTAAACCAGTGAGAAAAAAAACAAGTACTGGAAATAGCATAATAACGCTAATCTACCCCAAAGATAAGCAAAGACTTCCTTCCCACTCTTCGTCATTCCTTTGTCATTCCTGCGGAAGCAGGAATCTACCCGGGTATTCGCTACTGCGAATGCATTCCCTTTTGTCATTGCGAGGCAGTTTTACTGCCGTGGCAATCTGGGTGGGGAGTCAAGAGGGGCATACGATCTCTCAAACAGTTATAGTCAGGCGGGTTTTACTTTGGGAGTTCCCATCATCTTTTGTGTGCATGGTTGCCACTAAAGGCATGATTTGAGGGTCCGTTCCACTGTCCGGGATAGAGAACCCTAAGATACTTTGGCCTGCTCCCTGAAAACTGGTACAGAAATGGGGGCATGTCCAGTACTGGCAACTCTAATTTTGTAGGTAGTATATTTTTTAGGGGGCACTTTGACAACTATTGTTTCCATCTCATTTGCCTATGTATAACCTACTCACGGCATACGGGATCACTGCATAATAATCCATATTCTTCATCCAATTCTTACGCACTGAATCCTCCATGAAGACTCTGCCTGGGACGGACCTGAACAGGTATCACACTTTCTCGATCATCATCTATGAGCAGCGTTTGACCTGGCCCATTTAGTTGTTTAATCCGATTAGGCAATCCTTCAGATAGGTAATCCTGACTCAAAGCATCTATCGCCCTATAGTCATCTTTTGAAGTTATCCGATGGACTATACGGATGCCACATTGTGTTAGTATTTCTGCATCGATTGCAGAAGGCTGTTGACTAGCGACCACAAGAGATAGCCCTGGTTGGCGACCTTCCTTAGCCCAACGAATAAGGATATCCTTGGACAGAGTGCTGCGAACACTCGGGCAAAAGTTGTGCGCTTCATCGATTGCTAGCCAAACCTTTTTCATGTCAGATGCGAGACCTAGAGCTTCTCTCCTACGAGCAGTTGCTCGCATACGGAAAATAAAGGTTGCTAAAACGGCCAAGACAAGGTTGCGAAGTCCGTAGCGACCTTGGGCGATGACACTCAAGTCTAAGACGTTGATAGCATCTGGTTGTAGTATTTCCCATATCTCACGGTACCGGTTTTCCTCGAAAATCTGCCAGTCGTGAGCCATATCGAGTTTCCGCTGAATCGCTTCCTTTGTTTGATCAAGTCCGTGAGCTTTTGAGACTTCAGCAGCGATGTCATCTATTAGGAATTCCCGGCCTAGTCTATGCCCGCATTGACGGACTGCCTTGAACAACATGATACCCATGAGGGCATTTATATCCAAGTCAAATAGGTCACACCACATTTCAGGTGATAGATCAGAGGGATTCAACCTCAATTCTTGAATGTTTATCCCTCGGCGCTCCAGCTCTTCGACTATCGCAGCATCACCATATCGTTCAGCAGGATCTCCAGGAACCAAGATATTTACGCGGAAACCTCGTGCTTCTCTGTCAAATTCCCACAGCTTGTCTGATTCTGAATGTGACTCGTTCGGTTGTGCAGTACTCCAGAAAATGCCTTGTGTATCTACTACGAGGATGATATCATTGCCGAGCCTGGCTAACTCTTCGACCAGTACCCCAAGTGTGTATGACTTGCCTGTTCCTGTCTTCCCACATACTAGGATGCGTTGTGAAGTACCGCAAGGAATCTCTATGAGACTCCCATCATTCATTTGTTTGCCTAACAATATAGAATCATTCATGATCCACCTCCATTTTTCCCTTTAGGTTGTGCGAATAATCAAAGGTACGATCGACTCCCAGGCTGATATTCCACCGTGAACACCCCATTCATTGTTTCTTAATTTACGCGTGATATACGGAACACGTAGCATGGAAAATGTACCCCCAAAACCGCTCTTTACTAGGATATAATCTCTAATACGACTTCCACGAATATGCCGAACACAGCGTTTGTCATCAACTTGTAGATCGTTGACAACGGACCATTTTCCTTCCAGAGAATGGCGCCAGAGTATCCCGTGGTCTGCAGTTAAGCAAGCAAGAACTTTTCGATTACCCTCGTGAAGACATCTCACTAGAGCATCAAAGCGATTGAGAATTTCATCAGTGTAATACTTTACAGGAGGCTCGTCTTGGTGGTGATGACAAAGACCGTCCAAACCGGCTGTAGTGACTTGTACAAAGCCTTGAGATATCCCCTCAGCGCGAATATGCTCTAGACACTCCTTGAATGTAGCAACTCTCTTGACTTGGCTTGAGCCAAAAACTCCATACAGTTC
>CAZZHQ010000205.1:0-4221 GCA_964654015.1 uncultured Dehalococcoidales bacterium | reverse complement strand
GCGGTCAGAGTCGAACTGACGACCGGCGGTTTACGAAGTCTGGTAGTGGTTTTGCCGGTTTTGACCACTAATTAGCTTCACAGTTTCGGCCCGAATTTACCTGGTTAGGGTATCAACCTCCTGGCCAATTACGGGGAAATATTAGAGGAAAATCGGGAACAATTCAAGAAAAATTAAGCAAAAAGCACTTGTGTCATCTGTTGCCTCTACGACATTGCTACCTGTTTCACATTGAACAAATATGGGGATGTATGTTAACCCATAATAAAAATCTTAGGTCTATTCAGGCAGTCAATAGGTAGTTGGTTCGAATCCCCCCTCAGTTCCACCGTTCAGGCAATAACTTCACTACGAATTAGCTTGGATTTTCATCAAGAAGGTCAGGATTTAGTGTTTCTTACTTATGAGAATAGTGATGATATTGCCCCAATGCGACTCCAAATTAAATAATCAGTCTCGTCGTAATCCGCTTAGCGCAAATCATGTGATAAACACGTGCTATTTAGCTCTATCTGCAGTGGTGACTTGAATTTGATACGAAAGTCCATCCTTCTTCTCAAGAATAATAGCCAGATTGTTCTTGGTGTCGACATACTGATCTTTTTTGCCAATATCATAAGTGGCATCGTTCATATACGGGACATCTGGATTGGCATCCATAATCTTAACCGGAGCTTGGCCATGGCGGCATTCATAAACGGTATCATCTGCATACATTATAAGGATGCCGGTGGTTGGGCAATTGGCATCCGAGCCGAGCTTTTGACGATTTTCCACCAAGTAATAGGTCTTGTCAGTTATGGGGATTCTAATTACATAAGTCGAAGCATCCTGACTTAACAGGGGGTCCAATTTGACCGTGGCGGTCTGTCCGGCTTCGATTAAGACAATTTTGTCAGGATCAATCCAATTTAAACGCAGTTTTGTCCAGGATGATAGCCCTGCTGGAGGCAGTTCCTTATCATAAGGGAAGTGTGATGATAGAGGATCCCAAAAACCCATATTGATCAAGATCTTGGATACTTCATCCCCAGTGGGATAAAGCTTCTGCAAATCCTGGTCATATAAACAGGGGGTCATGCGCTGGTCACCGATGTAGCCTCCGATCATATGGAGAGTATCATGGATAAAGGTGCCCATGTGCGCATTCTCGCAAAACACCGCCACATTATCTATCGTTTTGCCGCTGGCACTCTTAAATACCGACTTGCTTCGGAAAGCCAGCATACCGGGCAAGGCACAGTAACCGACCATACCGTAATCGGGCTGTGTTGCACCCAACCCGATTAGAATATAGTCATACTGATCCAAGTCCACATCTTTATCTGCTGCATTCACGACATCGGTGACAAGGGAGGTGACCTTTACCGGATCAACTTCCATGTTACTCGGTGAAATCCTGTAATACGCCACCGGATGTAGCAGCACGTATGGACCGGTTACATCTCCCTTCAGCTTCAGCTTACCATACGAGGCTGCTTCGAAATAGGGGCCCAATAAATCACCCATTCTGTTAGATATTGTTTCTACTGGATAGAGGCGTTTTACATCCGGGAAATCCGCTAGAATCACAATATATCTTTTTTCGCCCGTAGAATTTATGGCATGCAAACCTAGCTTTTCTTCAATAGTAGCCGTCGAGATGGTCGCCGGAGATACTGTTTCAGTTGGCGGTTGAGTACTAGCCGGCGCAGTTGGGGGTGTTATCTTTGGCACTTCATTGCGCCCTTGGCAGGCAATAATCATAGTAGAGAGAGATAACAGGCAGACTGCCAGGATTATGAGTAGCTTCCTAGAAGGATACATGAGCGCTCCTCCTAATTACAATATTTATTCCTGAATACTATAAAAACCGAAAGAACCAACCTAATACAAGTGAAATTATGCACTTTTTGACTGGCTGTATTTGACCCGATTTAATATTTATATCACTTCTTGACCATTGCCGCAAGAACTAATACCCAATAGCTGTTGGTCGTCAGTTGAATACGGCGTGCAATCGTGTTTTGTTAAATTCTCGCCTTTACAGATTACAGCAATTTTGCTAGTAGTGTTCTAAATAATACCTATCAGATGACATAGTCACCGGGACGATTTCTAACTATTTTTATTACTTCATGACGACATGAACATGAACAAATCATGACATTATTTTGACCTAAAATTGACCTCAAACTGAATTAATAGTTCTAAAAATGGAGCCAGCGGTCAGAGTCGAACTGACGACCGGCGGTTTACGAAGTCTAGGCGTGATTTTGATCGTATTGACCGCTTTTTAGCTTCACAACTTCGGCCCGAATTTACCTGGTTAGGGTATCAACCTCCCGGTCAATTACGAGGAAATTATAGCGGAAAATGGCAGGAAATTCAAAATAATTCCGGTATAGGTTCTTCGACTATGGACAGGGACAGGGTTGAGGTAGAACCAACGGTTGTGGGTGGGCTGGATATGAGGAGACTACAGCTTGACAGGCTGACGCGTTTTGTGGGCTTCCACGGTGATACCGTAGCCTTCTTCTTTACCGGCTGACCGCGGTTGCTTATATGGGTTGAGGTCAGACAAGGTTGGTGTAAGCCGAAATCCCAATAATGCTAGCAGTTCGCCGATCCTTCCAGCGGTGGGGTTCGCCTCACCGGACTCTAATTTGGCAATGTAAGACTGTGTTGTGCCTGCCATAGCTGCCAATTCTTGTTGAGTAATGCCCGCAGCTTTACGTGCCTTGACAAGCAGCATAGCAAAATCGGTCTTTGCCAGCTCAGCTCCAAAGCCTCGGGCAAATTCTTTATCCTGAAGGTCTTTAGTTAAATCGTCTTTAAATGTCCCTGCCATTTCTCACCTCGCAAAGTTATCATGTTTGTAAATATTCATGTAATAGATCTCGTGCTCTAGCTATTTCCCGTCTCTCGTTGTCTCTAGTCTTGATGAAACCATGTAGCAAGACAAGTTTTTGTGCCGCACCATCGAAATAAACGGCGATGCGACATCTACCTCCCCTTAATTCATAAAAGTCACTATCTGCTCCAAGAATGCGTTCCAGTATTTTTGTGGCGAGCAACTCAGTTCCATGGTGTGCCAGCGATACTATCTTAGCTCTTATCACCTTCCTATAGGAAACAGATAATTCACCAATCCATCCACGTACGGGCTGGTCACCGCTAGGCCTGGTGTAATACTCAATGTCCCACATGGTTATTATAACCTGTCAGGTAATAAAATGTCAATAGGTCGACTTAAGGCGTTGCTATCTGATGGAGATTATAGAGGCTTGTGTCTTGAATAACAAGGGGGCTGTTTTGACTTCCCTATGATGGGAAATGATTGTTATTCGATATCAGAGAGTTGACAGATTATGATATATATGTCATACTGTTCTTCAATGGACTGGCATGTAGATTTTTATGTCACGGAGCGAGGTGAGTCTCCGGTTGAAGATGATATTGCTCGCTTTCCCAAGAAGGCTGGAGCTAAGATCTTCAGGTGGTTGGATTTACTGGAGAAGTTCGGGCTAAGTGATTCAAGGGATTATATAACGAAGCTTGAGGGGTATGACCTTTTTGAGCTAAAGATTTTACATGCGGGGAGTTATTATCGCATCTTCTTTTACCCGTATGAAGGCAAGCGATTGGCAATACTCCATATTTTCAGTAAAAAGTCGAAGGAAACACCACGGCTTGAGATTGAGAAGGCGATGAGGAGGAGGCAAGATTATGAGTCTAGACAAGTAACATGAATTTAAATACTTTCTGTATATAGAGAATAGAGGATAGGAGAATAGAGAATGGCACATCTAAGGTCGTATAAAGACGTAAAGAAGAGGTTTTTGGCTGACCCGGAGTTTCGCAAGGAGTATGAGGCACAGGGGCCTGAGTTCGAGTTAATTGAGTTGATAATCAGACGCCGCATGGAACTCAAAATGAGTCAAGAAGAGTTAGCAGCCAAGATAGGAACGGGACAAGCTGCTATCTCAAGGTTGGAGAGCGGTAATGCCAACCCCACCCTTGCTTCACTTGCCGAGATTGCAAGGGCTCTGGACGCTGACCTGCGCATTGAGTTGAAGCCGAAGGGCAAAGATAAGGTAGCTACAGCTTAGGTGGCCTTGGCAGTTTAGTCTGTTCTTGTTTGACTCCCCTATGGAGGGGAAGGATTGTTTAATTTATTTGGAAGCGTATGCGGCTTCTTCATCCCAGAATTTCTTGTCACTTTCATAAAACATTGCTCTG
>CAZZHQ010000204.1:0-4241 GCA_964654015.1 uncultured Dehalococcoidales bacterium | reverse complement strand
CATTCCCGAAAGAAGCTTTTTGAAAGAACCATATCATCCACCTGAACAGAACAGCACCATATCCCCCAAGTATCCCAACGATAATCGCCATGAATATCATTACGGCATGTTCATTTGCGCTCAGATGAGATAGGAATATTTTCTTGAAAATTTTTTGCATAGGTTTCCGATGTTGCGGTTCCTGATTGATATCTGATCTTGCGTTTTGTTGAAGACCTTTAAATCACGGAACTTTTGCCCTTAATAGCTCTTAATGCAGTTCCTTTGCAAGCAGAATCTGCAAATCATGGGCCGGGTTTCGGTGTGCTTTGCGATTTGACTCTGTGTTGTGTTATTATGCCGTCAAAATCAGAGGAGGATCCATGAAGGTTATATCAGCAGAATTCATAAAGAGCGCTGTCGATCCCTTTTATTATCCGGATGATTCGTTGCCGGAAGTGGCGTTTGTCGGCAGGTCGAATGTGGGGAAGTCTTCCCTTATTAATACCCTTGTGAACAGGAAGAAGCTTGCGAAGACAAGTAACACACCTGGACGCACCCAGCTTGTGAATTTCTTCGTGATAAATAAAAACCTTTCTTTTGTCGACCTTCCCGGTTACGGATACGCGAAGGTGCCCATCTCCGTAAAAAAGGGATGGAAAGCGATGGTGGAAGGGTATCTTAAAGGGCGTGAAAATCTGCGGCTTGTGGTCATAATACTTGATATAAGGAGAGAACCCTCGGAAAATGACGACCAGCTCATTCAGTGGCTCCTCAACAATAATATTAAAATAGTATTCGTGCTGACAAAGGTGGACAAATTTTCCAGAGGCCAGGTCAATATATCCAGGCGAAAGATAGGAGAGCATCTGCAAGTTCCCTATGACGAGCTTGTCCCCTTTTCCGCCCGGACGCGCTACGGTAAAGACGAGATCTGGAGGGTGATAGAGGACGCCTGTTCTTCCGTCTCCTGACTCCTCGTCCCTTTCCTGCTACGCGGCATTAAAGACCTTTCAAAAAAATCCCGAGAAATTTATAATTATGTCTTGACAGGGGGTGCAAATCTTGTTACCCAGTCCCCGGTTGATTATTAAATGACCGGTGGTCATAATTTCACTTGACACACGTCAATATTTTTGGCATACCCCGCTCATCAGAAAACAGACCCCGTAAGCCACACCGGGGATTTCTCTCTTTAGAGGAGTAATAGGTGATAGTAGTCGCATGCATCAAACAAGTTCCGGATACTACTCAGGTAAAGACAGATCCGGTAACCGGTACACTTATCAGGGAGGGTGTGCCATTCATCGTTAACCCGTTCGATAGTCCGGCGTTGGAGGAAGCCCTCAAGCTCAAAGACAAGTATGGATTTCGAGTGGTAGCGATCTCTATGGGTCCCCCGAATACCGAAGTTACCTTGAAAAAGGCCTTGGCGCTGGGAGCCGACGATGCTGTATTGCTGAGCGACCGTGCTTTCGGAGGGGCCGATACACTGGCCACCAGCAAGGTTTTGGCGGAAGCAATATTGAAGATTTCGGAGGAGGACGAGGTTGCGGTGGTGCTGTGCGGTCGTCAGAGCATTGATGGAGATACCGCTCAAGTTGGGCCGGGTATCGCCACGCGCTTGGGATTCACTCCCCTCACCCTCGTTGACCAGATTCAGGAGCTGGACTTGGCGGCGAAGAAGGTAAGGGTCAGACGCAAACTGGAAGGACGGCACGAAATAGTGGAAACTCCGTTGCCGACGTTGATCACGGTGGTTCGCGAGATAAATCAGCCCCGGTACCCGACGGTACCCATGCGGCTGATATCCGGTGACGCCGAGGTGAAGTTGTGGAACAACAGTATCATGGGGTTGCCAACAGAGCTTATCGGGCTTGCGGGCTCCGCTACGCAGGTACGGAAGATATTCTCCCCAGAGAGAACAGAGGGTGAAATACTGGGCGACGGGGAAAACAAACCCGATGAAACTGCACGCCTGCTGATCAATGTCCTGCTTGAGAAGGACATCATTTCTATTTAAACTCTACACGGATAAAGATATGGATGAGAAGAATAAAAAGATAAAGAAACCCCGAGGCGTAGCACGGCTCATTTCCGGTAAGTGCATTGCGTGTGGCGGTCGTTGCGAGGCGGCCTGCCCCAAAGCCTGCATAACGATGGAAGATAATGGCGAGCCGATCATTGATACAAAGGACTGCATCGGTTGCGGCAAGTGTGTGAAGATATGCCCATCTGAAGCCATAGAGATGTACCTGACCCCGGAGGAACTCGAGATTCTCAAACAATGGGAAGCTCAAAAGGCTGCTGGGGCGAAGGTTGTGGAAGCCGAAGAGTTAACCGACGAGGAAGCCGCTATACTGGCTAAGATAAGCGAGTATAAGGGCGTCTGGGTATTTGTGGAACAAACGGGAGGCGAAGCAGCCACCGTCTCTTGGGAACTGCTGGGGGTAGGAGCGGAGCTTGCTAAAACCCTGGGCGTTGAGTTGTGTACGGTCGTTCTCGGAGATAATGTAGAACATCTCTGTAATGAATCGTTCTACTACGGAGCATCCAAGGCCTATTTGATCGATGATCCTGTTTTTCATAATTACCGTACCGAGTCGTATTACAAGTCTGTCTGCTATCTGGTGGAAAAGTATAAGCCAGAGATCCTGCTTGTAGGTGCTACCGGTTTGGGTAGAGATGTGGCGGGGGCAGTGGCGACACGCTTGCTTACCGGCTTAACGGCGGACTGCACTGGCCTGGCCATCGATGATAAGAGGTTTTTGTTGCAGACCCGTCCCGCTTTCGGCGGTAACATAATGGCAACGATTGTGACCGAACGTACCAGACCTCAGATGTCTACTGTTCGGCCGCACGTGATGCCTATGCCGGAAAGAGACACCACTCGTAGTGGGGAGATCATCAGAGAGTTATCACCGATCAGGGAAGATGATATCCTGACCAAGGTGCTGGAGGTGATCGATGATCGCAGGGAGGGGGCGGATGCTATAGATGTCGCGGCGGCGGAGGTTATTGTCTCTGGGGGACGTGGCATGTTAAACGAAGAAAATTTTGGCATCCTGCAGGAACTGGCCGATGAACTGGGGGGTGTTGTCGGTTGTTCACGTGCTGCCGTAGAGGCCGGATACATGCCCTTAGAGCGTCAGGTTGGCCAGACCGGCAAGACGGTAAGGCCGAAGATATATATCGCATGTGCAATCTCTGGAGCGATCCAGCATCTGGTCGGTATGCAGGATTCGGATGTAATCATCGCGATAAATCGTGACCGATCTGCGGCGATCTTCGAAGTGGCTACCTATGGCATAGTCGGTGATGTCTTTAAGGTGGTTCCGTTTATTACAAACCGGCTGAAAGAGTTACGTTGCAAGAAAGCAAGTTAGCTATACAGTATTTGAGTACACCAACAAAGGAGTAAATCGTGTCTGCCAACACTCTGATATTTATTGTAGTCTTTATCATCGCAATAGCCTTCTTCGGTTGGAGTTGTTACAATCGTTTCCGTCTGGTCGCTCTGGGAAAACCGGATAATCGTTTTGAAGATATTGCCAAACGTATCTGGAGCGTCATCTATTACCCATTCGCGCAGCGCTGTGCGATTTCACACGGTTATCGTTTCGGCATCAACCACGCCATACTTTTCTGGGCTTTCATGGTTTTGCTTATAGCTAATACAGAGTTCCTGCTCCACGGTCTGGCCCCGGATTATATCAGTTTATCGAAGTTGCCGGTCGGCGCATATCACGCTCTGGCCTGGATTCTAGATATCGCATCAATTGTCGCGTTGCTGGCCGTATGTTCTTCAGTGATCCGGCGAATATTTTTCCCGCCTCCATATATCGATGCAAAGAGCGGAGATGCTTTTGTGATATTGGGACTTATTGCTGCTTTGATGATAGCCTTCTTCGGCATGCACGGCGCCGAGATAGCTCAGGGCATCGAGAAGGCGGCCGGCTTTATGCCAATATCCGCCTTCGCAGGTACAATTATCTTTAGCGGTATGTCGCCTGGGGCGCTGGAGACTACAACAAATGTTTTCTGGTGGATCCACGCCATCGTGCTTCTCTCTTTTCTCAACTACCTGCCCTACAGCAAGCATATGCACATCCTGGCATCGATTCCCAACTGTTTTTTCAGAAGCTTGGAGACGGTTACCACGCAGTCTCGTGAGGAGTTTGCCAAAGGCAATATCTACGGAGTAGAGCGGGTTGATCAATTTACCTGGAAGGATTTGTTTGATTCGTATTCCTGTACAGAAT
>CAZZHQ010000203.1:0-4248 GCA_964654015.1 uncultured Dehalococcoidales bacterium | reverse complement strand
GAGAACCTGTGCGCCAGCGGCACGGAGGCGATTAGAGCCGCCTGTTACGCCGTTGCCTCGGGCGCCTGCGACATTGCCCTGGCACTGGGGGTGGAGAAGGTCAAGGATCTGGGCTTTGGGGGCCTGCCCAGGGCTAACGAGGACATAGTTTCCCTCGGCACCATGGGGAGAGTTATCTACCCGAACTGGGTGAACCCCAACCCGGGAATGTTTGCCATGATGGCTAACAGGTACTTTGAGCGGTATGGTCTGAGCATCGAGGAAGGCAAAGAAGCGCTGGCCAAGATATCGGTTAAGAGCCATCATAACGGGACTTTAAATCCCAAGGCGCACCTCCGCCGGGAAATCACCGTGGAAGATGTGCTCAATGCTCCCGTGATTGCCAGTCCTCTGGGTTTGTTTGACAGCTGCGGCGTAAGTGACGGGTCAGCAGCGGCTATCGTGGCGCGAGCCGACATAGCCAAGAGCCTTAGGCCTGACCCTGTATATATCAAATCCCTGCAGGTGGCCGCTGAGTCCGGAGAAAGCCTGCTATACACGGGTTACGATTATACTCACGTGGAAACAACTCATCGTGCCGCTACTAAGGCTTACCAGGAGGCAGGAATAAAGAATCCACGGGAAGAGATAAGCATGATGGAGGTTCATGACTGTTTCTCCATAACTGAGCTTGTTACTTATGAAGACCTGATGATATCCCCCAGAGGGAAGGCAAAGGAAGACATTGATGCCGGATTCTTTGAGCTTAATGGAAAGATTCCCTGCCAGCCTGATGGCGGCCTGAAGTGCTTTGGCCACCCCATCGGTGCCTCAGGGCTGCGAATGATTTATGAGATGTACAAACAGCTTCAAGGTAAGGCGGAGAAGAGGCAGATAAAGAACCCCAGGCTGGGACTAACCCACAACCTGGGCGGCCAGCCACCTCAAAGTGTATGTAGCGTCTGTATCGTGGGGACAGATAGTTAGGCCCTGCCAGGAATACTCTGCCGGCCTGTGCTACCGTAATAAAGAACGACACGCTAGAAAACCACACCCATCTGAAAAATTGATTCTGGTTGAGATGCCCGCCATTATCACCGAAGTGCGTTGAGGTCTGCCCGGTGGATTGCTGTTCCAGTATAGAGGACTGCTGTCAACTTTTTGTGAAAGCCCTATACCATGAGGTATCCACCACATAAAAGTATTGATTGTGCTGTCATGCCATCAGACTCATCCGAGGCAAGATAAAGAGCAAGGTGGGCAACTCCTTCAGGCTGGACAAGCCTACCTATAGAGTGTTGAGCTATGACATTTCTACGTAACTCTTCCTCAGAAATCCCAAGAACTTCTGACCGCTCTTTAAAAAAGGGGGTTTCCTCAGTCTCCACTAAACTAGGGCAGATAGCATTTACACTAATATTAAAGGTTCCCACCTCAAGTGCTATGCATCGTGTTAAACCTACTATGGCATGCTTGGAAGCATTGTAAGCACTCTGGTTCTTGGATCCCCACTTACCAGCTGTCGAGGCAATGTTAATTATTTTCCCCCTTTTGTGCGCTATCATTCCAGGTAAGACAGCCTGCGTTACATGAAACAACCCATAGAGGTTCACCTTGATAACCTGATCAAACTCGTCAAGTGAATAATCTACAAATTTGCGACCAATATGGATGCCGGCATTGTTAACCAGTATATCTATCTGCTTGAACTCTTTTAAAGCGTGTTTAACCATTTCCTGCACTGACTTCTGATTGGAGATATCGGCACCATGAGTTACCACTTTTCCCCCAAATCGCCGAATTTGTGTAGCGGCTTTCTCCAGTGGTTCTACATTTCTCGCACAAATGAAAAGGTTAGCTCCTTCTTCAGCAAAGCAGGTTGCAATAGCCTTACCAATACCACGACTAGCACCAGTAATTAATGCATTCCGATTTTCCAGTTTGCGTTTTGCTACCACTTTTGTTCCTTCCCTCTCTATTTCTATTTGTTTTTAGTACTGATTTATGTCGTATGTTTTGGTATTGCACAATTATCTACACACTCTTCCAAATTGTCAAGTTCTTATCTGAAACTGACGGACATATACAATGTCCAGCTGAGTGAGGCACGTCAGTAGATAGAAAGTGTGGGCCGCCGTGCAACTCCGGGTGGACAAACACCATATGAAAGGTTTAGGAAAAAGGCAAATCTTTGTGTGTAAACGGTCTTTTTCAGTCCCACAAACGCTATTGACAAACCTCAGGAGTGTTATTATACTGAAAAAAGTTTTGGGGCTAGTTCGCCTGAAAAAAATCCATACTGGCAGTTAATGAAAAGGAGGGTACTGAATTTGGAGTTCAAAGGTAAAGTAGCGGTTATCACAGGAGCAGCCAGCGGTATTGGCCGATCAGTCGCTCTAGCTCTAGCGAAGCTCGGGGCAGATATCGTAGTTGCTGACATAGACGATGTCAAGCTAGGTGAGGCACGTCAGGAGATAGAAAGTATGGGCCGCCGTGCGCTTGCCATACACTGCGATGTTTCAAAAGATGCCGATGTGGATAACTTGGCTGCCCAAACCATCTCGACTCTGGGTAAAGTTGACATCCTTATGAATAACGCCGGAGTGGGTGTGCGTGGTAAAGTAGAAAATATTAGCATTAAAGATTGGGGATGGATTTTGGGTATCAACCTCCTCGGGGTCATCCGCGGCGTTCATGCTTTTCTACCCCACATGCTCAAAAGGGGTAGCGGATACATCATCAATACCGCTTCAGCTGCTGGACTTGTGGCCAGTGAGCCACCGCCTCTTGCTATAAGAAACATTCCCTACAGTACTGCCAAGTTTGGCGTTGTAGGTTTCTCAGAGGGCCTTTTCGGTTACCTGCGTCCTCAAGGAATAATGGTTTCAGTTCTCTGCCCTGGTATGGTGACTACCAATTTGGGTTTCAGCAGCCGTTACGTGGGGAGTGACCAGGAGATCGCCGACATGAACGTTGAGGGAGAGGAAATGTTCAATATCAATACGCCGGGTGTCATAGAGTCTGATGACGTGGCACAGATAGTAGTCAAGGCCATGAAGGAGAAGAGATTTTTTATCCTCACCCACCAGGAGGTTCAAGCGCATCTAAAGAGCCGAGGACAAGATATAGAGAAGTTGGAGAAGCATCTGCAAGATGTTTTTGGGGGATAGGGAAAATTAAAGACCGTTCACCTATTATCAATGGTCTCGTAGCTTAAAATCAAAACGAAGAGGATTGTGATTAATCCGCGAAGATAAGCTTTGCAACAGGAAAGGAGGAGGAGGAATGTTTACTTAACCCTGCTACTGGGGGAAGCAAGACTACGCGCAGAAGACAAAATAGATAAAGGAGGAATCAGATGAAAAAGAGACTCTATATAGGGTTGTCTATACTTCTCATTCCCATATTAGCGGTCAGTCTTATCTTGACTGGATGCCCTGAGAAAACTCCGGAGGTTTTTAATCTCAAATTCTCTTGCCCCTTCTTGGAGGTTGAGCCTCCCGCTATGTTCGCCGACCACTTCATGGATCTGGTCGAAGAGAGGACGGATGGAAGAGTAACGTTTGAACGATATTATACCGAGGCATTGGCAAAACATACGGAACACATCCAGCTATTAAGTTCAGGCTCAGTCGACCTTATTATATGCGTACCAACTTACGTTGGGACGGAACTGGTACTTAACCAGCTACCCGACTTTCCTATGTACTGCAGCCTCGAGGAATCCATAGCCGCAGCCAACAGGCTCACGATGGAGATTCCAGAAACCAAGGCCATATTTGAAAATGAACAAAAAAATCTTAACATTAAGATTTTATACTGGCAAACGTCTGGGCCTATGGATATATTGTGCAGGGATGAGGTGACCTCTCTCACAGAGCTGAATGGTAAGAAGGTAAACCTGTGGGCGCCCTCCGATGTCGATATATGGGGAGAATTTGGTATGTTTGCTGTCCCCGTATACGTTGCAGACTTTTACGAGTCTTTATCACGGGGGAACTTAGACAGTGTCTACTTTCCTCCTAGTGGTAGTTTAGCTATGAAGTTATTCGAGGTGGCGAAGTCAAATCTGGGACTTCGTCAGGGGGGCGCAGACGTGCCGATGATATTCAACCTAGATACATGGAACAGTTTACCCAGCGATATTCAGGATGTGATTATGGAGGCATCACTGGAGACCGCCCAGTGGAGTGTCGGCTTTAGCACAGTATCTACAGAGCAGTCTTACCAAGTATTCAGGGATGCGGGGCTGTATGTTGGGGATGCGCC
>CAZZHQ010000202.1:0-4268 GCA_964654015.1 uncultured Dehalococcoidales bacterium | reverse complement strand
ATGAAGCTTTACGCCAGAGGCATGCTGATACCCGCTGAGCCAAATAAACATTTGCCAGGAATATGCAATCGTTCTTCTGGACTTGCACCCTATTCCAGTAATCGCATGTAACATCAAAATTTGTTAGCAGCACTTATACACCATTCAACAAAATAGTATGATGTGTTATGTACATCAATTCCCTTTTAGGTGTGCTATCATAGCTGAAAAGAAAGCATCAATAGCTATTCATTAGAGTATATTTATATGAAACCAGAGGAAGAGGCAAGACAAAAGATTGACCAGATGCTGGAAGCTTCTGGCTGGACAGTGCAGGACCTGCGTCAACTGAATCTTGGAGCTTCTATGGGAGTAGCCGTTCGTGAATTTCCCCTAAAATCTGGAACGGCTGATTATCTTCTATTTATTAACAGGAATGCTGCTGGTGTTGTTGAAGCAAAACCGGTTGGCACTACCTTAAGTGGCGTGGCTGACCAAACCGGTATTTATCTGGCAGGCGTGCCAGATAACCTACCTCATGTTCAAGAACCTCTTCCCTTTGGCTATGAAAGTACAGGCACGGAAACCTTCTTCAGAGATTTGAGAGACCCAATACCCCGTTCTCGTAGGGTGTTTAGCTTTCACCGACCTGAAACACTTAATGAATGGCTAAGCCAGCAAAATACACTGAGAGCCAGACTCAAGACTATGCCTCCGCTAAAAACCGATGGTCTAAGGGATTGTCAAATTGAGGCGATTCAAAACCTTGAGAAATCCTTTGCAGATGAAAGACCACGAGCGCTCATCCAGATGACCTCCGGAACTGGTAAGACTTACACCGGTGTGAGTTCTGTTTATCGTTTGATAAAGTTCGCCAACGCTAAAAGAATTTTGTTCCTTGTCGATAGAAGTAACCTTGGCCGCCAAACAAGAAGAGAGTTCCAGCAGTATGAGACACCCGATGACGGCAGGAAGTTTACTGAACTCTATAATATCCAGCATCTTTCATCTAATATACTGGACCCAGTGAGTCGTGTGTGTATAACCACCATACAGCGACTCTATTCCATGCTCAAGGGTGAACCGGAGTTTGATACCGAACTGGAGAAACAATCTCTCTTCGACATCCCGCAGTTAGAATCCCCCAGGGATATCGACTACAATCCCTCCATTCCCATCGAGACCTTTGATTTTATCATCACCGATGAATGCCATCGCTCGATATATCACCTCTGGCGTCAGGTGCTGGAATACTTCGATGCCTTTATTATCGGACTCACCGCAACTCCATCAAAACAAACCCTGGGCTTTTTCAATCAGAACCTGGTTATGGAGTACAGCCATGAGCGGGCTGTGGCAGACGGTGTTAACGTAGGTTATGATGTTTACCGCATCCAGACAAGGATTACCGAAGAAGGAAGCACTTTAAAGGCAGGCTACTACGTAGACAAACGAAACAAACTAACCAGACAAATTCGCTGGGAGCAGCTATTCGAAGAGTTCGACTATCCTCCAGAACAACTTGACCGCAGTGTAGTTGCTCCGGACCAGATAAGAACGCTGACCAAAACTTTTAAGGAAAAACTCTTTACCGAGATATTCCCCGGCAGGACTGAGGTTCCTAAAACCCTCATCTTTGCCAAGAGCGATTCTCATGCCGAAGATATCGTCCATATCATGAGGGAAGAGTTCGGCAAGGGAAATGAATTCTGCAAGAAGATAACTTATAAGAGCACTGGCGAGAAGCCCGAAGACTTAATTACCGCCTTCCGTAACTCGTATTATCCCCGCATTGCGGTAACTGTGGATATGATTGCCACTGGGACTGATATCAGACCTCTGGAATGTGTCATATTCATGAGAGATGTTAAGTCCCGTGTACTCTTCGAGCAGATGAAAGGGCGAGGCAGCCGAACAATCCTGCCTACGGATTTTAATGCTGTTACGCCGGATGCGTCTTACAAGACGAATTTCGTCATTGTCGATGCCGTTGGTGTCTGCGAGAATGAAAAGCAAGATTCCAGCCCCCTGGAAAGAAAAAAGAGCATACCCTTTGATAAGCTCCTTATGTCCGTTGCTCTGGGCAATAGAGATGAGGACACGCTCACTTCTCTGGCGGGAAGGCTCGCTCGATTGGATATGGAGATTGAAGAAGAAGACCGCCAGCAGATTCAAAGTGCCACAGAGGGAAAGTCTCCAAAACAACTTATAAATAGCTTATTGGATGCTACTGACCCCGACAAGCAAATAGACAAAGCGAAAGAGGTTTTCAACACAGAAGCACCCACGGAAGAGCAAATTAGGACTGCTGCCGATGAACTTGTTGTCATTGCTTGTAGTCCTTTTGATAGCCCTGAATTGCGCAATATCCTCATCGACCTTAAGAGAAAAAGTGAGCAGGTTATTGATACTGTGAGCCAAGACAAACTGCTCTTTGCTGGCTTTGACCCCCGGGCAAAGGAAAAGGCACAAACCATTGTTAATACCTTCCGTAGATTCATAGAGGAAAACAAGAACGAGCTTACCGCTTTACAGATGATTTACAGTAAGCCTTACGGCAATCGCCATCTAACCTATCAGGAGATAAAACAGCTTGCCAATGCTATTCAAAAACCACCCTACAATCTTAGTCCCGAGCTCCTGTGGCATGCCTATGAGCAACTTGAAAGTTCCAAAGTACGCGGTGCTGGTCCTCAGAAATTGCTGACCAATATCATCTCTCTCATACATTTCGCCATTGGAGAGACTGATATCCTTGAGCCCTTCTCAGAAACGGTAAATCGTCGTTTTGATTACTGGCTAACCATCCAGCTAAAGCTTAACCGTCAGTTCACCCCTGAGCAGATGGCATGGCTTGAAATGATAAAGGAACATATTGCTGCCTCTATGAGCATTAGCATAGACCACTTTGAGCTCATACCGTTCGCCGAAAAAGGCGGAGCTATTAAAGCATATGGACTCTTTGAAGGTGAACTGGACAATATTTTAGACGAGCTAAATAAGGAACTGGTGGCATGACCAGAGAAGAACTACAATCGGCTCTCGAAGAAGGCGAGGGCTACAGGATAGAATTCAAGGAATCACCATTTTATATAGATAAAGAACTTGTAGCTTTTGCTAATTCAGCAGGCGGCAGGATATTTCTTGGCATAACTGACAGTAATAAGATAAAAGGAATAACAATAACAAATAGCCTCAAGTCTCAAATTCAGAATACAGCTAACAAATGTCAACCGCCTGTTAAGTTCTCATTTGAGAGATTAGATAATGTACTGACCCTGAACGTAAGAGAGGGTGAAGATAAACCCTACCAATGTACTTCCGGGTTTTATGTGAGAGTTGGTCCAAATTCTCAAAAGCTCAGTCGGGATGAGATTATCGAGTTCTCCAAAGCAGAGGGGAAAATCAGGTTTGATGAGCTAATAAACCTGAAATTCGATTACGATACACAATTCGACCCCAAGAAACTTGACAAGTTCTTACGTCTGGCAGGGATTTCAAAAGTACTGGACAATTCACCTATGCTGGTTAACTTGGGAGTTACTGAAAATCAAAAGGGTATAGCTATTTTAAATAATACCGGCATCCTCTTCTTCGCGAAGAATCTACAGGATGTATATTTCCATACTATGGTAACCTGCGCTCTTTATAAGGGAACAGAGAAGATAAATGTCCTTGACAGGCGCGATTTCAATGAAGATTTGCTCTTCAACATTGATGGGTCAATGAATTTTCTCAAGCAGTATATTCCCTTGAGATATGAAATGACCGGCGAGCCAAGAAGAAAAGAGATACCCGAGATTCCGTATGAAGCCTTGAGAGAGGCAATTATAAATGCCGTAGCGCACAGGGATTACTTTGAAAAGGGCGCTAATATAATGATAGAGATGTTCGACGACAGAATCGATATAACTAATCCGGGAGGGCTTGTGAAAGGCTTGAATCCCAAAGACTTTGGCAAGAAAAGTGTTCTCAGGAATCCTAATATAGCGAATTTATTGCACAGGGCAGGATATATTGAAAAGATGGGAACTGGTATAAATAAAATGAGAAACCTGGTCGCTGCAGCAGGTCTATTGCCAATCAATTTTGAATTTGGTTCCTTTTTCACCGCCACTTTTAAGCGACCTTTAAGAAGGAATAACGTCATTGAGATAGAAAATGGCGGTATAATTGGCGGTGTAATTGGCGGTGTAAATGAAAAGGCTGCTGAAAGAATCGGAAGTATAATCTTAAGGCTTAGTAGAGGACAAACAAATACCTCCCATCTAATTTTGGATACTGGTATT
>CAZZHQ010000201.1:0-4279 GCA_964654015.1 uncultured Dehalococcoidales bacterium | reverse complement strand
AGCGCCTCCAGGAATATTCCTACAGGGTTGTCGAGAAGATAGGCGTTATCGGCGGGACCAACATCCAGTTTGCCCATGACCCTAAAACAGGCCGCGTGGTCATAATTGAGATTAACCCCAGAACGTCGCGCTCGTCTGCGCTTGCTTCCAAGGCCACTGGCTTTCCCATTGCTCTTATCTCGGCCAAGTTGGCAGCGGGGCTCACCCTGGACGAGATTCCCTACTGGCGTGCAGCCACTCTGGAGAAATACACGCCATCCGGCGACTACATAGTGGTCAAGTTCGCCCGATGGGCTTTTGAAAAGTTCCGCGATGCTGAAGACCGGCTCGGGACACAGATGCGCGCCGTGGGCGAGGTGATGAGTATTGGCAAGACTTATAAGGAAGCCTTCCAGAAGGCGATTCGCTCTCTGGAAAATGGCCGCTACGGGCTTGGCTTTGCTAAAAACTTCCATGAGAAATCGTTTGACGAACTGATGACAATGCTGAACTACGCCACCAGCGAGCGACAGTTTATTATGTACGAGGCCCTCCGTAAGGGCGCTGACATACAGGAGCTTTACAGGAAGACCTACATTAAACCCTGGTTCATTCAGCACATGAAAGAGCTGGTTGAGCTTGAGGAGAAGGTTCTCAAGTACAAAGCTGAGAAATTGCCGGACAATCTGCTCATTCAGGCTAAGAAAGACGGCTTTGCCGACAGATACCTGGCAAAGCTGCTCGGGTGCACTGAAAAGGAAATCCGTGAGCGGCGCACGAATTTAGGTGTGGTCGAAGCCTGGGACTACGTGCCTGTGAGCGGTGCGGAAAACGCAAGGTATTACTACTCTACATACAACGGGCCTGACCGAACGATTGTGAGTGACCGACCCAAGGTGATGGTTCTCGGCGGCGGCCCCAATCGCATTGGGCAGGGAATTGAGTTTGACTATTGCTGTGTTCATGCTGCTTTCGCCCTGCGTGGCATGGGCTACGAGACCATTATGGTCAACTGCAACCCGGAAACAGTCTCCACTGACTATGACACCTCAGATAAGCTGTACTTCGAACCGCTAACGGTGGAAGATGTGGTAAGCATCTATCAGAAGGAGAAACCCATCGGGGTCATTGTTCAGTTCGGCGGTCAGACGCCGCTCAACATCGCAGCCGAACTCGAAGAAGCCGGTGTTAACATACTCGGTTCGTCAGTGAACTCCATAGATATTGCCTCAGACCGGGGACGCTTTAGTCGGGTGATGAAGAAGTACGGCATACCCATGCCGGACTCAGGCACCGCCAGTAACCTTGATGAGGCCCTAGTTGTGGCTAAGCGCGTTGGCTACCCGCTTATAGTTCGGCCGTCATACGTGCTAGGTGGACGAGGTATGGAGATAGTACATGACGAGGATGAACTAAGCCTGTACGTGACCGCCGCGGTCGGTGTTACTCCTGATCGTCCTATTCTCATTGACCGCTACCTGGAGAATGCCATTGAGACCGAAGCTGACGCTCTGGCGGACGGAGAGAATGTCTTCATCCCTGCTATAATGGAGCACATTGAGTACGCTGGCGTCCATTCCGGTGATGCCGCCTGTGTCATTCCGCCGGTGAGTATACCCCAGAAACATATTGACACCATAGAAAAGTACACGCGGCGCATAGCCAGCGAGCTTCAGGTGGTCGGCCTCATGAATATCCAGTATGCCATTTGCAATGACGTAGTCTATGTGCTGGAAGCGAATCCGCGCGCCTCCCGCACCGTTCCTCTGGTTTCTAAAGTCTGCGCTATTCAAATGGCTCGTTTAGCCACCCAGCTCATGCTGGGCAAGAAACTAGGCGATCTCAACCTGAAGAAGCACCCCTTCCAACATTTTGGTGTGAAGGAGGCCGTCTTCCCCTTTACCATGTTCCCTGAAGTCGACCCGTTGCTCGGCCCAGAAATGAAATCCACCGGTGAAGTGCTAGGCATCGCCAATTCCTTTGGACTGGCATTCTGGAAAGCGCAGGAAGCGGTCTCACCGTTGCCGACTAGCGGTACCGTGCTAATAACGGTCTCAGAGCGTGATCGCCCAGTGGTAAGTGAGGTAGCCAGGCAGTTCCATAGTCTTGGCTTCAAGATCAGGGCCACGGCAGGCACTCATGCTTTTCTCACAAGTCGGGGTGTCCCCTCAGATTTTATCTTAAAAGAGCACGAAGGCCGACCTAATATCACGGACGCCATTAAGAACAAGGAAATTCAGATGGTAATCAATACCCCGGTGGGAAAACTAAGCAAGTACGATGACTCATACATCCGTAAAGCGGCTTTAAAATATAAGGTACCCTATATTACGACATTGGCTGCTGCGATGGCTGCCGCCAGAGGCATCGCAGCCTACTGCGAGGGTCAATCAGGTGTCAAGTCGCTTCAAAGCTACCATGCGGACATAGGATAGGTGCGTACCCAGAGTGTAATACTGTCCGGAGGGCATTCCGCAAGTCACGAAAGTCCAGATTGTGCAGTGGTTGGAGACATCATTTCCCCGATTTTTAAGAGGATACCTTGCCTCCTCTCCATTTGCGATGTAAGATACAAGCAACCACAATCTTGCCTTTATCAAGCCAGAAGTTCGATTTGAGGAGGTTTCCCTATGCAGATACGTTCGCCCTTCATGGTTTCTTACAGTATCACCACAAAGTGCAATTTGAAGTGCAAGCATTGCTACAGTGAGTCGGTTGACCAGGCTGCACTTGATGAGCTATCGACCGAAGAGGCATTCCAGTTCATGGATGACTTGTCGAGGTGGGGGATAGGGCTTCTGATCATTGACGGTGGGGAACCATTATGTCGGGAAGACCTGCTGGATGTCGTAAAATATGCCTCTTCAAAAGGCATAAGAGCCACTATTGGCAGCAATGGTACCCTCATCGATGAACGAATGGCAAGGAAGATGCTGGATGCAGGCGTGATGTCAGTCGCCATCTCGGTTGACGCAGTTGATGCTCAGACCCACGACTCATTCAGAGGTATGGAGGGTGCCTTTGAGCAGACTTTCAAGGGTATAGAGGCATGCCGGAACACTGGGCTTCCGTTTCAGTTCAACACGGTTATCAGGAAGGAGACCCTATCACAACTGGAGGATATGCTGCGTCTGGCAGTGGACTCTGGTGCTAACGCTGCCGAGTTCTTTGACCTGGTGGCAGCAGGAAGGGCTAAACAGGAGTGCAAGGAGCAGGCGCCCTAAGCCTCAATGAGAGGAAACAGGCCATGGAGTGGCTTGCGGAAGCCCAGGAGAACTGCCCCATCGTGATAAGGGTCCCTGGCTGCCCTATGTATCCTCTTCTACTCCAGCAAAAACAGATTCAGCCCAAGCACTTCCCCAAAGAAATGCTGCGGAGGATTCCTTATTATAACAGGGGTTGTGCTGCTGGCATGCCCATGGGTTATGTGATGGTTTTATCCAATGGGGAAGTAAATCCATGCATGTTGCTTCAGGTCAAATTGGGCAACATCAGGGAGCAGAGCATAATATCTATCTGGGAGAATTCGCCTATATTAGCCCAACTGCGACAGAGGGAATCACTGGAGGGTGAGTGTGGAAACTGCACCTACAAAGTTATATGTTCCGGCTGCAGGGGCAGGGCTTATGAGGAAACTGGTAATATAATGGCTGCCGACACTGGTTGCTGGCTTGCACCTGAGCCGATTAAAGAAAACGAGAAGCAGTATGAAAAGCTTGTATCTGAGTAAACATTTGCTTAATTTCAGTAAAAGTTCATTCATACTCCAGAGCAGTCCCGTACCATAACATTAACATATAAAAATGGGATAGAAATATATCTATCCCATTTTTAGGTTGCGCTATTCACTTAGGCTGTTACTGATGGTCTGCACAATTACCCAGTTAATTCCCGCATATACTTCTTAATCTCAATGGCTACCAGGTCGCCGACTCCATCCTTTATCACTGCCAGGAATTTGTCGTCTACGATATCTTCGGGATAACGGGCCTCTCTGGCCAGGTTGACGATATCTTTCCTGGTCAATATAAAGATTACCCCTCTGCCAAATCTCACCTTTACTCCTTCTCCGTCACTGCATAGAAAGGGATTTTCCCTGAAGAAAGCAAAAAAGCGGGGTCATTCCCCGCCTTTCTGCGCTGGTTGTTTTCTGAGTTCAAGCGTTCTGTTTGGGCTTATTAAGCGACGGCTACTGGCTCTTTTTTGGCTCGGCTACGCTTGCCTTTGGGCTTCTCGGCTTCTGGCACGGTAGTCTCTGGCTCGGCTTCCGCCTCTTGCTTACCCTTGCTCTGGCTCTCGG
>CAZZHQ010000200.1:0-4354 GCA_964654015.1 uncultured Dehalococcoidales bacterium | reverse complement strand
TTTTGGCGCTGGTTTTAGTCGCATAATAGGGACGATGACGCCTGGAGTTGACTTCCTTCAGTTCATGTATCCCGGCATTATTGCTATGACCGTTCTCATGAATTCAGTAATGTCGGGTTTATCGGTGGTTTGGGACCGTGAGTTCGGATTTTTGAAGGAAATTCTGGTAGCCCCGCTAGGACGAAGCGGCATTGTACTGGGTAAAGCGCTGGGGAGTGCTGCGGTGGCTATCATGCAGGGCGTTATTATGCTGATACTAGCACCTATACTTGGTATTTCCATTACACCGATGCTGGTTATCAAGCTGATACCCACGCTGTTCGTGATATCGGTCTCCCTCTCCGGTTTGGGGGTTCTCGTTGCTTCTCGTATGCGGTCTCAGCAGGGATTTCAGATAATAGTGCAGATAATCATCATGCCGCTGATATTCCTGTCCGGAGTATTCTTTCCTGTGAACAATGTGCCTGCCTGGCTTGAGGTTATTTCAAAAATCAACCCGCTAACTTATGGTGTCGACGCCATTCGTCAACTCTTCCTTGGTGGGGTTGTGGGACAGGGTGGCTATACTATTGGTGTTACTGTCCTGGGACACACGATGACTATTTTTGAGGATGTGCTGGTTGTGTCAATCTTTGGCATTGTGATGTTATTAATGGCGGCATGGTCCTTCAGGAAACAGGAATAGTACGTATATGCCACTCCTATGATATGGTAAAAATGATCAAAAGGATAAAAGTATTGAGTTTAAGAGCAATCACAGCTCTAGAAAGAGCATTAAGCGGGAAGTGAACCAAGTCCCTTATGAGTTCCCCAGCCAGTTGGAACAGGCAATTGCCAGCTTCGTTGAATACTACAACTTCCACCGGTACCACAAGGCATTGGGTAATGTGACACCCGCTGATGTCCTACATGGTAGGAGAGAGCAGATACTACAACGCCGAAAGGAGGTGCAAATACAAACGATCAATCGTCGAAGAGCCTACAACCAGGGTCTTAGGGAGCTTATTAATGCCACCTGATTATGCCAAAGTGTTCGGTTTAAAAAGTGTCTCATTTCGCTGATTGACAACAGAGACTACTCATCTCACGGGCTTTTTGGTCCGGTAGCAACCTTATCTCCGGCTTTATCTGTAAGCCGAAGAGTGCGAGTACCCTGGCATCAATGCTGTCGGTCTTGGCCAGGACACCAGTCGCCCGGGCAAAATCACGCACCTGTCGGGGATTGACGATGACTACTGGCTGACACCCGACTTGAAGCGAAGCTGCCAAGGGCATTTCGTATTTACCAGTCGCTTCAAGAATAATCCTGACCGGCTTCAGACCGACGATGTAGCGGACGGCGCTGGTAATACCTTGATGGTTATTGTCGAACTGACTGGTCTCTTTAGAATTGCTGGCTGCCACGTCTAGGGTACTTTTGGCAACATCCACACCGACACAGATTGTTTCTTCTGTCATTGGCTTATTCTCCTTCTTAGCCCTTCCTTGCATCATGCGGGTTTGATTAACCCTGACAACTGTTCGGGCTTTATTGGAGATTCGGGTATGGCGACCACGCTGCCCCACGGTCTTGTCAAACCCAAGGCCAATCGGTCTACCATGCCTGGCCTCCGTCTGACATTCTACCACCTTGTTTGAGATACAAGGCCAGAAGCTGTGAAGGATTGAAGTGCCGTATGACGATTATTTGAAGCTAAGCGAAGCTATGAAAAACTAATGTTCACCTATACGTTATACGAGCGCGTGCGAGACTATGAATACAATAAGCATAATAAGGCTAAACCAAACTTTACGGCCATAAACTGAACGTGTGTGAGACTACGATGAACTAATAGCTGATCGAACGTGTGGCGAGCCTGTGGCTAATCAATGTAAGAGAATAGATTGTAGCTGCGCACGAGTGTGATCACTAGCACATTAACCGAGTTGAGATGGCCTCCGAGCTAACATACCTTAAAATAAGAGGAAATGAAGCTAAATCGGGATCCGAAATCGACTTGTTAATAAGAGAAAGCAATTCTATTAGATACGATTTGACGGTAAATGTAATACAGTACTACAGGCAAGCACGCAAAGAGCACGGGGTAGATGATCTTAAATACCCAAACTATATCAATATGAAATAAATCAGAAAGAAATGGGACCAAAATAGTAACCGATAATGCACCATTCATATTATAAGCTAATGAATAGTCCCATCCTTGAAGCTGTGTCAATCTAGCAAAGTAATACTCAATATGAATATCACTACCTATCAAGTAATTAGAAGCCAAAGTGCGTTCCGAAGAGTAAACTTAGTGAAATTAGATACAAAATTATAGGAAAACCACTTTTTTTAACAACATTTAATGAAACTAATAGTAATATAACTGAAATCAATACTATTCCAATAAGAATAAGAAGGGGGAGAGCGAGCCGGGCCCCAATATAATAGTAATAGGGATACCTGTTTTAGCTACAGGTATCCCTACCGGAGTAATGCTATAGGTATAAACAGATTTAACAAAGTATTGGTATCGGCGCGGCGCACGCCGTGTGATCCAACCTAGCTCTACCCATTTAGGCAGATAGTTAAGTATTGATCGATAGTTACCGCCCGTCATAGTATGGAGAGCCCTAACTGTCAACGGTGGCAAGCCACTTCGCTTTGATACATCTAGCACGGCCAGCACAGCCCACACAAGCTCGTTGTACTTCCACTCGCCCCGGGTATGCCTGCCGTATTCACCTCTCTTCATGTTGTATTTACCCCCTTCACGAGTAAATAGAGTGCTTTACAAACATTTGCAAAGCGGTTATAGGTCACGATTTGTAGATTACCATTACCAGGTAATTAAATACGCCTCAAAAATGTTTCTGAGGCTTCCCAGCTATGGACATATAAGATACCGTGACTGTTGATCATCGGTACTTTTTGCCATTACTCTTGAACTACTCAATCGGGAAATATTTTCTACTTATGAACAAGTTAAGGTCTTGTTTGAGCAATGGCGGAAAAGTACAACCGTATTCGACCGCACAGTGCTAAGAATTACCGACCCTCTCTCCTTTGACTATACTAACGGCAACTAGAACTCTATAAGTGATATCCTTTTTGGTGGAACAGGTCACAGCTTCAAGTGCTCTACTGGACTAAAGCGCTTGTGAGCTTCAGCTGCCTTCTCACTGTTAAGGCTGGCTACATAGCGGCGCGTCATGGTGAGTGTGCTATGGCCCAGCATGGCTTGAACTTCAAACTCCCCGGCACCATTTTGTAGACACATAGTTGCCGATGTATGGCGAAAGGTATGAGGGGAGCACCGGACATTTTGGAGCTGCGCGCGTTTGCCTAGTTGTTGCACCATATTCTCTATACCCCAATGGGTTAGCGGACGGCGCTCTTCACTTACCCACACACAACGATGGCCGTCATTCCGCGAAAGAAGGTAGCGCAGTAGTATCTTCTGTGTCCTAGGCTGGATAGCTACTACACGCTCCTTGGCTCCTTTGCCATGCACCTTGATAATGCCCTGGGTGAAGTCCTCTGTTCTCCCACTATTCATTTTAGCCCGCCACGGCCTTTTCCAACCATTTTTAGCTTCGATGGTAGCAGCGGCGGGATTTGAACCTGCGACCAAAGGCAAATGACTGCATTTATCCTACCTCAATTTTGTTGTAAGTTACTCAGCTTGCTGCTACAATCCAGCGTATGAAGTTACAACGTGATTTTATGGTATCAGTCGATAAACTTACCGCTTGAGTCACGTATTAGAGAGTATTTCACTCACTCAGGCTATCAGCAGATAGAATCTAAACCGACATTGAAATTTAAACGAGGTAAGAAGAGGGCTTCTTGGTTTACCTTCAATCCTTCTAAAGTTGAAACTGTCGCCACAATTACGATTAATCAACAACCAGACAGATTGGAGGTTACAGCTATCTTAGAAGCAAATACTACTGGGCAAATTGTAACAAATGATGAAAAGAACTTTTACGAGAGTGAATTAATAAATCTAGAGAGTGTGCTAGTTGGGAAACAAGAATTAAATTCACTCCCCTCTCAGCTAGATACAGGCAAACGTATTTGTGATTATCAGATAAAGGCATTATTCATAGGTGCCGCTAAAACTATCATCTTCATTGCAGTATTCTTTGCCATAGGCATTATCCTAGGTGTCTTTGTAGTGCACAAATTCATACCCAATCCCGACGTAGCTTATATTACTACGATTGTGACATCCCTAGTCTTAACTACAGTGTTTTTTAAAGTATGGGACAAATGGAGGAAGAGGAAAGCCTGAAATTGTTTTTTAACCAAGTAAAAGTGGCAGCGGAGGGATTTGAACCCACGACCAAAGGCTTATGAGTCCTCTGC
>CAZZHQ010000199.1:0-4385 GCA_964654015.1 uncultured Dehalococcoidales bacterium | reverse complement strand
CAAAATGTTCCATAGCTAAAGTTGGTAATATGAAAGTAGTTATTATGGGTTGCGGGCGAGTAGGTGCCCAGCTAGCTGGACTATTAGACGCTGACGGACACTCGGTTACTATTTTGGACACCGATGCCTATAGCTTCCGAAGGCTATCCCCCAAATTCGGCGGCACAGCCTTAATCGGCAATGGACTTGATGAAGAAGCACTGAAAAAGGCAGGGATAGCGGAAGCCGATGCTTTCGTGGCAGTAACCCAGGGAGATAATCGCAATGTCATGGCAGCTCAAATTGCCAAGCATATATTCAATGTGCCCAAGGCGGTCTGCCGCATCTACGACCCCTTACGCCAGGAATTATACAGCACGCTAGGCGTGGAAAGCGTTAGCCCAACTACAATATTTGCCCAAATACTAAAAGGGAAGCTGGAGGACTGAGGTAGCAATATGTACATCGTAGTTATTGGTGGTGGCAGGCTAGGCTACTACCTGACCAAAGCCCTGATGGACGAAGGGCATGAGGTACTCATAATAGAGAAGGACGCCAGCATATGCGAAAACATTGTGGCAGAACTGGGTAGTATCTGCGTCCGCGGCGATGGCTGCGAGGTATCTACCTTGACTGAAGTAGGCACCAACCGAGCTGATATGCTCATCGCCGTAACCGGCGATGATGAGGATAACCTGGTCACCTGCCAGATAGCCAAGCACAAATTTAACGTTCCACGAACTATAGCCCGCGTTAGAAACCCCCAAAATGAAGCTGTTTTCAAGAAACTGGGAGTCGATGTTACGGTAAGCAGTACTAATATCATCCTTGAACGTATAGCCGAAGAGGTACCAACATATCCACTGACGCATCTATTAAGTATTACGGATAAAGGGCTGGAAATTGTAGAAATAAAGATTCCGCCCGATGCAACTACAGTAGGTAAAACCATAAAGGAGCTGTCAATACCACCGAAAAGTACTCTATCTCTAATCATCCGTAAAGAACAGAAGCCATTCATCCCCAAATCTACCACCATCCTCGAGGCTGAAGACCAGATAATAGCCGTTACCACCCCTGATTCAGAAGAGAAGCTGCGAGCCACCCTGAGAGGCGATTAACACAACCACTATTCTCTATTATCCTGCTTCGCTTACTTTCCCACCTCAAACTGGGCGTTTGACGCGAGCGCATTCTTTGTTATATGGTGAGCCTCGGTTGACCAGACACAGACAACAAACCCTCTGCTGGTAAAGCACCACACAGTGTTACTTTATCTTTGTCTACGATTACCGATACATCAAGTGCTTGTAAGGCAAGGCGCTTCTCTTCAAAGCTAAGATTCCCGGCGTTTCTAGCCACTAAAGCACAGGCTTCTTTTAACCTTGATACGTCAAACTGATATTCCCTACTGAGTTCTATATGATGCTCTAAGTTACCAACTTCAGTTTCTAGCCTTTGTACCTCCTGTTCAATTGTGGCTATATCCTGCTTGAAGGTATCTTCATTGCCTGTCAAATAGAAAGCCCTGTATATCCTCTCCTTTTGCGCTTCTCTGTTCTTTATCAGATGCCGAATCCTCTCTAGTTCTTTTCCCAAAATATCCTCCTCGCCCTCTTCTGCCCGTCTCTGTATCTCGGCAAATACCACTTCGGGGTTGGATAAAACCCTTTCAACTTCAGCCCAAACGATGGCATCAAGCTCATCAACACGCCAATTACGATTATGGCATCTCGGTGGTTTATCTGCATGATAAGCCCTCAAACAGGAGTAATACTTATGGATTTTTGAGTCCGTAACATTGGCCTGACCAATATAATGCCTGCCACACTGAGCACAGGTTATATGACCCCTCAATAGGTATTGCCTCTTCGTTCTTCGTGGTGATAGTTGTTTCCGCCTTTGTAGCATTAGCTGAGTATTGTCAAAAAGTTCCCTTGATATTATGGCAGGTGTAGAATTAGATGATTGTAAATCCTGACCCATATAAGCAGGTTGCTTAAGTATTCCGTATATTGTTGCACTAGCCCAACCCTGCTGCCCTGATGGTGTTCGTACTCCCAAAGAAGTCAATCGATGGGCAACCTTTCTTATCGATAAGCTCTCCTCTGTATACCATTTAAAAATCTGCCTTACCCATTCTGTTTCACCTTTATTGGGATACCGAATACCCTCACCTATACCCTTACCACATACATATTTGTATCCAAATAAATTGGAATTGCTGCCTCCGGGGAGCTTACCACTTTTAACACGCTCCCGCTTACCGCGCATAGTTCTCTCTTTGATTTTCTCGGCTTCTAGCTTGGCAGCATAACCCTTAATATGAGTAATCAATAGACCGAGGTCTGAATTGTCCAAGTCTTCAGTTACCAATACCAGTCCTATTCCATTATGCTCAAGCTCTTCTTGTAAGATAATAAAGTGTACTGGGTCTCTTGATAGACGGTCTAATGTGTAGGCAATAACCGCATCTACCTCTTTATTCCTCACCCACTCCCTGAGTTGGTTTAGTTTTGGTCGGTCAAGGCTTAAACCTGAGTAAGTCTCTGAGATGGTAAATTCGCTAGGCGTTTCATAGCCAAGCTCTCTCGACTTTACCAAACAAGCATCTAGTTGGCTCTGAAGCGATGTTCCTTCTCTTTCTTGGCCTTCCGTTGACACCCGACAGTAGATTGCTGCTTTCATTACTTCACCCCCTTTCGCTCCAACTTCTCCTTAATTGCTTCGTTCAGCCATTCGCCAATCTTCTTCCCCTCCTTTATTGCCTCTGCTCTAGCTAGGCGAAAAAGCCCTACGTCTACCCCTCTTACATTTACCGATTTCTCAACCAATGTTTACTCCTATGCTTTACTTGTAAACATTGTATACCTTTAGCTATTGTTTGTCAAGCCCTATTTTGTCCATTCCCCATCCCTAAGTAGTTTCCCATGCTTTCCACCAGTATGGTAAGCACATTTTAAGCCAACCGGGTTAACTCCCATATTAACCCAATCCTTGGCTTTAGTTATCTTGGCAATTCCGTGCGTACTTTGTCCACTTTGAAACTTCTCATCAAGCGTAATGTAGACATTACTAAGTTTCTTTGACATAAGCCCCCCATAACCCGCACTAACCGCCTCCTTTTTCTGTATGGCAAAAACGATGACCCCCTTGCCCAAGTTACGATATAGAGCCTTAATGTCCTCACCAATAAGAAACAGGTTGTCATCCCTATCCAGGTAGTCAATTATGTTAATAGCATCAGGCTGTAACACATCGGCAAATTCAAAGTTGGTTTGCATAGCTGGCTTGAATTGACCCCTTTGATAGGCTTCAGTTAGGGCTGGGAAGTCCTCACACCTGTATCTGAGCTTCTCTTCGCCCATCTCGTTATACCAGTAGTAAACCGGCAGGTCTTGTGCAAGACAATTTAGTTCAGCTGTCTCTAGTAGGTATGAGGTCTTACCACTTGAGGTCATACCAGCTACGCCAATAACGGAACGAGGTGGTACTTTAACTAGGTCGTGTATTCCCAGCGATAACCGAATATCCAGGAATGAGGCTGACACCGGCCCTCCAAGTGCCGTAATCTGGTAATCCCTGTTAATCCACTCAATTAGGTAGTGGCTACCCCGATATGCCCTAACTTTGCCCTCGGTCTTTCGCCTGTTTAGTAACTTCCTAAAGGTATCGCTAGTAACCGATAATCCAATTGAGACAGCCACCTCCCGCTTATCAACCCGCCCTCCTGCACTAGATACAACTTCATCAAAATACCTGGCATACTTCCCCCACTCATTATCTGCATCTTGTCCCGAAGTTATCCCGAAGTTGTCCCGTTTTAGCTTTGTTTTCGTGTTTTCCAAAGGAGTATTAAAAGAAGTATTACTTTCTAATAGGGGGGGTGGTGAAGGGGGTTTATTCTTATTTCCTATAAAGTTATCACTGGAATCAAATTCGTAGTCGTCTATTGATCGATTCATGCGGCACCCCCCTCTCCACCTTCGGGCACGATAGAACATCTCCGTCTATCTCTACACCCCGGGCATCTCTTAGGGGTAGAGAGCCGTTTGCTTTTAAAGTAAGCCTGTTCTCCCGTTGTGAAGATGAACTCCTGCCCGCAATCACAGCATACTAATACCGTGTTTCTTGGTTTGTTAATGTTCAATCCATTCATATATTCACTCCATTTCATAGCTTCTACTACTGGCTATTCATTATTGCCGCTCTGATGCTCGGTGTTTTCCCTTGATTTGAGTATAAGTTGCATTAAATGTCTAAACCCAGGTGTGGGTTCACCATAATGCCAGTGTGTGACTACCCTTATTTGTTTATCTTTCTCAGTTTTAATCATCTCTTCTTTCGTTGATTTGACGTGCCCCCCTAAAACGATACCAGGTATAATCTCACAAAAGGGGGAATAA
>CAZZHQ010000198.1:2353-4391 GCA_964654015.1 uncultured Dehalococcoidales bacterium | reverse complement strand
GACGGGAACCACGACTATGGCATTTGCTCTGGCTGACCATTATCAGACAACTCTGGTTCCAGAATTTGGCCGCGCCTATTATGAAGCGAAATTTAAATCCCCGTATATATCCAAATGGGAGACCAGTGAGTTTATTTTTATTGCGCGGCAACAAAACCTAATCGAGGACCAGTTAGCCCGATATGCCAATAAATTGCTGGTATGTGATACTGATTCCTTTGCCACTTCCTTATGGCATGAACGATATGTTGGAGTTGTATCACGTGAAGTAGATTCCATTAGCTATGAAAGACATCCTGATCTATATCTAATGACGGATAAGGATTTCCCCTTTGTCCAGGACGGTACACGTGACGGAGATCAAGTCCGGCTGCATATGCATGGACGCTTTGTTAAGGAGCTCGAACTACGGCATAAACCATTCCTTTTATTATCTGGAACTCATGAAGAGAGACTAAAGAAAGCAATCGAGGCGTGTGACAATATAATGCTTCAGGCAAAACCTATATAATAGAGACGATTTGCACATGAAACTAATGTTCAGTCTCGTATAAAGAAGTGTCGTATGGCATATCAAGTATTTATCAGCCATTCCACTTTGGACCAAAAGGAATCCGATATTATCTACGATTACCTTTCCATCCAGGGTTATAAGTGTTTTATGGATACTCGTGATCTGGTGCCCGGAATACCTTTTTCTCAGCAACTTGCCAATGCAATTAGCGATTGCAGTGTATTTACTTTGATATTTTCAAAGAGCGCTGATGATTCTCAACCCGTTGTAAATGAATGTGCAATGGCATCAGGAATTAAGAAGCCGATTATCCCAGCACGTATACAGGAGTATCTACCGCATAACCTAGCTCCATTTATAGCGGGAATCCAATGGTGCGATTTATTTCCTCCACCACTGTATAAACAAGTTTCGAAGCTACTAGATGCAGTGAAAATACTTGTACCTGATTTGTCTCCACCTCCAAAACCAGATAGGTTAGAATCCGACTCAAGCGAATTGGTCAGGATACTTAATACTTTGCCATTCGTTCCTGAGGAATTAATTAAATTTCTCATGAGGGACTCTAAAGATTGGTATCTGGCAGATAAAGGTGTGTGGGAAAAATATACATTGAAACAACACTCGATAATGGTACTCAATCAATTCGAGAAGTATTTCAGTGATCGACCGCTTCCTGGAAATGTGGATAGAGGATTTTTCAGGCTTATACTGGCAGTACACGATATCGGGGTTCCTCTCGCAATAGAAACAGGAGACCGAGCACTAAAATTCCGCTACACATCTGAAATAATTGAGGCTATTCTTAAACGATTTAATTATAAATCCCAGGATATCGATTTGGCTACAGCATTGGTCAGTGTTGACCCAATAGGCGCATATATTAAATCATCTACTGATAGAAAATCTACCGATAACCATAAGTACCGAGTAAACAAGGAATCATATGATGCTGTAGTAGCGATGGCAGCCAAATGCCAAATGCAGGTTAATATCTATTTTGATTTGCTGCTCATATATTACATGGTGGACGCCGGCAGTTATACTACGGATGCCGGGGGCAAAACAGGACTTGATTGGGTTTTCATCTTTGAACCCGGCAAGAAATCCATGCGATTCTCTCCAAACGTGCAACAGGCAATAGACCAATTTAGACGTATTATCAACCCAGGGCCGGGCTGTATGTGGGTGACCGATCACGATTGGCACTATACTGAGTATAAATATCTCAAATCTTGGGTCAAAACTCCTGAAAATATGCGTAAAATGGATAGTGAAGAGGTATTGCGGGGGCATACTTTCAGGTACGGAAAATATCAAGGGAAATACGAAATAAGATTAGGAAAAGACTACAATGTTGCATTTTATGATCCCGAAAACTAAATGGAAAAATCTTTCGTGTGGCAACTGCTGGAACTACCGTCTTTCCGATGGACTATCAATAGTATCCTTTCGTAGTATTGAATCAAGATCAAGCGCCAATAGGGTCGACAAGCTGACCGGACAGTAATTAATAAGCTCAGC
>CAZZHQ010000198.1:0-2343 GCA_964654015.1 uncultured Dehalococcoidales bacterium | reverse complement strand
ATGAATGGGTACTTACCCATATTGTTATTGTGCACATGACCATGTATTATCCAACCATCCCAGTCTGATGGCTTATCAGCCGGGTCATGGATCAATAGGAACTTGTACTTTCCTGACCTCAACTGGACGCTGTCTTTATAGCCAATATCGTATCGTCTGCTGTCGTGACCTCCAATAATTGGAGTAATATGACCGTGTACCCTCTTTGTCCAATAAACGGCGGGTCTATGCGCACTGCCAAAAGCCCAATCACCCAGATGATATACCACATCCTGTTCTCCAACAGAATGGTTCCAATTATTGACCAATTGCCTGTTCATATCACCGATACATGAGAAAGGCCGTTTACAGTAACGGATAATATTTGTGTGATCAAAATGCGTGTCTCCGATAAAAAATATGGACTTTTTCATAAAGGCGTGTTTTATGGATCTGCTCAAGCCTTTTAATTTTGCAGGGAAGTCTTCATTAATTCCAAGCAACTTACGGAATTCGTTCACTGTTTTATCACGCCACTCAGGACTCAAAGCCTGGTTCCGATTCAACAATTTCTGGAGTATAAGGTCATATTCGTACAGTATTTTGTTATGCGTACCAAGAATAGTTATACGAAATAGATGTTGATGTATTTCGTTAGAATGCAGTTTGATATCGTCCCAAATGCGATCAAATTTCTCATCAATGTCTTTGAACGCTATAGTGATATGAAAGTTGAAACCATCCCTCTTGTCCCACACGGAAGGCTTGGATATTAATTCCAAACGTTCGTATAAGTCTCGTCGCAATCTTACCATTTCATCTGACGGATCAACTCTTATGAAAATTACTTTGTTTGCTTTGTCAAAATAGTCAAACCCCCTGATCGTGAATGGGACTAACCTGTATCTTCTCCCAACATCTACTACTCCTTGGATAGCCTCCTTGATATTATAAGTTTCGGATCCTCCATATAAACTCATGTGAGGAACGGGTCTTCCCTCGATACTCCCTTTTACCCTATGTTTTCTGGCAATATCGTATATAAGATCGCGCGCATAATATTTGACATACCCGGACAGCCTATTTTGTATATAAAAAGGCACACTATCTCGCATTGTCGTTTGATCCGATGCTAAAGGTACTTTTCAACAAATTGATCTTGGACTGTGTAAGTTTTACGTCTGATGACAGATACAAAGGAATGGAGCTATAGCGTTTTCCTCTCAGTTTATCCGCGTCATTCCTTACTTTCATGACAAATTCTTCAACGTCCATATCAGTAACTGCATTAATTCGCACCTCATCAAAATCAAAGGCCTCTTTACGCTCAAACCAATTCACCAGCAGAGTAGCACCACTATGAGCATACGACTCCTTAAACCCGAGGTCAAGCATGACAGTTACGTTCGCCGCGTTATCAATAAACTGCGAACGGTGACAATTTCTACAAGCATAATAAGCAAAATCTTGGAATGTTGCCAGTTTAGCCTGATATTTCTGAAAACGGCAAAGACACCTGGGGCAAAGAAGGTTAGCTGCTTTTTCTTTGGTAATTACCTTCAGTTGTTGGCGGAGTCTTTCCAGAGCATCCTTCACCGTTTGATGGACATTGGGGCTTGCGTCCCCCTGCGCTATGATAAGAATATCAATAGCACTTGCATCTCCGATCTTGCCCAAAGCCTCTGCAGCATCACAACGCACATCGGTGTTCTGATCACTGAGTGCATTGGCGAGAGACTCAACAGCCCTTGCGTCTCCGATCTTGCCTAAAGCCTCTGCGGCACAGCGGCGGACATCTTTATACTCATCCTTGAGTGCATTGATAAGAAGATCAACGGCCTTCGCACCACCTATCTTACCCAAAGCCTCTGCGGCATTATGGCGTACCATTGTGCTTGAATCACTGAGTGCATTGATGAGAGACTCAACAGCCCTTGCGTCTCCGATCTTGCCCAAAGCCGCTGCACCACAGCGGCGGACGTCTTTATGCTCATCCTTGAGTACAGCGATTAGAGGATCAACTGCCCTTGTATCACCTTGGTTGCCCAGTAGCTCTGCAATATACGAGCGGACATATTCATCCTGATCTTTGAGTGCGCTGATAAGAATATCAACAACCCTTGTGTCTCCTATTCTCCCAAGCGCCACTGCCACGCTACGGCGCACCTCTGTGTTTGGATCTCTGAGCGCATTGGAGAGAGACTCAACAGCCCTTGTATCGCCGATCACACCCAGCGCCGCCGCCACAGAGTAGCGGAGCCCTGCACTCTCATCCATGAGTGCATGGATGAGGAGATCAACAGCCTTCTCACCACCTATCTTACCCAAAGCCTCTGCGGCATTATGGCGTACCATTGTGCTTGA
>CAZZHQ010000197.1:0-4391 GCA_964654015.1 uncultured Dehalococcoidales bacterium | reverse complement strand
TAAACGCTCTGAAAAAGTCATTGTTATCTTAGGTAAACAAACTCATCGTGCCCCTGGAGTAAAAAAAGAAGTAAAAATAGCTCATCAAGAGAAAAAGCCCGTTATTCAGATTACTACAGATCCGAAACATAAATCAGTTCCCAATGCTGGAAAACGACGTAAGTGGAATTGGGATAATTTACGCAAGGAACTTAAATGACATCGCTTTAAAGGATATTTCATGGACCAAAAAACAAAAACTTTTATCAGAAATTTTACGAAAGCTCTTAAAGAAAAAAATGCAGCTATATTTGCCGGTGCCGGTTTATCTAGGGAAAGCGGTTTCGTCGATTGGCGAGGGTTGCTGAAGCATATCGCGGAGGAATTACATCTCGATGTTGATAAAGAACAGGACTTAGTTGCCTTAACACAATTTCATATAAATGAAAAAGGTGGCAACCGAGGATCTATAAACCAGATGCTTATTGATGAATTTACAAAGGACTTCATCACGACTGAAAATCATAAAATATTAGCTAGTTTACCAATTGACACATTCTGGACGACTAATTACGACCATTTAATTGAAGATACGTTAAAGGATGAAGGTAAAACACCTGACGTTAAGATACAACCAAATAACCTAGCTGTAAGTCTTCCGAAAAGGGACGCTATTGTATATAAAATGCATGGCGACATTTCTCAACCATCAGAAGTTGTAATATGTAAGGACGATTATGAGCTATATAATTTAAAGAGGCATTTGTTTTCTACTGCATTACAAGGAGATTTGGTTTCAAAGACATTCCTTTTCATTGGTTTTAGTTTTAATGACCCTAATCTTGACCAAATATTATCTAGGATAAGGTTATTATTGGGTGAAAATCAAAGAGAGCATTACTGTTTCTTTAAAAAAATCCACCGTGACGATTGCCGAGATGACGAAGAGTTTCAATATAATAAAGTCAAACAAGAATTAAAGATTAAAGATTTGAAAAGATACTCCATAGAAGGAATATTTGTTGATGATTACCCAGAAATAACGGAAATCCTAGTCAGAATTCGTAATTCTTATAAAAGAAATACCGTTTTCATATCAGGTAGTGCTGATGACTACGGCAAATTTGGAGAAAATGTTTCTTTAGAATTCATCCATGCTTTGTCTAAACGTCTCTTATCAGACGATTACAAGATAATATCAGGTTTTGGAAGGGGAGTTGGTAGTACGGTAATCAACGGTTGTCTTGATTATATTTACAGTAGTAAGTATAGACATTTAGACGAATATTTAGAATTAAGACCATTTCCTCAAGTAATCACTGGCGGAAAAGCAAAAGGTTCTCTATGGAAAGAGTACAGACAAGATATGATATCCAACGCCGGTATTGCCATCTTTATTTTCGGTAATAAAATGAATGAAAAAAGAGAGATAGTTGATGCGACTGGAGTAATAGAAGAATTTGAAATAGCTAAGGCTTATGGTCTCCAATTAATTCCAGTTGGGGCCACTGGATTTGTCTCCAAGACACTTTGGGAAATTGTCATGAAAGAATACGATTCACTTTACCCTGACTACCCTAGTTTAAAAACTGATTTTGAATTATTGGCAAAGGAAGATGAAAATCCCAATAGCCTAATCGTTACAATTCTCAAAATTGTTAATGCTATTAGAGGAGGCTAATACTATGCCAAGAAGAGTGTTTTATAGTTTCCACTACATACCTGACTGCCAACGCGCATCGCAAGTTCGTAACATCGGTTCTATTGAAGGCAATCGTCCCGCGACAGACAATGATTGGGAAACAATAACAGGAGGGGGCGATGAAGCAATAAAGAAATGGATCAATGAACAAATGTCCGGGAAATCTTGCACAGTTGTTCTTGTTGGAAGCAAGACGGCTAACCGCAAATGGATAAACTACGAAATCGTCAAATCCTGGAATGAAGGAAAAGGCATCCTTGGAATATATATTCACGGGCTTAAAAACTTAGAAGGGGAAACTTCCACAAAAGGCGAAAATCCTTTCGACTATGTAACCCACGGACCAACAAAAAATAAGTTGTCTTCAATAGTGAAATGCTATAATCCTTCTGGTTCTGATAGCAAGGAGAAATATGCCTGGATTACCAAGTATCTTGAAGCTGCTGTTGAAGAGGCAATAAAGATACGCGGTGAAAATTCATAGTACTTTTGAAATTTAGGGTTTATGGTCGTATTGGTTTTTCCGACGTCCTGTTAGTGGGATAGGACGTCCGGCTACGAATATTTAGCGGCGCCTTTTCTTTGCTTTACGCTTAGCCTTTGCTTTATTTCGAGCTTCAGGACTAGGAGAGGCTTCAAATTTCGGTTTATTGTTTTTCCAATAGTCAAATTGTATGAAATACGATACCAAGAAGCACATGAAAGATAAAGACGGGGAAAAAGTGGGAGACTATATCTGAAGTCTTTCATGGATTCGGCTTAGGCTCGGAGAAATCTTCAAAGGTCTCTTAATGAGTATTTGTGACCTCATGGGTGTTTATCCACAATGGAATAAAAAGGAACGTATTTAGTGGCCTATTATGATATTATGTTTGGTATGAAGACTAATTGAATTACAGGGGTAAGGTAGAAGGAGGTAATTCTTAATCATGAAAGAGAAAAAACCGGCAAAATCGTCGCAAATACTAGACCTGTTAAATCAAGCCTTAAAGGTGGAATATTCCATAATCATCCATATGCCTAGAATAGCTAGTAGCATAGAAGATGAAAAGACAAGAGAGATGGCACACATACTGGGAAATGCTTCGGTCAAACACGCTGATACAGTAGCAAATGCTATTAATACACTAGGAGGTAATCCTGAGTGGGCTTTTGAATCAGTACCTGTAGGAAAAGACCTGGTAGAGATATTTGAGAAGCAACTAGATAAGGAAAAACTAGCAATGCAGCTACACCAAAAGAGTGCTACTCTGATTCAAGATAGAACCCTGAAACTCAAATTCGATCAATTGGCAAGAGATGAAGAGGGACACATTCAAATAGTCAATGATATCTTGTTAAGATTAAGACAGCGTTAATCTGATATATTAGGTATCTCGTATTTTGAGTCAACAACTTTTCCCATTCCGCGTCCGACTTCTCGATTTTCTCCACGGTTACCACCCCGTTCTACCTGGCATCATAAATCTGGAAAGGTCGTCATGTATGACTCCCTGGGTCTTCTGAATGTATTATAGTACGGCTGGCGGTGCGGCAAACACAAGATTACCGAGAGAGCGACACTATTCTTGCTCGGTTGGCTAGCTTAGCAAGCACATTTCATTTTTTAAGTTAATGTGACAGAATGCAATTTCGTCGCATATAAGTGCTATTGAGAGTGGCGTCACGGACTTCTATCATTCGAGATTGAGAAGTAGCAATTGATAAGACCGCTGGACATCCCATAGGTTACTTTTCTATTTGCCCTAACACTTCCCCAATAAAAGCTTTCAGTTCGTTGCGGCCAAATGGCTTAAACAGACGAGGCCGCCCAGAATTCTCTAAGAAAGCCAGAGTTTCTCCTCCGATTACGCTTCCAGTGGTAAATGCAACTCGGTCAGCCATTTGTGGGTGCTCCTGAAGCAACCATACATAGAGCTCTTCGCCGTTCATCTTAGGAAGTCTGATATCCATAAACAGGAGATTGTATTGCTGCTCTGCTATTTTCTCTTGTGCCGTTTCTCCATCGCTCGCGATATCTACCTCAAATCCATCTTCGGTCAGAACTCTACGACAGAGATTACATATGGCTGGTTCATCTTCCACTACCAATATTCGTTTCATAGAAGCGTTTGCATTTCCCATTTGTAATCTCCTCCTTTGCTTTTCATTTACTGTCTATCGGTAACTCAACCACAAAGGTGGCCCCTTTGCCCAGCTCGCTCTCGACATATATCTTGCCACCATGTTCGGTAATTATCCCATGGCAAATACTTAGTCCCAGTCCAGTCCCTTTGCCGACTTCTTTAGTAGTGAAGAAAGGGTTAAATAAATGGTTAATAGCTTCTTTAGTAATACCAGGACCATCATCAGTAAACGAAGCTCTTATCACGTTTTTAATCCGTTCTGTAGTTATGGTTAGTGTTCCTCTGCCATGGGCCTCATTCATGAAAAACTCAGCATTGATGACGATATTGAGAAAGACCTGTTGCAGACGAAAAGCATCAGCATTGATTTCTGGCAGATCAGGGGGTAGAGAAGTCTTCACCTCTATGTTATTGACTTTTTGTTCGTAGGCACGCAGGTCAAGAACGTTCTGGATGACTTTGTTTATGTTGGTGGAGGTCTTTTCTACCTCATGCTTTCGGGCGAAAGTAAGCAGGTTTCTTACTACGTCGGCAGTCCGTCTTGCCTCTCTGTTTACCACTTGCAGGTCTTCCTTTACATCATC
>CAZZHQ010000196.1:0-4410 GCA_964654015.1 uncultured Dehalococcoidales bacterium | reverse complement strand
TTGGCCATTTATTCCCCCTTTTGTGAGATTATACCTGGTATCGTTTTAGGGGGGCTAGTCACAGTGGTGGACCTAACCGCGTGTATGCAGACCTGCCTACGCTTGTTGCGGCTTGTAAGAAGGTAGGGGTCGTTGATGAGGTGGTGGTAAACGCAAGGCTCAGTTCTAAGCTGTTCAATCCATGGGATTTAGAAGAGCCTTAAGTGTATGTAGTGTATATAGTGTCTGAAGAGTATAAAAAGTCAAGGGAGTATAACGTGCCTAGTTGGATAAAGTGTATAAAGTGGCTAAAGAGTATAAGTGTCTAAAGTGTATAGCAAAAAGTATATAGGCCAATCACTAGCTGTGAATATAAAAATGAGTATGGCAATAAGTGTATTAGTATTAGTAAAAATAGTTTATACACTTTATACATGTTTAAAATTTTACTTATGCGAAAGAGGAGGAAGCCGATGCCAAAGGTACCCGGTCAAAATCACAGCATCACGCTACTGCCCTCGGAAGAAGAAATCGACAAAATCCTCACCCAAGCAATAAAAGAAAATCCCTCCAACTACTATGCTGTCGTGTTTCGGATTGAACTCGCCCGCCTCATGGCAAGATATTTCGATAAGCTTAATGCAGAGTACAATGCATCTGCCGAGGAAATGCTGAATGTATTTCAAGCAGAGGTCGATGAGTTTATCCAGAAAATGGTGGATATAATTGAGAACAAACGTGATAAATGAGCAATGTGGTGTGGTGGTACACGTAGTAGTTCTATATATAGAACAGCAAACAGCGGTAAATTTTATTAAGCGGAAGTAGGGGCCACTCCAGATTTAGCAATGTAGCTTGTGTTAAAAATGGATTCTTTTGAGCCTGATTTAAACTGCTGTGTGTTGACTACAATGCATTGATTTGAGTAAAAATTACCACTTCAAACATAGCCACACTCATAGCCTTAATGCCGGTTTATCTGGTGCTCACGGGCAACCCTTGAATTATCTAACTACCACTGCATGAACATCAGCATGTCTGTGTTTTTATTGTAACATCTAAATCTAGTACTGTTTATCTCAGGGGAAGGGAGATTGTTCAGTTAAGTATGAGTTTCCTATTTCTTCTTATCCTTCTCTCTATTATTTTTTCCCTCCCTGATCATGTGGCACAACAACGTCAACGCTGGCACTATCTGATAGCCCAGCAGCGTCGTAAACAGTTACTATTATCGTATAGACACGCCCATCTTTGTCTTTCCCGTCTCTCTCAGGTATCAGGGATATAACGCCATTCTCGGGTAGAGCTTTCTCTGCTACATCGTATTCGCCATATTCATCTACCACAGAATATGTGATCTTAACAATGTCCTCAGGCCCGTCCGGGTCTGTGGCATTTACGATAATGGTGACATCCACAGCCTTGTGATTTGGTGGCCAGAGTTGTTTGGGGTCGGCGGTTACGGCGTTTATTATCGGTGGCTGGTTCGTTACTACATTGGAATAGCCCTGTAACGAGACGCTCCTGTTTATGCCTTCTCCCCACTGCCAGTTATAATCGCCAGCTGTACTCCAGGTCCAGGTACCAAGCTCAGGTACGGTGCGGGAAAGGGAACTGCCGGTGGCAGTACCGGAGGCAACAAAGGTCTCCCACCATGAAACGCTAACATTAGGCATAAATTCAACCCGTGGCACCAAAGGCGTCACCTGGATGATAACCTGATAGGTATAGGTAGTCCCCGGGGCCGGGTTTTCTATTCTTATGTTCAGATATTGCCCGCCTGGGCCGAGCGAAATGCCCTTAGAATCGTCGGTTGTCGGCGAGGTAATAGTAGAGATAACATTTCCAGTATTCCCCGCCCCGACGTCAATGAACCAGACGCCATAGTTAAGGTTAGGCATCGCCTGTTGAGGAGTAACCGCTATGGTCAGGGTCTGGGTTCCCGTTTGGGTGAATATAGTGTTGTCGGCGGAGCGGGAGAAATTAAAACCGGGGGTAAAGGGGCCGGATTGGCCTGGGACTATTACATTTACCCCTTTATCGGGGACGCCTACATTTACGTCAATGTTCTGTCCTGGGAGGATATCTCCGAAAGACCACTCATAGGTTGGGGGTCCCATGGATAGTGGGGCGGGCCAAATCCCGTCAAATTCAAGGGGGCTATCCAATGTTAGTCTCACATCGGTGACAGCAGAGATAGCCTCAGGGTAGTTGTGTAATCCTGAAATCCAGCTCTTGTTGCCCATCACCTCACCATTAGTGAAGCTGTTCCCCTCAGTATCATAGGTGTATGCAGTACCAAAACTAACGTGAACCTCGTTGCTAGGTTCTGACGCGGCTACAGGGGTTAGTGAGCTCAAAAATCCAGACAAGACCAACACTAATGTCAGTCCAATTTGAAGTCCGGTTTTCCTGATTCTTTTCATTTCTTGTACCTCCTTTCCTGTATGTCATAAAAATATGAAAGGAGCACTACCAACCACTATCAATTAACACCAACGGTTCTAATGCCCTTTACTACGTCTCCGTACCTCCCGGTTTATGTCAGAAGGGGGTTATGTCAAAGTTTATTCCATATGTTGGAATCAAAGCTTAGTCCTCCTTTAAGAGTTTGTCAATACATGCTTTTACAATATTAATGACTGCACATTGAACTACGATGAAACATTGTGAACATTTGTTACCTCAACAGGAGCTACTATAATACTTGCCTGATGGAATAGAGAGCTTCTTTAGAGTACCCTACTTTGTATGTAGTATTTTGTAGATTCCAGTGATACAACCAAAGAATATGTCACCTTCACGGCTTATGGCCATACCCATAGTCTTAACGCCGGTTTGTCTGTTGCCCACAGGCAACCTGTGAAAAATGTTAACCGAAAAACCCAGCGATGCATGAGTAACCAACTCGTGATCACAGTACGGGATTAGCTTTTATGTGTTTACGAATCCAGCAAAACAATCCAAAATAAACATGAGATAAAGGCTAGCCCTTGGCCGCACAATCTCGGTGGAAGCCCTGGCTGTTGACTTGTCCGGTCAGGGCTTCTCTGTTTTTGTTTAGGAATATGAGTGTGTGGATGGGGGTGGGGTGATGCATGTGGAGCAGTTTTGTTATGGGGAGGTAGTCACCCTAGAATTATTCATCATTATATATTCCAAGAATAAGCTATTTTGTGACGCATTTGCGATTGTGTCTTCTAATTAGTTCAGCCTTCAGAAGGGAAACGTGCCTATGAGTGACTGTAGTTGGAGGTCTTCCGTTTAGATGAAGGTTATTAAAGACAGGATGTTCTATATTGCTCGATAAAATCATAATTTAAAATAACACCTAATGGTAAACAAAACAGACTTTTATGTACTTGATATTTGAGCTATAATAGCTTTCAATCTCTATAAGGTGCGAAAAATACTAGGGTTTTCCTGACATCAATAGTTGTCAACTCCGGCATCACAGAAGAAAACCTCTAACGGCACTACTAGAATTATCCGTTGTCTGGTTGCAGAGCATCAAAGAAAGCTAGAAAAGAAAATCCCACATTGGATAGCTATGCGTAAGTATTTTGTTTTTCTCGTCATCAGTTTAGCATTACTATTGTCTGCAATCAGTAATACCTCTGCATCCGTTGCTTTTCCTGTAATGGTTTCGGACCTTAATACCTCAATAGTTATGGCGGGCTGGGTATTGACTGCCTACCAACTGGTGTCAACCATAGCAATGGCTTTGGCTGGAAAGATAAGTGAGGTATTAGGCACAAGAACTGCCTTCATCACATATGCGCTTTTATTCTCAGTTGGCTCGATACTGTGCGCTTTATCACCTAATATCGAACTGCTGATTGGAGCCAGAGTGATCCAGGCTATCGGTGGTGGTGGTTTTATGCCCTGCGCTGCCGGAATTGTAAGTGATGAATTTCCAAAAGAAAGGCAACGCTACATAGGACTTTTCTCAAGCATCTTCCCTATCGGTATGATAATTGGCCCTAACCTCGGCGGATGGATGGTGGAGGTATTCGGCTGGAGATCCGTCTTCTGGCTCAACGTTCCCTTGGGAATTCTGATTCTGGTGCTCTCACGACTACTGTTGACAGCCGGGGGCAAGAAGAGCTCCAGTAACAGTATAGACTTCGTAGGGGCTGGTTTACTTTTTGGCTTTATATCTGCTTTCATGCTTGGTCTTACAGAGTTCGGTAATAGCGGATCCGGGATATCGTGGATAACTGTCGGCATGTTGTTCGCGTTTGGTATTAGCTTATTAATTCTATTCGTGCGCTGGGAACATCGAGTGAGAGAACCAATCATTGATTTAGGACTGCTGAGGAGAAAACCCTTCCTAGCAGCGAACATATATAACTTTCTCTACGGTATGTGTGCCTTGGGTGTTTTTTCTCTGATTCCCTTGTACGCTGTGTCTATCTACAATATGTCTGT
>CAZZHQ010000195.1:0-4431 GCA_964654015.1 uncultured Dehalococcoidales bacterium | reverse complement strand
CCAGAAGGGGAAGGGGTGATGAGGCAGCAGTTTTGAGTTTTGAATTTAGTATTTATGATTTGTTTAGAGTTTAGAAATTAGGATTTAGAGTTTAAAGATTTATGAGAACACTGTCAGGAACCCTCGAAACCGCCCAAAAGAAGCCGAATTCCCGCCCTTATGTCGAAGCCAAGGTCTATGACTATGCCCAGGGCATACGCCGCCTTAATTGGACACGCCTCTACACTGGAGCGGAGGCAGACAACCACCACGGAATCGCTTTCGATGGCCAGGGATCGATGCATCGCATCAGGATCGATGGCTCAGATATCTACCACCAGAAGGTAACCTCCCCTGGCTCAGGCTCAACATACTCTTCCTGGACGAAAATCAATGCTGGAATAAGCGGCGCATGGCTGTCACCCACAGCACATAACGACCCCGATTCCCACTGGTCACAGGAAAGCAGCTCCTATGACGGCAATACCTCTACCTATGCCTATGAAGGCTCTCTGGTTGTCGGTTGGAATGGATACCTTGAGCTTTCCCGGGCTGCAGTTCTCTGCAGCAAGGTGCGCGTCTATATGGATTTCAATGTTGCCTGGGGAGTCGACAAGGTTGACATCGATGTTTACTACTCAGGAGCCTGGCATGATGTATATGAAGGCGCTGTCACAAACCAGACCTGGGTAGAGAAGAGCATCCCTGCGGGCGCCCAGTCCGTCACCGCCATGAGGATCCGCTACAGCCACACCGATACCGGCTATGGACTCAGGATATTCGAGGCTGCCTTCTGGCAGGACCCAGTGGCAGTAACCGCCGATGGCCCATGTGCTATCGCCGCCTACGGCGCGAAAGTCTATATCTTCTGGCGGAAGAACGATAACACCATCAGGAAGTATTACAGCCATGATTACGGAGGCTCCTGGACGGATGCGGAGCTGTCAACCTACTCCAATGCGGACTCCATGGCCGCCGCCTGGTGGAGTACTGGCAATATCGTTGTCCTGGTATCGACCAACAGCACGGCGGCGGACGGTGAGCTGAATGCCATTGTCCTGGATAGTTCAGACCAGTCTAAGGCCGAATACACCCATACCGAGTCAGTTGCCCATCCCATACTTGATTTCTACGGAATAGGTGTCACCTACGCCGCCTCTCCGGAGAGAATGTGCATCGTCTTCGCCGCCAAGGAGGACGGCTCACTCTATGATTTCTATGCCCTGTATCGAACGGAGCTGTCCAGCGCCTATAACTGGCTGTCACTGGATTATTTCCTGTCAGTCCCACATGGAGAAGATATCAACTACCAGTACCCGGATGTTCATTTACCTCCCTCATCCCCTCAAACATACGAGCATTGTCAATTCACCGCAGTTGAGCTCTTCGCTGGAGACACGGCATACAGCCGACCCCTCCGTTTTAACGCCGTCAAATCGTCAGAATTCTCCGAGATGGCATACACCGAGCCGATGCCTTTCCTTAACATCAGTTCTACTTATGGAATCAGACTGCAGAGTACAACCGACTATTTCTGGGCTGAGCGCCCGGACGGCGTTTGGAGAGCACCCCGCCCCCCTGGCACGGCGCTGGACCTCACGGCCGACATCGTTTCCCTCAAGCAGTCTATCCCTGGTGACCTCGTCGTCGAGCTGGACAACAGCAGCGGAAAGTATGCCACCCCAGGAGCAGGCGCTATCGCACTGCTAAAGCAGCGCAGTGAGCTGGTGTTGAAGCTTGGTTATAAAACAACCATAGGTGATGAATCCAGCCAGGCAGGCACATATTGGATTGATTCCTGGGACTGGACAAGTTCTAAAGGTAAGGCTTCGTTTGTCCTTCACTGCATCGATGGCGGCGAGCTGTCAGGGAAATACCTCGCTCACACCCAGCTCCGCTGGAATGATAGCGCCATCAACCCAAAGACCACCTGGGAGCTTCTCAAGGCCGTTTTATGCCGTTTCGGCATCTGTTTGGTCAACGCCGCCAACCGCAGTACTCCCATCACTTCTCTATATCCCCAGTTGCTTATTAACCCTGGACAATCAGGCCGTTCGGTCCTTTCCAGCCTGTTGGCCACTGTGCCGGACCTGCTCGATTACCAGCACTACTCTTCCGGCTATTCCTGCACCGTTGCCACCACCAAAGAGCCACGCATTACTGATTCATCGAACTATGAGTACAGGATCGCTGCCGGCTATCACCTCATCCTGGAGGGATTCTACCGGGAAACCACCCCCCTCAGCCAGGTGCGCTCAAAAGGCAGGGATGCCAGTGACAACCCCTTGCTTGCCTCTTCCTTCGATTGGGATTTGCTTGGCTTATCAATTGATAACTTTCAGCCAGGTTATGACCCCGAGCTGCAGACCGAGACGCGCAACCAGGAAAGGGCAGACGCCCTTCTCCGGCAGAGCGACCTGCAGGCAGAGGCAGCGCAGATCGTCGTCCCTGTGAATTGTGGCCAGGAGCTGTATGACATCGTCACCGTCACCGATGAGCGCTGCGGGATTTCCGCCGCTCTGTACCGTGTCATGGCTATACAGGTCGATTATAGCCCCAGAAACGGCCTCTATACCCACCTCCTCACCCTCGGAAAACGCTGATCAATTCGTATGTTCGTCATTGCGATGTGCACCAGCGGCGAAGCAATTCCACCTCAACCATGTCATACCCGCGGAAGCGGGTAGCAGGAATCCAGAAGACGATGCCCCCTTTTCTACCATTCCGACGGAAGTCGGAATCCAGAAGGGGCGGAGGGGTGGTGAGGCAGGGAGGGGCAGTTCACTTCAATAAAAGTATGGTAGTTTAGAGTATTGTCATCCTCGAGGGAGTGTCAACGACCGAAGGATCTACTGCGTAAGCTGCCATACCCGGAGATTCTTCGCTTCGCTCAAGAATGACATAGCCTCTTCGTTCATAGCTTGTAGCTGATAGTTCACAGTGCTTCCTGATTATTGACCCAAATTACAGGTAAATACTAAACACTAAGTTCAAAACATGCTGTCTCCTTGCTGCCGCACCGCTTCTGGATTCCGACTTCCGTCGGAATGGAAAGAAGCTGGATTGCTGTCTCCTTGCTGCCGAACCGCTTCCTCATCCACCGGGTAGATTCCTGCTTTTGCTGGTATCCGGCCCAAACTAGCTGCAGGTTTTCCATAATAATTTTTAGCTAATGTATTATTAGCTAAAATATAATGCAATAAAGGATGTTTTTGTTATATATATGAAGTAATTGAGTGCATATTACTTCACGAATACAGTGTATTTGTTTATAAAACAGAATATTGTTATCATTCAAAGGTAATATATTCGCTATTTATATTGACAAGAGACGTTATGAATAATACAATCAGAATATCCAGGACTAATGTACTTGGGGAGTAGATTTGAGTGGGAGGGATTTTAGAATGGCGATAAAAAAAGACAGGGCAAAGCCAAAAACCAGGCAGGCCTCTGGTATAACAGAGGAGTCCCCTAAAACTAAACGGGTCAGAAAAGCTATTTCTCCCGGCCAAAAAGGGAAGGCAAATTTCCCTATCGTTGGTATAGGGTCTTCTGCTAGTGGACTGGAGGCTTTGAAGGAACTATTTACCAATATGCCGTCAGACACCGGTATGGGATTTGTCGTGGTATCCCATTTAGACCCGTTCCACGTCAGCATGCTGCCTGAAATCTTGAAGAAAGGTACGGCCATGCCTGTCTATCAGGTAGAAGATGGGATGGAAGTCAAACCTAACAATATATATGTTATTCCGCCAAACAAGAGAATGGGTATATTACACGGTAAATTGAGTCTGTCGGAACTACCAGAACCCCATGTCTTAAGGCTCCCCATTGATTTCTTTCTGCGGGCATTGGCTCAAGATAGAAAGAGAGCGGCTATTTGCATCATTCTTTCCGGAAGCGGAACGGACGGTACTCTGGGCTTGAAAGAAATAAAGGGTGAAGCAGGTCTGACTATAGTGCAAGAGCCCGGTTCAGCCGAGTATGATGGGATGCCGAGACAAGCGATAGCTAGTGGTATTGTCGACCTTGTTTTGCGCCCTTCAGAAATGCCGGCTCGGTTGGTTTCGCTGGTCGAATACTTTAAAAAGGAATTTATTGAAGAACCTCCAACAGCTACCGCCACACTCCCCGATTATTTAGGAAAGGTCTTCTTGCTATTGCGGCAGCACACCAGGCATGACTTCTCCCAATACAAGCCAGCCACGTTGCACCGGCGGATAGAGAGGCGCATGACCGTTAACCAGATAGACAATATTGCCAGCTATGTTAGCTTCATGGAGCAGCACAAGCCAGAAGTGCAAGCTCTCTTTAAAGATTTACTGATCAGCGTTACCAGGTTTTTCCGGGACAAAGAAGCCTTTGACGCTCTTAAGAGCCATCTGAAAACCTTCATTTCCCAGAGGTCATCAACATCACCGCTCCGAATATGGGTTCCCGGTTGTGCCA
>CAZZHQ010000194.1:0-4439 GCA_964654015.1 uncultured Dehalococcoidales bacterium | reverse complement strand
TTACTCTGGGTCTTGAATATACCCCCCATCGCCTCCAAGATTCCTCTCTGAAACATGAAGCCGTCGGTCTCGTTCTCCCCGATATCTTGAATCGCCAATTCGCATATTTCCAGTAACTGCTCAAAATCTATCGGTTTAGAGCATTTCCCAGCATTTTCCCTTGTGACATCAACAATGGCTGCTATGTCCGTAGACATACGCCTATCTTTCATTTGTCTGATCGCCGCAATATTTTGCTCCATGCATTTGTCTATGAGGTCTCTGTCGCTAAGCATACAACTTAAGGCCATGGCCCTTCTCAATGCGTCAACCAATTCCCTGCCCCATCTATTATTTAGATATAGCGGGCAGCACGAAAGGTATGCTGTGATTGCCTCCCTCCCGTATGTGTGCCTCCTTTTCTTCTCCCATACCAGGTCGGAATATCTAGCCTTTAAAATTGGGTTAGGTGTGCTCATTGCTCTTTTCTCGTAATACTCAATAGTTTCGTCAGTGAGATCCTTTTCAAGGTCGGGATATTCTCTCTTTTGAGAGCTATCTTCCGCACTGGTCGTCCACATTGGGGTGAATCTTCTTTCACTCGAATCTGTAAAAAACTGCAGAGCGATGACTTCCATCTTCATATTGTTCGCCTCGTCAGCTTTGCCTTCGGCGTCATATTTCCCACATGCCAATTGATACGGATAATATCGGTCATGTTTGAATTGCGACGTATCCTTTTCAGCTAAAGTAACAAGCTCTGCCGGCGACAGCTTTTCCAGCGCTTTCTTATCCATTCTATCTCCTCTCTGTGCGTACCTCATTTCACTTCTTCAAGTTTAGGAATATCTTCAATACCTTCAGCACAATCAATACACGATTTTTGTATGTTGATGTATCCGAATATCACTATCTTCAGCTCTTCATATTCTCTTGAATTGCGTTTGGGGTAACCAGATCGGCAGTCTGCTATAGTTTCGATGTCATTGATTGTGCCAGTATAAGTCGAATTATGATTTCCATGATTTTCCTTCAACATATCAGGGCCTCGCTATCTTGATATTCATCATGGCATCTTCATTATATAAGCTGTCAACGGGATTGTTGAACTTTCTGACGAATTGTGCAGCCGTCGTCTTCAATGTCATACATTAAACTCGATCAAATTGTGCTATGGAAAATTGCTTGTTACGCTTAGTCGGCATTTATTATCATTCTGACCATTGGGCAGTATACGTACGTGATAACTTTTTTGCTAGCCAGCGGTTGATAGCGTTTTCTCATGCTTTCTTCTAGGATAAAAGATATATAATAATGTTCCTATGGATCAACTGACCGGTAATGATGCAAAAACTATGGTTCAGGCAATTAAACAGTTGCACGATGATGTGGGCATCTTTTTCAACGAGTGCGGGCTTAAAGCGGCTGCTAACTCCCAGGCGACCTCTGAGCTTAAATCCTTTGGCCGGCCCAAATCGTTGACGACTGCATATAGTCAAGGGACCATTTTTATAGAGGTTGCCGCGGATCAACTAGTTGCTTTTACCAAAACGCTTACCGAGCCCATACAGACCGTTGCGCCATGGAGTTGTCTGCGGGCTTTTGTTGAGTCATGTGCATTGGCAGCGTGGATACTCGAGCCTAGCATCGATGCAAGAACACGAGTACAGAGAAGCTTCGCTCTTCGCTATGAAGAACTCAGCGAAGAAGCCAAGTTCTTTCATGCGTCGGGAGAAGGATTTAATAAAGAAAAAGTCCTTAGAAGAATCAACCAAATTGAAAAAGACGCGTTGGAGATAGGCTTTGCCAGGGTGGAAAATAAGAAAAGAGAACGTTGTGGCATTGGCCAACCCATGCCAAGTATTACTAATATCATTACAAATGCTCTTAATGAGGAAGCTTTCTATCGGCTGTTATCTGCGATGACACACGCTCATAACTGGGCATTAATTCAACTTAGTTTCCAACGGATCAATAAAAGAGAGTCATCATTTATTGACAATTCAGGCGATATTAGCAAAGTCCACTTACTCGAAAAGCATCTTCTCCCATTCCAAGTGGCTTTTTTATGCAGGAAGGCCGCAAGCATTTTCCCAAAGCCACTGATCTATAAGTGTAAGCTGTTCGGATGGGATACCGAACAACTAAAGAGTAGTTTTCATCTTACTTTTACGAGCCTTGGAATCAAATATCACATCATTTAAGTTTTTGCTTGGCCTGCTTAGCCGAACTGCCAGATGATAAACGACATCTTTGTGTGAGAATGAACAATTTAGCGTTTTGGTCACCTTGCTACGATTAAATAAACTGGCTGTTTACCGCTTAGTGATATGTTCGATTCTATCTCGGGAGTCAGTTTGCATTAGGAGAAAGCCGCGGATACTGATAATTAAAACAATTTAGACTGCACCAGAGTACCGGCCAATAATCTGCGACCAAATTCTTCATATCTTATGCACCCGACATCTTCAAGCATACAAGCCCCATGAATTGAATTATCGTTACTAACTACTAAATAACCAAGTTCCTTTGACACAGCAACAATTTGGGAATCGACTCCACCACCCACACCTTCGGTTTTCCAAAAACCTGCATAGTTATGACCTTTTATGATGTGAAAAGGCGGACCATATTTGCTATCAAGCTGCTTCATTAGCGTTTGTTCGGCAGTTGTAAGCTTGTGAAGGCAACCATATTTATCCCAATTCTTGATTTTAGAGCCTATTCTGGTGCTCGTATCTGTCAGTTGGCGATACACGCCTTCGACAAAACAAATATGACCATCCTTTGCCGATTCATGCAACTTCTCGAACCAGCCAGCAAGTTCCACATTGATAATAGTGTCTGCATCTAGGCAGTACATGTGAATACTTCTTTGGCATTCCTAATTCGTTTTCACATAGTTGATGAAATCATTTACTCTTTCGATTTTCATGCCTAAGACCTTTGAGAGGTTGGTCATAGATATACTGCCAGCAATATAAGCTTCAGTAAGTAACCTTGAATATGGCCCACCGAGCTCTCCATATCTGCGCTTCACCTTTGTTGTACCGAGTATCCGTTTGGCGGTCAAGCCTGAGAAATATGGTCTGCGCTTGTCCCATTGGGCCCTTTTTATATTATAAAAGCTGGGAGGTGCAAAACTCATGGTTTCCAACAATATTGCAACGACATCTCTGCTCACTTTAAAGTAGTTCTTTATCATATCAATGTGAGAGTCACCCCAACGGGATTCATAGTGGTCCATACGTTTACTTCCTAGGAACTCTCGCAGTTCATCCTTGCTCACCATCATTTCAGCAGCAAATTCGTTCGAAAAGCGTTCCACCCTTGCCTCTTTTTGAGAGCCAATAAAATCACATATTGTTCCAGGTTCGCGTAACATCAAGTGGGCCCATTCATGCAGAAGAGTAAAAGTGCGTCCGGTAGCTGATTCATAATCATTTTTGTTTACAAGAATAGTTGGTGGTGAGCCATCTTCCCATCTAGATGCCCCCCTTACTTCATTTACGATTAGCCCCAAAGAGATTACATATACGCCCCTTTTTTCGATTGCCTGTTTCCAAAAATCGAAAGCCTCTCCCGGAGATTCCCAATCCTTGCGTATTGCATCACTAAAACTAAATAACTCTCGCTCTTGTTGCACAATGTCTTTGACATTCTCATTGAGGTGAATCCTAGTTATGTCAGGACTATTGGCAACCCGTAGATCATTTACTATGCTGGCCAAAGTGTCAGACAAAGATATGAACTCATCAATTTTCAGCCGTGATTCATAGCTGAGACTGTCGATCTTGTGTTCCGACAGACCGCGAAAGTCCACTTTATTGATCAATAATTCCGGTGGTTGCTCGAGAAAGAAATATCCGACTGGGCAACGATAGTGTTTGGCAAGTTTTTCTAAATCTTCAAGCGTAGGTACTTCAATCGATTTCTCCCAATTGTCTAATTTCTCTTCCTCTATCCCTGCTATGGCTTTCACTTGAGACGGATTCAGGTTCATGCGAGATCGGCAAAGATATAGAGAATGAGCATTTACCCAGTCGCTTGGCGGATTATATCTAGAAGGATCCTTGTAAGTAGTATTCACTTACACTCCTATTGAGCAGATTGTGGCTATTATATCACAGGCTTGTCAATTGATTACACCTCGATTTGCACCTCGATACGCTATAGCCTATCCCATTCCTTACAGAAAGCATGCTCCGGGTAAATAGACACCTTATTGCCAATAGCGGTAAATTTATGGACCGTAGCAGAATTCGGTATGTAGCGAAATTTAAACAATAGCCTGAATTGTGTGGTGAACTTCCTGGCTGATAGCTCAATATATTGGCAGACAACCCCGGTTAATCTACAATGTAAACAAATATTTTTAAGGCAGGCGTTATGAGAAAATCCGCATTTAATTCCATCTTAATTGCCCTTGTAGTGGCTCTGCTGTCCGTCACCTTTCAGTC
>CAZZHQ010000193.1:0-4441 GCA_964654015.1 uncultured Dehalococcoidales bacterium | reverse complement strand
TCGTAGTACCTCCCTCTATCTGCTCACCTTCCGATAATCTCCAGATTTATTCAAGATAATCTTCGACCTTGATATATCCTCAAACCTAGACCTTACCCTCTCAGGTATTTCAGTTATATCTTTGTTTGTTGTTAGTACCGTCACCCTGGCGTTTTCATATCTCGAAGCCATAATCTCATCGAACCGTGCCTTCTCAAAGTCTGAACCATATCCAACTCCCCAATCGTCGATTACCAAAGCGTAAATATCCTTATATTGCTTTATAATCTGGTCACTCTCGTGTGAGTCTATTCCCTGTCGAATCTTGGAAAACAACTCAGCACTTGCTATCATCTCAGCTTGCATACCTCTCAATAACATCAGCCTGGTCATTGCATAGCAGAGATGACTCTTACCATTCCCGGTGCCACCATAAATCAAAAGCCATATAAACGGTGCTTCACCATTGGCCAAAGACTTCGAAGCATTGAACGCATTAGCAGAACCTTGAACTTTAACGAAATTGGCGAATGTCTGGTCTTGTATCACTCCTCTTGATTTGAAGTTCATAGGGTCTCGCTTATAATCTCTATACGACTCAGCCATGCAACCCTTTTCAGGACAAGGTACTACATCTCCACTGTCTAACATAAAGCCTATCCCTTTACATCGTAGACAATCAGGATTAGCGCTGTATTGTTCTTTAGAGCTTGTCTGGATCTGTGTACCCTGTTTCACGATCTGGTAATTCCCTAGAACTGCTCCGAATCCCTTGAGTCTTGGCATTATCCCTCCTGTTCCACACTAAAATAGTGGCGTAATGCGACTTGTATTTGTATCCCTTGCTCTCGATACCTGATGACAGCTTTTCTATAAGCTCATCTGTTTTACTGTTAAGTTTGTCCTGGAGTTTTTTATATTCCTCATCGGTTAAATGGACATTCTGAAACTCACCGTACTTTTTCTTTACTATTTCTTTTTTATTGTTTTGTTTTGTTTTGTTTTGTTTTGTTTGTGTACTTTTGTTTACATTAACCGTGTTATTGTTTACATTAACCAAGTTATTGCTAACAGAAACAGGTTTAATAGGAGTGCCAGTGTTTCGCCTTTTATAGACTAAATCCAGGTTATCAACGAGTTTTTGTACCCAAATTATCTTGTCGTTGTAATACAACTCGGCGTCGATAGTGTCTATATCCGCAAGTATTTGTAATATTTTTTCGGCAATATCCTCTTTGACGTGGGTTTTTGCTAACAATAACCTCCAGCTAGCGGGGTTTTTGTAATCATAAACTTGCCCTTCCACCTCACACAGCAACTCTAGTAATTTGAACCAGAAGGCATATCCGTCATTACCAAATTCATTTTGTAGAATGAGTAGAGTTTTCCCGTGTGTTACCTGGTGAGGGAAGTAATCTATTGTTTGTTTTTGTGGTCTAGCCATCTATCCCTCCACTCCTGCCAACCTGTACCATCTTGCCGGTGGTCTCCTGTATCCTCCGCTTGAACATGGCAGCATCCGAGTTGTTATCGCTCATGTGCAACAACCAAATCTCTTTTACTTGGCTCAGGTCGTTGGCCTTCAAAAAGCCCACCAATGTTTCCAAGCTCATGTGGGATTTTATTACCCTGCACCATAGCTTCCTGTCTAAGTCCCCGGTGGCCTTCAAGCGCTTCACTATCTCCGCTGAGTAATTGCACTCTACGAGAATATGTGTTAACCCCATGAACCTATAAGGGATATACTTTGTATCAGTGGCATATAACAGTTTGGCACCCCGGTTTGATAGCAGAAACCCCACTGGCTCTACAGCATCGTGAATCGTTCCGAAGGGCAATACCGACCAGTTCCCGATCCTGAATTGACACAGTGCTTTAATGATATGGACTCGGTGCCCGGTAAGAGCTAATGCGTCAGCCGTTCCCTTGGTCATGTAGCAGTCTACCCCCGATCTCAACAAATCTTTGGCTGCCCGAATATGATCCATGTGCTCATGAGATACTAGGCACCCTGCTAGTTGGGATATTTTGAAATTCAACTTCTGCTGGATTGCGCGAAATGGGATACCAGCCTCAAGGAGCAAAGGCATTTCGCCGTCTAAATAGTAGGCGTTACCAGATGAACCTGAGGCCAATATCTTTATATCCATAGCTAGAATCCTGGGCTGTTTAAAGTTGATTGTTTCTCCACTTTGCCTTGAGCAAGAACAGGCTGCTTCTCTTTCTCTGCTACCTCTGTTTCTTTCTCCTCTGTCACAACGTCAATAAGTTTCTGGTTGGCATTCTCAGCTATCTCCTCATTCACCTCACCCTCAGCTTGCTCTTCGTCAGACCGGTTGAAGTGCTCCAGAAATAGGTCACTGTCGGTGGATGAATTGATTAGCTTCTTACAGGCTCGGTTTATCAATGTGCGTTTGCACATTTCATCAGGGAAAAGTGAATGAGTTGAGGTAGGCGCATCGGGATTCATTTTGGACTTATCCCATGCTTTGTGGATTTGCCCAATGGTCATAATCTCGGTATAGTCAGCCTTCCCATTCCCAAACTCAATAACGCAATAGGCGGCGATGATACTCTTTCCGACGTTTTCTAGCTTCTGGGTGTGCTTGGTGATACTCTTCCGGTTGTGGGTGATTTCGTACTCGAAAACGTCTCCTGCGTAAACAACCTCTGTCCAAATATCCTTTGCTCCCCCTACCCTTTCGGCCACTACCATTGCCCCAAAGTAACTTCGCAGGCAAAGCAATTTTGTGCCGAAGGCTATGAAGTAGCACTGTTTTTTTCCCGGGTTCAGGCCTTGAACAGCCATATCAAGCAGAGCATTGGCGATGCTTGCCTTTGAACAGGCTTGAAGGACTGGTCTCTTTTCCTTGTCGACAGTCTCTTGTAACATTAACCAGGCAGACTTCAGGGCATTCTCAATAGAGTAATTGACGGGTAAAACTAGCTCTCCCTTATCGGCAAATTCCCGCAGGGTGCGAGATACAGAAACCACCACGTCATATGGCTTGGCTACTGCTGCTTGTTTATTTTCACTCATTTAGTTATCCTCCTTTTTCTCTAATCTTAAAACCTTGTCAGCTTCGCTCACGTAGAGCTTTATTTGCTGACCCCTCGTTGGTAGCAGTTGAGTTACTGCTTCGGCATTGTCCATCCAAATTGGAGCCATAAAGGCGAAGTGATCACTCAGGGCATTGATGATGTCGAGTCCTATGTTTATCCTAGAGGAATTGTTTAGTGCCGAGCTGTAAGGGATACCCTGATAGGTTGTTTCGCAGCACTCGATTATGGCGCCGTTTACCTGTTCATCAAACAGCTTGAACCGAGCTCTCTCAAACCGGCTGTTAATCTTGTCCTCTAGTAGCTTCACTTTTGCCCGCACGAACTGTTCTGTTAGGTATAGTTCCTGCTCCAACTTCTCGTACTCTGCTGCCAACTGCCTCTCATGGTCCTTCAATTCCTTAATCCGCTTTAACCCCGATGCCCTCTGTTCTATCTGTGCCAACTTTCGCTCGTAATCGCCCATCTGTTTATCAATTCTTGTTAGTTCATATTGGTTAGCCAAAACCGCCGCATAGTTGCCATCTTTGAGCATGTTAAGTTCTTGCTCAATACCAGCTTTCTTCTCTACCAGGGCAATGTAAGACAGGTCTTTGGTGTAATCCTTTTCCTGTTTCTCCAGTGATTCGACCTTGGCTTTGGCATCTGCTATCTTGCTGAAAAGCTCTGCTAGTTGCCCATCAGCCTCAACGATTAGTCCCTCAACTGCTTTCTTGGATGAGGTATTGTCCTTAACCATCAGAGCTCTCAATTGACCTTGGTTGCTGATATCCTCCAACCGTTGTGCCTTCCCGAAGTTGAAACCAGCCAACGCTTTATCCCTCGCTGCCGTTACCTGTTCAGAGGGAAGGGATTGGCCACAAGTAGGGCATGTATCGGATTGCTCAAAGGTAAACTCCATGGCGTTTTCCTGTTGCCACTCTTCGCGCAATTGCTCCATAACCTTTTCGCCTGTAGTGATTACTTTAGTGCTATCATCTACCAATCGCTGTTTGTTTACAATGGTAGCATCAAGGTCACTGGCTTTATCCCGCAACCCCCGCAATTCAGTCTTTGCCACTTGTGTCTTATTGGCAGTCTCCAACCAGTGTTCCTTCTCAACCCTAAGCATCTCAGACTCGACCTCGCATAGATTCTTGGTTGCCTCTGCTACGCCACCGCCGGCCTCCAAGTTTGCAAGTGCCTGGCTCTTTTTGTTTCTATCCACTTTCAAACCAGCCAGAGAAGCGGTTATCGATACGCTGTCCTCTGGTTCAGGTAGCCCTCTTTCCACTTCGCTAATCCTGATAGGCACTCTCTCAAGCTCTTGATTAATTTCAGTCCGTTTGGATTGGATAATCTTTCGGTGGTCCTCCAGCTTGCGACCATCAAGGATACTGGGAAGTTCTGCCAGCGCACTATT
>CAZZHQ010000192.1:0-4444 GCA_964654015.1 uncultured Dehalococcoidales bacterium | reverse complement strand
TAACACCTTCTATGCTGTTGCATATATCGAGATCAAAGGATTTGAGTAGGATGCAAAGGGATATTGTGAACCTTTGTATAATTCGAGACTGCCAGGCCCAGGATTGTGTAAGTGCTATCTATTGTGAGAACCAGGGCATTATTACCAGGATGCGGAAGTTCTTGAATGGGAAGTTCAAGAATAAGTAAGCTAAATCAGATTTGAACCAGCGACCCCCTGCGTGTAAGTCTGAACAACTAGCAATTTAAAGGTGTTCTTACGTACATAGTAGTATTTTTATACTATTTCAGTACAACCCTCGCTGATCGTAAATATTGAACCATGTTAATCAATATTTATAAATCCGTTAGCAAAATATTACACTTTCTGAATATGAGCTTGGTATGCGTTTTATAGATTATCCACCGACTTATTTTCAACGTGATAATCCGTTTTCAAATTATTATAAAGTTGCTCCACAACTTCCTTATTGTCTTTATAGTATGGTAAATCAGCTATATCTGATATGTTTATTGTGCTTTGGTTACCCAAGCTAACAGTATCAGTACATAATAATTGAGGCTCCGCTTGAAGAATAATTTCTTTAGATTGGTATTGATCGAGAGAACTAATATAAACTGTGCAAGGTCTGCCGTACCAGTCTTTTATATCGCGTATTATATGGGCCTGATGCACAGGCGTGTTGAATTTCTCAGTGTGGCGTGCTATTAACTGTTTGTTATCACTCGACATATTAGCCCCAAGGATAACAGATGAAACGCATTCCCAATCATAAGGAAACAAATAAATATCTGTATCTATATGAGCAAAATTGCTTTTGGGCGACAAATAATCCGGGCTATCGGATAATGGCCTAACCATCCGATACTCATGCTCATATTCCCAGCGAGACGTTTTCTTGAAAAATAGCTCTTTGTGAAGTACAGCCGTGGGGATCTCTTTATTTGAATCGGCAAGATTCTCAAGATTAATAGAATAATCCTCAACATACTCAACTTTTCCAACTGGATATTCAGCTCCCATTTTTGACTTCATGGAATGGTGCTGCCAGAATTGGTCTTTAAATTCAAGTACGAAGCCGCGATGGCCATTTGCATAGTGGCTCCACATATCGAACGAATTCGGTATCTTAGTGAGTGATAAAATACCATAAGCATTTACTTGCGACTCAATGATCTGGACCCGAAAGAAAAATTCGACACTTGGGAGATGAACGCCATTTAAGTCATAGGACCGGTAACGTGCTTTAGCGTCTTTGAACCGCATTGTTGGGCTAAATTCAAGAGGGTCATTAAGTGCCCGGGGCTGAGTAAACCTGATCACCTGTCTATTGAAAATACCATCAATTACTTCTGGTTTGTCGCTACAATATTTGAAGTGTGAATCAAATTTGCCCTCAGCATACAGTTCAGCTTGCCGTGCAATATCCTTTTCGTATTCCTCAACACTTGGCATATTAATTTTGCTACAAAGATACTTTTGGCATTACAATCTACGATAAATGCTGAATAACAACGATCACTTTGTCAGCATTCTTAGCTCAGCGAGCGCCGCTGATACTTCTTTTCCTTTGGCTTCGATGATGTCAAGCAATTCGCCGGGTGTTCGGGTATCGGTTTCGTCCTTGCGGTTTGGATTGACCGCTTTGAGATCGTAATTGTTAGCTTCAATGTCTTTGCGCGGGACTGTCCAGCTGTGCTCACTTTCGGCCCGTGTGGTAAGAAGCTTAGCAAACTCTTCAAAATGCGTTAGATTAAGGGGTGACTTCTTGGTGACTTTAATGTTGGATATATCGAAATACCAGATTCTTTCCGTGGGCTTTCCTTTGGTAAAGAAGAGCAGGTTAGCCTTCACACCCCCACCCGCCTGGCTAAATGTGCCTGGGGGAAGACTGACAATACACCACAGATCACACTCATCCAATAGCTTACGCTTGGTTTGAACAAAAGCAGTTTCATTGGTACGGAAGAGCACGCCCTCATCGATGACCATAGCACAACGGCCGCCCTTCTTGAGGCTGTCAATAATGTGCTGCATGAACAGCACCTGGGTTGCACCAGTTTTATAGGCGAAGCGAGTCTGTGCATCTTTGCCCTCTTTGCCACCGAAGGGCGGATTAGTCAGGACCACATCAAATAAGGCGGGTGCGGACTGGAACAAGCCGCCGTATATTTCCCCACCGGTAAGTGTATTGCCATGCCAGATATTGGGCTGGTCTATCCCATGTAAAATCAAGTTGGCCAGGGCAACCGGGTAGATGAGATTCTCTTTCTCCCGACCGAAAAATGTTTTTTCCTTTAGCGCCTCTATTTGGTCGGCAGTGGCCGTTGGACCGAGCTGCCGCGACATGTACTCATAGCTCTGCGCCAGGAATCCGCCAGTGCCGCAGGCGGGGTCGTAAATAACCTCACCAACTTTCGGGTCGATAGCGGTTACCATTGCCCGAATTACTTCACGCGGTGTGAAAAATTGACCACCGTCGTTATTTTTTTCACCCATTTTCAAAAGGAGGCCTTCATATACCTGGGAAAGCAGGAAAACATGTGTAGGGTCAACGCTCTCGCTGCTGATTTCATGCACTTTATCGAGAACATCAAGGAAGTTACGCTCGGTATCAATGCGCACGTGCTCGACGCCGGACATGATTTCGCTTATCACTTTCTGGCGGGACGTTGCCCCAGGTTTCTCGCTCAACCCCTTTAAATAAGGCAACATCTCCCCGTTGGTGAAACTAAAGAAGGCATTCAATGAGCTGTTCTGCAGTTGCTGGCGTTTAGCTCCATTTGGCGCTGCCCAATCCTGCCAGCGAAAGGGGCTTTTCAACGATGGAGTGAATTCCGCACCCACAGCATCTGCCTGTTCCTTTTCCTGAGCTTCCCTCTCGTCAAGGATACGCAGGAAAAGAATCCAGGTCAGCTCAGGCACGTATTGCAATGCACTGGCGCAGTTAGAGCGGCGCATGATATTGCAAATGGATTTCACTGCAGCGTTAACTGATTGCTGTGTGACAAGGATTTTGCCATTTCCATTCTTGGGGGTTTTCGCCACTAATCTTCTCCTCCCTCGATTAATTCAGGCACATAAACACGTTTTAAGGGGAGAAGCCCTTTATAACGGGAGTCAAATTGTTCATAGTGTTGAAGGATGAGCGTGACCAATTCCTCGCCATCTATCAAACGGAGATTGCTCTTACTGCGAGCGAAGCTCTTTGCCTGCGTGGTGAAAGTACCCAGCGTAATCAGCATGCCAAATTCACCACCTGACACCTTACCATAAAGGGCAGAAACGATAGGATCACCAATGCTGCCGTCGGCGCTCTTCACCTGCACTTTAATAATGGGTGGTTCAAACCCCAATTCATCTTTATGGGCAATAATATCGATCCCCCCATCGGGACCTTCCGCTGATAATCGAGTGCGGTATCCCATAGTATTGAGAATATGGCTGATAAATTCAGCGAGCGGATGCCCCTTTAACTCTTGAGCCAATCTCTTCAGGATGAAATCACGCGTGGTCTCCTCAATATCTTCCGCAACGATCTTAATTGTCTCATCCTGATCAGCAGGCGGGACTTGCATTTTCCCTTTTACCGCCGCAATAAACTCATCGGCATAGTTCCTCACCTGGAACAGGCTCATCGCAGAGCCGATCTCATAAAGTGCGCCCTGTGAGAATTGCGTCCGGGGGACAGCTTTCAGCCACTTGACGGGCCGCAGGTTTGGATAGCTTTGTTCTATGGAAGGGTCATATTTATACTCACCGTCAACAACCCCTATATGCACTTGCCTATCCCGTTTGGATGGGAACACAATATAGTCCCCGGTTTTCATTTCATAGACAAAGCGATACAACTCGCCGGCATAGGTTATGATGGCCTTAGGCTTGCTATCCGGATAATCAAGGGCAACTTTTTTCTTGAATTCTTCCCGGTCTGCTTTGAGCTTTGATAAATCGCCCACCTTTGACCAGCCAAGAGCTATGAAATTATGCTTGAGAAAAAGACTATCTGCATCACCTGTCTTGCCGGCATGTATACCCCATATCGTCTTCTCTTGCTCAGCCATGTCATATACCTCCTGTAAAAGCCCGCCCTAGTAGCACAGCAGGCAAGATAGTAATGGTCACCAATTCAGTTGACATTAATTCATTGAGTTTATTCGATGCAGAGAAAAGCTTATCCAGTCTTGATATGATCTCACGCTGCTCATCTAATGGTGGCACTGAAGCTTTATATGAGAATAATTGATCCCTATTTAATTTTGGCATCCGTGCCCTGCGCGATTGCTCATCAGCATATTTTGTAAAACTATCTGAAATTAACATCCAAGCTGCAAATTGAGGCTCCATGATAGTGCGGTCAAATCGTATTGGATACATATCAGCGCTACACACTCCTCTGTAATCAACAATTGTGGCTTTTCGGAGGTATGGACGTAGCTTAGAA
>CAZZHQ010000191.1:0-4472 GCA_964654015.1 uncultured Dehalococcoidales bacterium | reverse complement strand
AATCCATCTATGGTATAGTCCCTCGCCATGCCGTGATTCCCATATACGCGGGCTTTGCCCCACAAGTCTTCGTTGCCCCAAAAGAGGTCAATCTGCCTCAAAAGTCAGCCTTTTACGAGTGCGAGGTGAGGTAGATGGGTAACTTTCAAAATTGGTTATCTAAATTTACCTATAGATTGGTTCCACAAAGACCATGCCAATTTATTGGGTTAACAACTATCATCTTATCTTTCAATACGTTACTCGTAGGTTTAGGACTAATATATGGCATTGCTATTCCTCTTACTATAGGTCTCTTTGAAATAGTATTAGGTAGTTGGCTTATAAAGAATGGTACTCGTTTAACAGAAAATAAGCATGATAGTTCCAATAACCATGCCACCAATCGAAGGTATTACAATTGCCCAAAGTGCCTGATCCATAGAAATCACACCCAAAGCATAGAGAGCCAAACTAAGAATGATAGCCGCCACTCCAGCAACATCAATAATAAAGCCAATAGCCTTACACACAACACACCTCCAACAAAAAGAATGTTTTTCTTTAACGCGGATACCGAAACTGCATTAGCTATAAAAAGGATTCGCATAAAGAGACAAAGATTACGATCAAAGATGCGATCAAAGGGGATCATTGAGAAAATGAAAACCCAATTCGTGCATTTTATCGAAACATTTCGTTCTAAAATCAGATGCCACTTCTAAGGGAGACTCAGAGATGTTTATTTTGGATAATGCAGACGTGAATTCAACTATTAGCTTACGCTCATTACTGTCTTGCTCTATTTGGTCTTCAATTTCCCATATCTTTTCAATAAAACTATTAGCCATATTAGTAATGCTTTCCTTTGCTACAAATCGTTGTAGTAGTAATAAGTCCTCTTCTATCGAATCAATTACCGCATCATTGTTTTCTTTAAATTGCTCTAACTCACTTTGGGTTTTATCAATTTTTCTTTCAAATGGTGATTTTGGCATTATTCAACCTCCCCCACGTAATTTAAGTTATACAAACTGTGGAGTAAGCTAAATCCAAGTCAATATACATGATATTTCTTATCGTGAAGTTTTCCAGACCAACCAATAATTTTGTTCGTGAAATAACTACTAAAAATGAAAAGGTATAAAAAAGCAAAAAGGTTTATCAAGCCCACTAATATCTTATAGTTATTTATTATATCGGTGGAAAGTATGATTTCAATAATTATTACTGCCATTGCCCAAAATGACAGAAGAATACCTTGGCTCTTATCTCCTCTTGTCACTATTCCTTTGCTATTAAGACATGCAATGATGTCCCATAGAACTGCCCGTAAAAATATTATGGCGATAAAGAGTTCTAGTATCCATAACCAAACTTGATCACTTAATAGTAAGAATATAATACCCATAAATGAACCTCCTCAAACGATAATTATTAAAGTATAACAGGAGTGTCAACAAATTAGATATGAAACATGATAAAATGAACAATAATAAAAAGCCTTTGGGTTGGGCATGCAGTAAGAGCGGATGGATAAAATGGAACTATTTAGTAAGATTTCACGGAATAGTATCAAGTCTATCTTACCAACAATTAGAGCGATTAAATGGAAAGTTAAAACATATTTCGTTGAATTTAGACAATATTTTAAAACGCGATTATTTTTTGCCTTTAGGGATTTTTGGCAGGGAATTGTTGCCGCATCTGCCGTCATTACATATCTGAGTCTTGTGATTAGTATTGCAATACCAAAAAAGACAATTGAAATGAATATCATACTTTTGCTTATACCATTCGTAATAACACCAGTATTTGTGATATCGCTTGTTTTCATTTGCTCCCTCCATCCTAGACTACGTAGATTCTTAGATGATTACATGGGATTTTCAGGACGTACTCAGCGAGAACGGCTTTCTCAATTGGAATTACAATTCAAAAGGGACAGAAATAAATACAATAAATCATTTGGTAATATTGAAAATATCTTAAGGAAACATGACGAGATGTTGCAGGACTTGTTAAAGAGTAAACAAAAGGGAAGGAATTGAAATGAAACGTATTATCGTAACCACAGTAATATCTCTCCTCATATTTGGGGGAAGTGGGTATTGGCTTGGTTACGAAAATGGTAAAAATACAGGGCACAATGAGGGGGTTATTTCGGGTAATACAACTGGATACGAGAAAGGATATTCCTTAGGATATGATAACGGTAAGGAATTTGTAGTAACACATTTAGACCAGTATGTGACTATACCTAAAGCTGTGGCTTATGAGGAAGTGTTGGAGTTTTTGAAAGAGGATAGGACGGACGAGAGCGAGTATACAGATGACTATAATTGTATATCGTTTGCCGATGATTTAAAGGAACGGGCAAATAATCAGGGTATAAAATGTGCGCTTGTATCAATGGATTTGGTTGGGGATTATGATAATACCGCTCACGCCATAAACGCCTTTGAAACCATAGACAGAGGAATAGTATATTTTGACCCCCAAACAGATGGTCAGAGGTATGGTATATATGTAGGGGGTGTGTATAGATTATCTGAGTTATATAAGATTACTAAGGTGGATGTGATTTGGTAATCCTATCATAGAGAGGTGAGCGAATATGGAGTGGTTTAAAAGGCATTTGAATTGGGCATGGGTAATCTTCTATATATTGTTTCTATTGGTATATATATGTATGAGACAACCAAGTAATCTACCAGACCCATTGCCTCTAATTGTTGTTCTTATGGCTGAGATTATCGCCCTTTTAGTGGGACTATGGGTTTTGAAACAGAAGAATAGGTCGCTGTGGTGGATACTATTACAGAATATTGGATCACCTTTGTGGTTATCTAATAAATCTACTAAAACTGAGTTGTGAAAAGGATAACAAATGTATCTACTTCTTACGTTTCACGTTCCAATAAGGACTTTTACACTTTGGGCAGACCCGTGGCTCTTTCTTAATATTTCTAGGAACCCACTCATGCCCACATCTCTCACACCGGAACCCCTGTATCCGAATCTCAACAGTCTCAGTTGCCATACTATCCCCCAAATAGGATTATTACGTTATAAGTATATACCTTTTAAATAATATAGTCAAGGGGTATTGACAAATGCCTACTTATGTGGTAATATACTATCAGAGTATAGAGTAGGCAGGTAAATAAAATGGATGCAAGACAAGAACGAGGACTACAAATAGCGGCGACCTCTCGAATTGAGAGGAATAAATTGGGCTGGAAAGTTCCGTCTCAGTCGGGAAGTGGCACGTACATCGTTAATCTCGACCAGGGCGAACCATTTTGTACATGCCCTGATTTCGAGGCACGTCAGCAGCCCTGCAAACATATCCACGCTGTTGAATATGTTATTCAGAGGGAAACTAAACCTGATGGTACAGTAACTTATACGGAGGCGATCAAAGTAACGTATGGACAAGAGTGGCACACTTATAATCAGGCACAAACGCATGAGACAGAACATTTTTTGAGACTTTTGCAAGAATTATGCAATGGTATTGAACAGCCTGTTTATAAGTTTGGCAGGCCACGACTTTCGTTATCAGATGTTGTTTTTGCGCTGGTTTACAAGTCTTACTGCATGATGTCCGGCAGAAGGCTTACCAGCGACCTATTAGAAGCCCAAAATGACGGATTTATGGACAAAGCCCCGCATTACAATAGTGCCTTTCGTTACCTTGAAAACCCTAAACTCACGCCAATCTTAAAAGGTCTAATAGAACGTAGCGCAAGTCCTCTAAAAGCGATAGAAACAGATTTTGCAGTTGATTCTTCTGGTTTTTCCACTTCTACCTATCACCGCTGGTTCGATCATAAATATGGCAAGGAAAAATCTAAGCAGAATTGGGTAAAAACCCATATTATGTGCGGAGTTAAAACCCATGTAGTAACAAGTGTGGAAGCCACACCTTACGAATCTGCTGATAATACGCAATTTGTACCACTGATTAGCCAAACTGCCAAAACATTTGAGATTAATGAGGTATCGGCTGATAAAGCCTATTCCAGTATGAGAAATCTCAAGGCAACACAGATGTTAGGTGGCACAGCCTATATCCCGTTCAAATCTAATGCTGCTGAACAGAAAAATGCGTCCTATAATGATATGAATGATATTTGGAATCGCATGTGGCACTTCTATAACTTCAACCGTGAGGTCTTTCTCCAGCACTACCACAAGCGTTCCAATGTCGAAACTACTTTCAGTATGATTAAGGCTAAATTCGGAACCGCAGTTAAGGCTAAAACCCCTACTGCCCAAGTTAATGAAGTCCTTTGTAAGATTCTATGCCACAATATCTGCGTACTGATTCAGTCGATTTACGAACTTGGATTAGAACCTACGTTTTGGACTTCTGAGGCAAAAACGCCAGTTGCCCCAAAACTACTTGGAAATTAAGACTTATGAGGCAAAGCCATATACGCGGGCTTAATAATTTGCTAACAATCTTCTGTTAGTTTTCATTACGG
>CAZZHQ010000190.1:0-4473 GCA_964654015.1 uncultured Dehalococcoidales bacterium | reverse complement strand
AGATTGCCGCGCTACGCTCGCAATGACGACGGAGGGAGGCAGAGAACCTGCCTTTTATCACTTCTTTTTGTCCGTACGCTGGAAAATGTTTTTCGTCCTAATGAGCCTTATTGAATTCACTCAAGAAGCCTCTCTTTTTAAGAAGCTTCAGACCTTTTGTATAGAAGCCAGTATGCGAGCTATCACTCACAAAGTGCTGGCTCCTGGTCTCGCCGGTTATTGCGCTTTTTGATAATATTTTTAGCACTCATTAAAGCAGTGCCAAAGCGAGGTTGAGTTTACCCCGCTCGGTGTTGTTAGACCAATTTTCAGGACGCAGATTAATAGAGATAGCTAAATAATAAGGTAGACCAAATTATTAGGGAATGTTAATATCAGCAATTCATTATATGAATAAAGAGACATGAAAATAGTTAATTACAGAACACAAAATATGGAAAGAGAAGGAGGACTATTATGGAGCAGAATACGATACGAATAGCAGCAGAGCCACTGAAGAAATTTGCGACTGATATTTTAACCGCAGCCGGCATGCCCCCTGATGATGCTGAGAATGAAGCTGAGGTACTGGTATGGTCGAATCTTCGCGGTGTTGATTCTCATGGCGTTATGGGCATTACTAGGTATATGAAAGCTATCGATACTGGCCTTATGAATCCTAAACCAAAGATAAAGATTATCAAAGAAACCCCCGCTACTATCTTTGTCGAAGCAGACCACGCTTTCGGTGCTGTAGTCACCACTTTTGCTATGGAACGTGTAATTGAGAAGGCAAAGAAACTTGGTATCGGCTGGGGACTGATTCGGAACAATACCCACCAGGGTGCTATGGGATACTATGCCTGGATGGCAGCACAGCAAGACCTGATTGGAGTTGCAGTAGTAGCAAGTGGTCCCATTGTAGCTCCGTTTGGTGCCAAGGCGGCTGGCGTTAGCAATAATCCGATTGCCTTTTCTCTGCCAACAGCAAGCCATAAACCGATTGTTTTCGATATGGCAACCAGTGTTGTAGCTGCTGGAAAGATCTTACTGGCACGTGAGAATGGCAAGTCAATACCAGAAGGCTGGGCTATCGATGAGGATGGTAATCCGACAACAGACCCAACAAAGTACAAGGCACTACTTCCTGCAGGAGGAGCCAAAGGTTCAGGTCTTTCCTTCATCTTTGAGTGTATGACCAGTATTCTTGCCGGTGCTCCTATCATAGAGCCTGTCCTGCACGGAAGACGTAGTAAGGAGAACCTGCAGAACAGCTTTGTTATGGCGGTGGATATAGCCACCTTTGGAGATGTGGATGAATATAAGAAAAATGTAGATGAATTCATCGACTGTTTTGATGAACTGCCTCCGGCAAAGGGTTTTTCAAAGGTGCTGGCACCGGGTATGCCTGAATGGGCGACCTGGGAAGAGCGATCGAAGAATGGTATTCCCATAGCGGCTGGGACGGCTCAAAATCTGAGAGAGGTCGCCAGCCGTTTTGGCGTCTCTCTACCGGTAGAAATGCGCTAAACCGACAGCCCCTGGTAGATTCCTGTTATTGCTATATTCAATGTGGAGAGATTCTTCGCTATGCTCAGAATGACAAAAGGGAGGCAGGAGAAGTGCGGCACTTTTGTAAACCGGGTATTGCTTTGTTCCAGCAATAATGTTTGGTATATGGTGACCTACTCGGCTGAGTATATTATTATGGAATATGTCCAGGTATTACTTTTAGGGAAAGATACAACGGTATAACGAGCACATTTTCCTGGTGTACCAGCTTCGCACCCAATCAGACCAGGGAGAATTAGCGGCCTTTATAAAAGCGTCGCTTGTAAGTGCGCTTTCATTCTCTAAATCCCAGATAGTGAGGTATTCAGATACGCTGCCTCCCTTTTTAGTAATCGGCTTCTCAGCCAGTTTGAAACGGCGGACACCAAGAAAACCGGGAACTGAGAGCAGGGCCGGAATGTGTTCGGTATTGTACCAGGCATTGAATTCCTGGTGTTTATTTTGAGGTACGTCGTGCCCTACCACGAAAGCAAGACTGGTTTGAGGGATAACATATTCTTGATTATCGGGGAAAATTTGCTCGTAGACTCCACGAGTAAAATTTGGCAGTTTGAAGATAAGGGTTTCAAAACTATCCGGGGGCAACTCGGCCTCTTTTTCGCACAATTCACGGTAGGGTTTGTCCTTTAATACCATGGTACTGGTCAAATCATAAAGAGCCAGATATTCTGCATCATTAGCAATGACGTGTGCCTTGGGAATACCCCCGATTTTAGTAAACCTGCGAGCAGAGAGAAAGCCGGGGGTAGCTAACCGGGCGGCTACATGCGTGTTATTGTACCAATCATTAAATTCGCTTACCTTGCTAACCGGTGGATCCATCTTCGCCAGAAGTAATGCTATCTTCTTATCCATATGTTACCCTCTCTTGTTATTTGTTGGCATTATACATCTATAAAGACTAGCCAGCAAAGGGCACCAATCATTTCAGTAACTGTGGGATATTTAAATTATTAAAAAATATGTACCCGGGGTTTTTACTGTGTTATTACATGCCCCATTGTATAATTAGAAATATAATTTCATTGGAGGGAGATATATACAAATGAAAATTACCCGCTTATATCCAGGACCGGACGGAAAGTCTCATTTTGAAGATATCGACATACCGTTGGACAATGTTGTTGGTGCCCAGAGAATGTCGGAACGTAAGATTGCGACTGGAATAATTTTCAGGGAAACTGGTGGCGATTATGATCTCGACTTTCACAATGCTCCACGCAGACAATATATCATTAACCTTGAAGGCGGAGTTGAGATTACTGTTGGTGATGGCACCAGCCGTGTCTTTGGTCCTGGAGATGTTTTTCTGGTAGAAGATACCACGGGTCAAGGCCATATCAGTCGTGCCGTTAATAATCAGCCACGGAAGTCGATTTATGTTGCTATTGATTGAGCAAAGGAGATTTTAGATTATGACTATTATAAATTCTGTTTTAGGGCCTATTGATACAGCCAACCTTGGCATAACTCTCATTCACGAACACCTTATGACTTCGACAATCGGTATTCCCCAGAATTACCCTGAGGTCCTGGAAAGGGGCTACATGAAACATATTATCGATGGATTGAAACAAGCCAAAGCTGGTGGCATAGACACCATTGTCGATGCCACCACCCTGGACCTGGGCAGGGATGTGAATATTTTAGCCAGGGCCTCCCGTCTTAGCGGAATCAACATAATTGCCTGTACTGGCTGGTGGTTAGAGAAAACACGCTTTCTTGCCGGGGTTTCCATAGATAATCTTACCCGGGGATTTGTTCGTGAAATCAGGGAAGGAATAGCCGGTACCGATATTAAGGCTGGAATTTTAAAAGGAGCCAGCGATATGGCAGGTGTGTTACCCGAAGAGGAAAAGGTTTTACGTGCTGTCGCTCAGGCTCACCATGAAACAGGCGTCCCGATTATGGTGCACTCCTACGCACCGGGGCAGGTCGGCAGGCGGCAGATAGCCATCCTGAAGGAAGAAGGTGTGCCCTTGAGCAGGGTTAAAATGGACCACTCTAACGACACTACTGACCTTGAATATCTCGTCTGGATGCTGGAACAAGGATGTTATCTCGGATTGGACCGCTATCCCGGAAGAGGTACCAGCCCGCTTGCCCGCACCAAAACGCTTAAGGCGTTGATTGATGCCGGATACAAAGACCGCCTCTGCATCTCTCATGACTGGTCGCTGGCGCGGCACGTGGACAAGAATTCACCTATAGGGACACGGCAAATAAGGAAAAAAGTGAATCCACATGATTTCCTCTACATAAAGAATGTTGTTTTTCCCCAACTTCGAGAAATGGGAGTCTCTGATAATATAATTAACAGGTTGCTTGTTGATCCTCCCCGGAAGTTTTTCGAAGGCATCCAGGGGGGATAAAGCTTTGGATATTAATTATATAGAATTGCCTTTTCATATTTCTTATAATAGAAATACTTAAATGATAGTTTATGTCTAAATAATAAAACTCGCCATACATAGCTGGACAATGTCGCTAAGCTATCTATCTGCCTTAAAGCTGCCAGTATTCTAGATACTTCGCTAGTGACTTGTTTCATAATTCCTTTCTAAATGACTCTTTTCCGGAAAGTATATCACTGTGTAATTTAGTATTAAATACGATGTTGACTGACCCGCCCCCAGTAGTTGTAGCACTCATTAAGTTAGTGTCAAAACGGGTGAAGTGTACCCATTTTTATAGTTGATAACGCTACTGGCAGGCCGTTAAGTAAGGTAATCAAGTAACCGCCAGAATTTAGATATACAGAGTAAAAAAGTGGAGAGTGGCTGTGGAAACCACCCTCCTCTTTTATATTAACACACCTGTATTAAACATGCTTGGTTAAGAAGGACACGGGGGACTAAACTCTAAATCCTAATTACTAAATACTAAACAAATTCAAAATACTAAATACAAGACCTGTTGCCT
>CAZZHQ010000189.1:1679-4507 GCA_964654015.1 uncultured Dehalococcoidales bacterium | reverse complement strand
CAGCAGGCTGAGACAATCCGAAGAGTTTCTGAGGTTACGTTCAGTTTTGGAGACGCTCTGAACATCCTGTTCAATAAAGAGGTTCGAGCCCTTGCGTCCACAAACGACATGAGAGAGGCTATTTCGACGGCCGCGGGCGAAGGGGCGACAATGTTTACCGAGATGGCGAATATTGCTTCTCGGGCTCGGCAGGATACACTTACGGCCTTCTTTGACCTTTTCGCCTCTATCCTCAAACTGATTAACATTCTGAAGTCTGAAGCCGCTGTCAGTGCGGCAGCAGCCATCCCCGGTATTGGAGCCGTTATCGCTGGGATTTCTGTTTTGGCTTCGACTTTGAGTGGGGGCCGTGGGCGCCGCCGCTACCAAGGTGGTGGGGAGATTCAGGGCCATGGCACAGGTCACTCCACGATGGTTGCAGTTCAAGATGGGGAGTGGCTCTTGTCTAAGGAGGCGGTAAGGTCAATCCGTAGTTCGTCCCGGAACTCCAGTATCAACATCAATATCAGCCCGAACATCTCTCTAGCCTCTGGCGCAAGGGCTGATGTGCAACGGGCTGCCGATATCTTCGCCAAAGAATCCGAGCGTCAACTTGTCAAGACGATCAAGAGCCTCCAACTCCGAGGTGTTTTATGAGTGTAACACTGAAAAGGAGTTCCTACACCCTGACGTTCCGAAATGGGAACATGATTGCATCGCCTACAATCCGTGAGCCCCAGCAGGTTGTTAACGAGTCTGAGGACCTTACGATTCGTGTTGCGACGATTTCAACTAATGAACGTAAGACCATTTCGGTCTTTGTTCAGAAACTACAGAAGGCTGTTGAGGGATCCTACTCGGGGTACGACAAACTGATTGGTTTCATTGAGAACACAATAGATTACTCGATGAACACTTGTATCCTGACAGATGCCGATGGCGACATAAATGCTGTCCGGCTGGTTGGCCCATATCCCCTTCAGTTTGATGAGCCGGTGAAGAACGTGTTCGATGGAGTGCTAGAGTTTAGAGTCGAGGTCTAAAAATGGCTAAAAGCCTAACAGGAAACGTCTCCACCGAAAAGGCGAAGGCGGCTAACAAACCCATCTACTTCGTGGCTTTCCAAGATACGGCCGCGAACTGGTATCGCTATGCCACTCGCAATGTAGCCATTGCGGACTGGGCTGGTGGACAGGCAGTCCCGGGTGGCGTTGCCTATACTGATCTACTCGAACTCGGTGGCCTTGGGTCCATCGGTATCACCATGGAGACCAATAGCGGTTTAGCTTATGGAACTAATTTTGAATTTTATCTCCAAAACACTGCTGCTGCCAAGTGGTCCTCTAATCTTGCTACCAAGTATTTTACCAACCAGAAAGTGTTCGTTTACCTGATGTTTGATGACGGTACGGATTACATGACGGCTGATATGGTGCCCTTGGGAGTTTATGAGATTCGGGACATTACGGTCGGTTGGCCTAACGTTGTTTTCACTTGTTATAACGCCCAATTAAGCGCCCTTGAAATTGAGTTTGGCGGCAATGTGATAGAGCGGAACAAAGAATTCCGGCTTGCCCCCGAATCTTCAATTGGTAAGGTTATTCCAATTACATATGGTGATCTCGATTGGGGTTCTACGGTTATAACATCTTTACGCCAAGTAACATCTCTATACGAAAACAGAAACGGTGTGCAGTTCGCTATCAACGACACGTCAGGTGCGGTTAAAACACACGATACTGGTGACTTTTCTGTTTGGAAGAACGGGAGATATTGGACCTTTGATATTCTTGCGCTGCCACCGAATAAAAGCGATATTGACAGTGGAAAAGTTACAATCGACATGTATACTCCCGGCCATTTCCTCGGGAAAACTACGGTTCGTCCTCGGATGGGAGATGTTTATGATGATGTCGTTATAACCAATTGCGCCCAAACTCTTTTTATTAATGACAACGACGAAAACACATTTGACGAAGCCGCACTTGGCAACAATGCTTGTGTTCGTTTTGTTTTTGAAATCATTGATGATGAGAACCTTATCGTAGAACCAGCAGAATGGGTGAGAAGTGCTTCGCTTTATGCCAAGATAGAGACCACAGATGTTGTAGCGGCTGGGAATAGCATTATTTTAAGCCAATCTGGGCGTGTTTTTTCTAACCAACCACTCCTCACGGCTGGCGAAACTTCTTACGACAGTGCGTTCGGTATTGACGAACCTATTGATTTAACCCCATCGTATCATGGTGGCTATCTTACATGGGCTATGCAAGGTAAAGAATTGTTTCTTATCAAAGCCTCTAAAGTCCAAACTGGCATGTTGCGAGTTTATGATATTTATACGGTGTTCAAAATATTGCTTTCTTTCGACCACGCAACAGACGAGGTGTATATTGCGATCCAAGGTTCTGAGTTCAACTCTTGGGTTGATGAAGATGCTCGGGATAATGGTTATAATGAAGGAGATTTAATCGAGCCATTCCCTTACATGATTGAATCCGTTTTGCGCGATTTTGGCAGCAAAACTACAGCCGATGTTGACATTACATCATTTGATGCTGCTGGTAATACTACAAACGGTGTTTTGAAAGACTATTCTGCTGCCGGACAATTCACTGAAAAGACGAAGATAGGGGATGTTTTAGGTAATTTGGCATGGCAAGCTGGTGCATCAGTTATCTCAATTAACCATGAAGGCAAATTCAAGATTATTCCTTATGCTCCTTCGGCAGCAGCATATGGCACAACGTTCACCCAGGGCAACATTGATAAAGATACTTTGACAATTAAGGATGAACCATTAGATAGGGTTTATACAGAGATTTATTTGCATTGGAACCATAATGCCG
>CAZZHQ010000189.1:0-1669 GCA_964654015.1 uncultured Dehalococcoidales bacterium | reverse complement strand
TGGTAATTATGATAACGTATCATATGTCAAATACGATAAAAACAATATCGAGTCGGTTGCCGCCCAAACTATTTTGAATAATACCTACACGAACAACAACAGTTATAAAAATCGCCTTGACATCAACGCTAATTTTATCAAATCACGAACAGTCGCAATTGCAACCCTAAAGGCCCTTGTAGGTCGTTATGGGTTTAGGCATCAAATTGTAACATTCAAAACTGGGTTGCACGCTATTGATCTTGAGGTTGGTGATCTCATCTTAATCAACCACACAATCGCTGCCGGTATGGGTATATCCGATAGCGATAAGTTGGAAGTGCAAGAAATTACGCATTATCCATTGTCGGACCAGATCGAGATCATAGCCATAGGCCCCGTTCAAGCGGCCGTTGGCACAACTCCAACCCTTGAAGTTGCTTATCCCAACGGTGGAGAGACTTTTCGTATTGGAGAAGACTACATCATTACTTGGGAGTCTGAAGGAACTATCGCCAACGTGGCGCTGCATTACAACAAGAGTGGTGGCGCATGGATCGAGATTACGGCTTCTACCACAAACGATGGGTCCTACACTTGGACAATCCCCAACGACGCCGACACAGAAGTCAAAGTAAAAGTCTCTGACGCTGGAGCCAGTGGTGCTAACGACTCCTCTGACGCCTATTTCACCATTGCTGCCAAGCCTGGGGAGACAGCCAGTTTCTCTATCAGCAACCCCAATGGGGATTCTGTCTGGCAGATTGGTGAGACTTACGAAATTCGCTGGACTGGACCCAGCGCCATAGCCACGGTAGACCTCCACGCCTCAGATGATAATGGAGTTTCATGGGGTATCACAATCGTTGAGGGAACTGCCAATGACGGCAGTTATTTCTGGACTCTTCCTTCGACTTTGACAGCAGATGACGACTACAAGATCAGAGTTCAAGAGGCTGGAGGAGGCTCTGACGATTCTACAAACGCTTTTACTGTCATTGCAAACCCAAGACTTCCAAATACCCCATCTATCAGTGTGGCTGAACTCACAGTTGGAGCCATCGATGATGGCTCTTCCCCCGAGGGTGAACTCCTCTACGAAGACCGATCCATGAAGGTAACATTTACCTTCTCTGGCCGGGTCTATGGGCTATTCAACCGCTTTGAGGTCTCCGTTTATGAGTCTACAGCAAGCCCAGAGGATGGATTAATTCAGTCCTATCGCCCTTCAGGCGCTGCTTCCTACACTTTTTCAAACTCTAAGATGTTGGAACGCATTACTGACCCAGTTAATACCTCGTACAAAGTGGGGATCCGGGCTGTCAACTCTGTTTCCGGTGTAGAGTATGTATCGGATTGGCATACGGCTACATTCGACGTTCTCTATACGGGCGGAATTCGTAATCCTCAATGGAACTATCAGCAAGATCAGCAGGAGAACCTCCAGTCCCTGGTCTCTGGGCGCTCTCTGTTCCTGAGCGATGAGAGGGTCTATGGAGTGGACGGAGACCCTGTTCAACCGCCTCCGGCCCCAGAGGTTGGAGACATTGAGGTAGGCACCGGGGACGACCGCCGCAGGCTGAGGGACTTCTGGTTCATCGACACGGATGGAAAATCCTACATCAAGAAGCCCCAGGACAAGGGTGGAGACATCCTTATTGATATCGACGATGGTATCTATTACGGGGAA
>CAZZHQ010000188.1:0-4509 GCA_964654015.1 uncultured Dehalococcoidales bacterium | reverse complement strand
CCTGAACTCAGTAATCATTTTGCTGCGGAGGCAAAATGAAGACAGTTGCTGCCCCGTGTAATTAGTCTTGGTATTGTTATAGGCATCATAAGCTGTGACAACCACATTATTGCTGCCGAAGTCCTCTCCTGCCGTAGTGGATGAAGGATAACCCGACATGGTGAAATGGTCGATGGCAGCAGGGTTGATAGTGAAGCTATTGCTTGAGCCGGTTTTACTGCTACCTGAGGCGTTGATAGTCACACCTGACTGGGCCTTGGTGATGCTTACGTTATCGGTCCAGGTGCCACTACTGAAGGCGGTGGTGACAGTTGGATTGATGGTGGCTGTCGTATCGCTCAGTGTGGGAGTACCGGTATAGCTGGTAACGGTCTCTTCCAGGACGCTCTTTGCAGTGATGGTGACAGGGAAGGTAGCACCGGCCACCTGGGGGCTTGAGATAGTGTTAAAGTCGAAGTGGTCCAGCTCGATGACATCATCCACGTTTATAGTGAATGATTTGTCGTAGGTACCATCGTTGCCATCGTCGGTGCGCACGCAGATGCTGTAAGTATTCTTGGTCTCATAGTCGAACACGGCGCTGGTTCGTAGCTGACTTTCGTTGATGTTGAAAGAGCCGTTATCAGTACCAGGGCATGGTCCGGTGCTTACCAGGCTGTAAGTGTGGGTATCAGCGCTGTCTACATCGGTGGTGGACAGGTTGCCTACCACTGTGTTGGTAGCCTCGTTCTCAGTCACATTATTACTGTCCAGGCTGATGTCAGTGGGGTAATCATTGAGTGCTGTCAGGGTGATTTGCGCAGTTGCGCTCCCTGTAGTGGCATCTCCTGCCTTTGCGCTCACAGTTAAATTACGGATAGTAGTATCAGGGTCGTCCCAGTTGTTCTCATAAGTTACCTGGCGGGCGATGGAGCTGACCACCGAGTCATTGACTGTTGTACTTGAGATGAGCCGGATGTTGTCGACATATAGATCGGCGCCAACATAATATCCTCCTGAGTAGTCATAGGTTCCGCAAACAAAAAGGAACTTGTAATCCCCCTCGCTGGAAATATTTACGGTTTCTGTCTCCCATGATGCCATCTGGTCACCGCGCTGGCTGAAGAGTGGGGTGTAGGTACTGCCCTGGACCAGGTAACCGAATACCTCGTAATTATCGCCGCCGCCAACGGCCTTCCAGTCAAGGGTTATACTGTCGCCGTTGAAGGCGTGAAAAGTGTTGGTGCTCGCAACATAGGGGCCGTGCAGAGATAAATTACCGTCATAGTTCGCGCCTCCAACACCAGTGCCGCTTATCGTTCCAGCGCTGTGTAGTTTCAGTGAGTATGAGCCGAGTGAATGCTGGTCTTCGGTTGTGGATACGGTGAAAGAAACACCTGTATTAGTACCAAGATTGATTGTTCCTGTACCTGTGATTGTTCCACCACTGTAGGAGTAGTCAATGCTGTCCCCATCAAGGTTTTGGCTATAGCCAGTGCTTGATGAGTTGAATTCATTCTGGTAAATTGACCAGCCTGTAGTGCCGTCCTCGAAGCTGTAGTTCTCCAGCGGGGACGAAAAGAGAATCAGCAGAGGCTGTCCGTCCTGGCCATCCTGTGTGGCGTCAATGGAGCCGATACGGTCCCTGCTTGTTCCATTGCCCAGGTAGACATCCGAGCCATCTACCGAAATAGCGCCGCTTGTATTGGGGGTGCCAGAACTGGTCAGGACGAGCTGGTCATTGCCGGTGGCATTGGTTATATCGAACTTCAGGTAACCATCAGAGTAGTTAGTTCCGCCCGAAAAAGAGACATCGCTATCTATGATAACAGGAGGGGCGTCTTCGGTAAAGGAGTTGCTATTCAGGTTCGAAATGCTTGGTGCTGCCAGGACCTGCGCAAAGGTCTGGCTCAACAGGAATACGGCAATTAATACCGCGATTACGACTCGCTTGAAGGTATGCTTCATCAACTTCTCCCTACCGACTATCTCTTATCGTTTGTTTCAGAGTAAATTGTTGTTGATATGATAGTAATTGTTACCACACAGTGTATGTTTACTTTACTTAATCACTGTCAAATGGTAATGATAAAGTATATAAAAGTCAATAGGTTTATAAGAGGAAATATATTTATGTTAGTGTTGTAAATTAATATAGAAAAAAGAATCCTGTTTTCGCAGGAATGACATAAGGGAGAGCAGGAACACTAACTCCAGTTAAATACTAAACACTAATATCTAAACTCTAAACAAATTCAAAATGCCAGGCTCTAAACAGGCTGCCTCCCTTCCGCCGCCCCCACTGGATTCCGACTTCCGTCGGAATGGGAAGTAGAGAAGGCAGGAACGACCCCCTGCATTGTCATCCTTGAGGAAGCGCAAGCGACCGAAGGATCTTATGGCAGTGTGGTGCTTAATGGATGAAAAGATTCTTCGGCTCCGCTCAGAATGACATAGTGGTGGGCAGGAACGACACCCTGCACTGTCATCCTTGAGGAAGCGCAAGTGACCGAAGGATCTTATGACATTGTGGTGCTTAATGGATGAAAAGATTCTTCGGCACCGCTCAGAATGACATAGAGAAGGCAGGAACGACCCCCTGCATTGTCATCCTTGAGGAAGCGCAAGCGACCGAAGGATCTTATGGCAGTGTGGTGCTTAATGGATGAAAAGATTCTTCGGCTTCGCTCAGAATGACATAGTGGTGGGCAGGAATGACAGAGGGGCATCCTCACCTTAGTCCTCTCCCTCAAGGGAGAGGGAATCCAGAGAAGGTAGGAATGACGTCATAGGCTTGACAAGGCAATAAGCAGTATATATACTAATGGTATGCTTTTATCTATGAATAGAGAGTTCCGGGCATCTTCTACCCGTGGCGGAGCGAGAGAGAGAGCGGTCGCCGCAGAGATGGAAGTACCCGAATAAACAACTTAGGAGGATTTTATGTCTGAAGAAATAAACGAAACCAATACCCAGGAAACCATCGTCGAGAACAACGGCTCCATGACGGCTGAAGAACAGGCAATCATGAAGGCGCAGCTCGAAGACGAGAAGCGGGCGCTTGTTGAAGTGGGAGAGACCCTGGCAAGCAGGGATGAGCGCATCACCGCACTGGAGGCGGATGTCTCAGCCAGGGATGCAGCGTTGGCCACCGCCAGGGAGGACGTGGAGAAGAGCGCCGCCGTGATCACCGAACTGCAGGAGCAAACCATTGTAGCCCTGAAGAAATACAGGGATGCTCTTATCGCAGGACACCCGGATATCCCCGAGGCGCTGATCAGCGGCGATTCCTTCGAAACGCTCTTTGACTCTTTGGAGAAGGGGAAGACAATTGTTGAGGCTGTCAGTGAGAAACTGAAGGCCGCCGCCGCTGCCGGTGCAGTTCCCGCGGGAGCCCCCGAGAGAGTCGAGATAACCCTGAACGGCCTGTCAGCCAGGGAGAAGATCTCCGCTGGTATAAAACCCAGGTAAACAATAAACGAAATCCTGAACTCTAAATCCTGAACATTAGGGAATTTGTATTTTGGATTTGTTTAGGTTTTAGAAATTCTAATTTAGGATTTCTCCGAAGGAGAATAATATGTCAATGAATTTAGTTGAAGCCGAGAAACTGTCAAATGACGTCCTGCTGCAGGGAGTCATCGAGACTATAATCAAGGATAGCCCGATACTGCAACTGCTGCCCTTCATCCAGATTGTTGGTAACGGCCTGTCCTACGCCAGGGAAACAACCCTTCCCACCGTCGATTTCTATGATGTCGGCGATACCTGGGTCGAGTCTACACCCACCTTCACCAAATCCACAGCTACCCTGAAGATCCTGGGAGGCGATGCCGATGTTGATAACTACCTCAAGGCAACCCGCAGCAATATCAATGACCTGGAGGCAGCCGTTATCGAACAGAAAGCCAAGGCACTCCGTCATGAGTTCGAGAAGCAGTTCCTTTATGGTAACGCCACCACCAGCCCCAAACAGTTCGATGGAATAATCAAGCTTATTGACACCGCCACAGCTTCTGCTCAGTTGATTGCTGCAGGTGCAACAGGAGCTACCCTTACCCTTTCCATGCTTGACCAGCTCGTCGATGCCATCAGGGGAGGAAAGCCCGATATGCTGCTGATGAGCAGACGCAGCCGTCGGAAGATTCAGAATCTGGCCCGGGCAGCCGGTAGCAATCTTGAGGTTGGCCAGAGTATGCTGGGAGAGTTCGTGCAGCTCTACAACGGCATCCCTGTCGCAGTCAATGACTGGATTCTCGATACTCATACCGTAGCAGGCAGCGTCGAGGGTATCTATACGGGAGAAGCCAACTCTACCATCTATGCCTTACAGTTCGGAGAAGGCTCACTGTGTGGCCTCTCCAGCCCCGAAATGATCCAGGTCGAACGCCTGGGCGAGCTGGAAACCAAGGACGCAAGCAGGACCCGTATCAAGTGGTACGTTTCGCTTGCTCTCTTCGCTTCGGTTAAGGCCGCAGCCCTTATCGGCGTCCAGAACTAAAGGAAAATTAAATAAACGAGGAGAAATAC
>CAZZHQ010000187.1:0-4646 GCA_964654015.1 uncultured Dehalococcoidales bacterium | reverse complement strand
TTGGTGGCCCAAAATGGGATAACCCTAAGGCAAAGGTACAAGCAACGGACGGGATCTTAGAGTTGAGAAAAGGACTATCTTTATTCGCCAATTTGCGCCCTGTAAAAGTTACGCCACCATTAGTTGACTCTACTCCTCTTAAACCTAATATCGTTAGAGATGTTGATTTGCTGGTGGTTAGAGAACTTACCGGGGGACTATATTTTGGGCAACCGAAAAAACAGTGGCACGACTCTTCTGGTAGACATGCTGTAGATACCATGACATATTCAGAGGAGGAAATTGAACGGATAGCGAGAATGGGATTTGAGCTAGCTCGTAGTAGATCTAAAAAACTGACATCAGTTGATAAAGCTAATGTTCTTGAATCATCCCGGCTGTGGAGACAGATCGTTACAGAGATATCTAGCAGTTATCCTGATGTTAAACTAAATCATGTGTTTATTGATGCTTGTGCCATGCAATTAATTCAGCGTCCCAGAGAATTTGATGTCATAGTCACCTCGAATATGTTTGGAGACATATTAACAGATGAGGCTTCCGTACTTGCAGGTTCCATGGGAATGTTACCCTCGGCTAGTCTGGCAGGGTTACCCAGTGGAAAAACTTTTGGGTTGTATGAGCCAATCCACGGTACTGCACCGGATATTGAGGGGAAAAATATTGCTAACCCCATCGCTACTATCTTAAGTACAGCAATGATGCTTCGCTATTCTTTTAACCTGATAACAGAGGCTAAGGCGGTGGAAGATGCAATCGAAACTACATTAGAAGAAGGTTACAGAACGCCTGATATCTGGACAGAAGGTGATGTAAAGGTAGGGACTGAGGAGATGGGCGACCTGGTTATACAAAAGCTAAAAAATTGACATAATGATTTAATACTATGAAATTGCAGATTTATGACACGACGTTACGAGATGGGGCGCAACAGGAAGGGGTATCCTTTTCTGTAGAAGATAAACTGAATATTGTTAGTAGCTTAGATAATTTAGGCATCAGCTTTATCGAAGGTGGCTTTCCTGGGTCTAATTCGAAGGATGCCGAATTTTTTTCAAGAGTAAAAAGCTTGAATCTGGAAAATTCATGTGTAGTCGCTTTTAGCAGCACACGGCATAGCCATTGTAAGGCAAATGAAGACACACAACTGATGGCGCTGCTAAATGCCGGAACTGAAATAGTTACTATTGTCGGGAAAAGTTGGGATAAGCAGGTAACAGAGGTACTGGAAACTACCTTGGTGGAGAATCTCAACATGATTACTGATACTATTGAATACCTCAGGGCGAATGGACTAAGGGTATTTTTTGATGCGGAGCACTTCTTTGATGGATATAAAGCTAATCCAGAGTATGCCCTTGATACCATAGCTGCGGCTAATAAGGCTGGTGCTGAATGCATAATACTATGCGACACTAATGGCGGTACCTTACCTGATGAGGTAGCTAGTGTCATTAAGGCGGTTAAGGAAACAAGCTCAGTTCCTGTAGGCATTCATGCGCATAACGACGCAGAGCTCGCCGTAGCTAACTCACTGGCCGCTGTACAGGTGGGAGCCTCTCAGGTTCAAGGGACTATAAATGGTTATGGGGAACGCTGTGGAAACGCTAATCTTTGTTCCATCATACCAAATTTAAAACTCAAAATGGGTATTGATTGTATTAGTAACGAACAGCTGGGCAGACTCAGTGATATCTCCCGTTATGTCTCGGAACTGGCTAACCTCCCTCATGTTAACACTCTTCCTTACGTGGGACCGGAAGCCTTTGCACATAAGGCCGGACTTCATGTATCTGCTTTGATGAAATGCAAAGATAGTTACCAACATATTGATCCCATATTAGTTGGTAATCACCAGCGAGTCATAATATCGGAGCTTTCAGGCAAATCGAATATACTATATAAGGCAAAAGAAAGAGGTTTGCCCATACCAATAGGCAAAGAAATCGTAAAAATACTCAGTAAAATCAAGATACTGGAGAACCAGGGATTTCAATACAGCAGCGCTGAAGCATCATTTGACTTGTTGCTCCATCGTGCGCAAGCTGAGTATACACCGCCTTTTGAATTAATTGACTTCATGGTAATAATTGAGAAACGTCGTCGCTCGGCTAGAATAAATAATCATGAAGAGTTGTTATCTGAAGCAACCATTAAGGTTAAAGTGGGTGATAGAATAGAGCATACTGCTGCTGAAGGTGACGGACCTATAAATGCGCTTGACCAGGCCTTACGAAAGGCCTTAATACAATTCTATCCTGATTTAACTTCTGTAGAGCTAACCGACTTCAAGGTGCGCATATTGGACGAAACTGCTGGTACTGCCTCAATGATACGAGTCCTTATCGAATCTAGTGATGGGAAAGAGTACTGGAAAACGGTGGGTAGCTCAAGCAACCTTATTGAGGCTAGCTGGCTAGCTCTGTCTGACAGTATTGAGTACTGGTTATTAAAGCAAAAACGCTACGAAGAAGAAGTTTAGTAGAATCGACAATGTATCAATCCCCGAGACCTTGTTTTTGAAATGGGATTGAGTTGTTCCTGGTAATAAATGTTCTCATCCTTTAATGACGCCTACCGGAATAGCCTTAGCTATTTTCTTAGAAATCCCTGCTTGCTGAACTATATTTACTACTTCAGTAACGTCCTTATAAGCATGCGAAGCTTCTTCGGCCAATGAAGAAACATGTTCTGTTTTGATGCTAATACCTCTGTCACGCAATTCTTTTACGACGTCTTTGCCGTTAAGTTTTCGCCTGGCAGCGCTTCTACTCAATAAACGTCCGGCACCATGACAAGTAGAGCCGAAGTTTTCATCCATGGCCTTCTGTGTCCCTGCGGCGATGAAAGAACAACTTCCCATATCACCAGGGATAAACACTGGTTGCCCTATCTCTTTATAACACAACGGAATATCATCATGGCCAGGAGGAAAAGCTCTGGTAGCTCCTTTACGATGCACACAGACTATCTCTTTCTTTTTATCTATTAGATGGTTCTCGATCTTGGCAATGTTATGAGAGACATCATAAATTTGTCTAATATCGAGTTCTTGTGACGGCTTCTTAAACACCTTTGAAAAACTTTCTCTAACCCAGTGAGCAATGCACTGGCGGTTACACCATGCATAGTTCGCTGCACACGACATGGCAGCAAAGTAATCCTTCCCCTCCGGTGAATCTATGGGGGCACAGGCAAGTTGCCTGTCAGGTAATTTTATACCATATCTATTTACTGCACCTTCCATAATTCTAAGATGGTCAGTACAAACCTGATGGCCAAAACCTCGAGAGCCAGTGTGAATTAAAATTAATACCTGCCCAAGTCCGACGATTCCCATTGCACTAGCAGCAAGTGTGTTAAAAACTTCCTTTACTACTTGCACTTCTATGAAATGATTACCAGAGCCCAATGTGCCAATTTGAGATATCCCTCGTTTAACTGCTTTGTCACTAACCTTGTCAGGGTTAGCTTTTTTCATGTATCCGTAGTCTTCAGTCACTTCTAAATCATCATTCGAGCCAAAACCATGTTTCACTGCCCAGAGAGCGCCTTCGATCATTACATTGTCTATCTCTTTACGGTTTAGCTGTATCTTACCTTTTGAGCCTAAACCAGATGGCACGTTGGTAAATAATTCAGCGAGCAGTTCGTTAATTCTGGGTCTCACTTCAGGCTCAAAAAGATTGGTGCACAGCAACCTTACACCGCAGTTTATATCATAACCTACGCCGCCGGGAGATATCACACCTTTACTGACATTCATCGCAGCGACTCCCCCTATAGGAAATCCATACCCCAAATGAATGTCTGGCATGCCAAATGAAAACCCCACTATGCCAGGTAAACAGGCAACATTAGCCACTTGTTCAGGCGTTTGTTCATTTGCAATATGTTCCAGCATAGCCTCATTCGTATAGATAAGGCCTGGCACAAGCATACCTGGCTTATAATCACAGGGGATTTCCCAGCGACAATCATCGATTTTGATAAATTGGTTTCGATACTGCGGCATATATCTACACCTTATATATCAAATATAATCTGTACCTTATAGCCAGATGCACAGCCGTCTATTTGCAGCTTATGGTACGTAGCCGCCTTTACATATCTTTTTAGTCTATGCTTTAGAGGATCAATAGCTTCCCCATAACAAATAGCCATGAGCTGGTTGTTCTTTAGATTATTGATTTGGAATCTGTTAAATAGCAAATGCTCAGCATCGAAGAAGTAAATGAGTTCATTGAGCCATGCGACTAAGAGGTTTTCGTTGTTGTCAGCAGTTACCTTTGTATATCTATGCAACCTTTCCGTAATACTTTCTGGTTCCGCAATCAAGCTAAACAGAGCATAAGCAGCATTGGAAAATAGTTGCTCAATATCAGCTCCATAAACAATAATCCCAATATCAGCAGTGTGATCGATAACCTCAAATAATCTTTTTTCCATTACCAAACACACTCTACTGGTGCATATAAATTAATTATATCACTCATTATTGTAATTCCTGCTAGTTTGATAATCTGCAGAGGGATATGAATAAATAGAATTATCTGTGGTTGAGTAGATTTGGCACCAACGGAACCTATTCATGTTGCTGTCAAGCGAAAATGTCACCCTAACTGTTAAGCGATTTTGTCACCCCC
>CAZZHQ010000186.1:0-4693 GCA_964654015.1 uncultured Dehalococcoidales bacterium | reverse complement strand
CACCACTCCTTTGTCTTACCTTTGCTTCTATATAGTCATTAACAGCGAATTGGGTAAGCATAATGCCTGACTGATTACACCTATTTTGTGCGTCAGGTGGAAGCTGTGAACCGGTAAATTCTAATGGTGCGCCATTCTTATAGATTTCAAAAAGTCTTTCCCCTGTGGCATTGGTCTGCCAGGAGACACTTAACCCAATAAGATACCTGCCTGCTGTCTTGAAAGTAATTCGGCTATTGTTCGTCACATTGTCGTGCATATTGTCCGTATCCCATATTTCGGTATCAAAGGCTAAGGTTGTCATCGCGCCTGTGGTAGTGGTTTGGTTAACGCTATGAGTAACACGGCAGGAAATACCAAGGCCATGCACGCCTGTGGTCAGGTCGGCATGGGCCTTAGACTTCCATAGTCCTGAGGCGTCGTCGTAGTAAAAGAAGTCGCCATCGGCCGGAGCCGGCACATTGACATCGCCGAGGTCATCGAGGTTGATAGCTGACATATCAACCTTGACATAGCCGTCTGCGTCAACCTGCAGAGGTATCCATTGCTTGGTCGTGGGGTAATATCCCCAGAGTAATACTCCTGGCATACTCTTATCTCCTATGCCGCCTTGATAATGAGCTTTCCATTGACATCCACGAGGATAGGCCTCCAAACCTTATTGGTAGCGTCCCATCCCCATATTAACACACCTGCCATAGTTAAACCTCCTTATGGTTCGTTCTGGGTGATGATAACATCGTCGAGATACATTGTCTTAACTGCGGCTTCCTGGGTGCGGGTGACTATGCTAAAGTGAAGATTGGGGGAAGCGACAATATTTAGATGCCGATAAGTGTAGGCGGACATGTCAATGGAAACCCCATTTAATATAGCGCGAACATATTTGTACGTGGTATAGTCCAGGACAATCTTCAGAGTGTTGAAGCAATAAAGGTCATAGTCCAATGGAATGGCCGGGCCGAATTCGTGGTAGAGACTATCGTTGCCATAGTAATTTAGCAGTCGGGTGGGTTCATCCCATACGATATTTGCCTCGTGACGTTCTGTGCCGGTATCGAGGTTAGTGAGCAGCTCCAGCTGCCAGTTATTATCACACATACTAAAACTGAGCTCAAAGCCAATGCGAGATAATACAGGAACGGCCCGGGTATGAGTTAATCCGGCAGAGCGGTTGGCAGTAGGGTGGGTGATACACTCAACGGAAAAGGCGCCGCTGCGTGAATGGAGGTTGGTTATTTCTGCAGAGCTGGCAGCGCCGGATAGTGCCCTTTTCCAACTACAAAGGGAACCTGAGAAATCATCGAACCAGATGATATTGCCTCGCCTGTCAAATGTGACAGGTGAGCCGAGCCTGGCAGCCAGCTCAGCAAAGTCAAGCGCAGTATATACTGTCTTGAGCGCTGCTGTTGGTCCGTAGTCAGGTGTCCCGTGTGCCATTTACTCTTTCCTGGTGAATATTCGCCTTGGCGATAACATACCAAACGCACCCTTAATGGCATCGACTATAGCCATTGCCAGGACAGCCTTTCTGGGTAAAACTACCACAGCTATAGTAAAGGTGTGGGGGAAAGTATCATCATCATTCCAGCCTTTAATCTTCAGCTCGTAGGGCGGCTGGTAGCTCTCGTAGTACTCATCCCAGTCTATAGGGAAAGTATCGCCGTGTAAATCCATATTTTCCGTAGAGGGAGCAATCTGGTGCTCATGGTGGAGTATGACACAGTGGGCTAAGGATGAGTGCCCGGGCCGCGGCCTTACCATGATTTCGGTGATGATGCCGTGGGCAATCTTGAGGATGGCTACAGTAGGGGCTGTATCAGGGGTTGACGCCGGTATGGTTATGTCTGTAGTGAACAGCATAATTAGCCCTCGCTATTCCTGTGAACAGCATAATTAGCTACCAATAGGAAATTTCTGCTTTAAGGCTGTCTTTTCAGACAGGAAGCCTACGGTATAAGAGGTTACAGCTTGTGCTACGTTTATCTCTATGTATAAGCCTACGCTACAGCGAATAGGTGGGAAGAAGCTATTCATCCTATTATAGCCAGTAACAAGTCTAGCAACCTCTTTACCCTGGGTTGTGACACCATCATAAATCTTTACTGTGCCTTTCGTGCCTAAAGCAGCAGCCTCAATGAAAATCCAGTACACGAGTTGTGGACCATCATCTACTAAGGCCGATGCTTCACCAATGAAAGTCTCTACAGGTTGATTATACATTTCGCTCCTTTAAGAAAGAGGAGGGCTTTATGCCCCCCTCTCACTTCTCTAGTATCTCCGTAGCTGCTGAAGGATAACTGTGCCAATCCCGGTTGTTTCGGTTGCGCCTGCCCTCAAGCGTAGCCTGACGCTACCCTTATTCTGGACATCATACCAGTCATCAAGGTCTTGCTGGTTTCCCATTGGGAATTGGATACAGTGATGAGGCAGCCAGCCGTGAGCAATACCATATACATTGGACTGGACACGGCAACGGAAGTCTATGTAACCCCCCGCAGGTTGCGTAGGTATCCAGACATCAGTCTCTACACTTGGAGTTATGACTGGGGTAGTATAGAAAGTAGTAGGTGTTACATAGATAGCGTTATTTGGATTTGCATCTCCTGCACCACAAAAAGCTTCGTCAATAGGTATCCACTCTCCGTGCATCTTTCTATGGTAATCTTCCACTTCCCAATTGAAGGGGACTGACCTCATATTGTCCTCGTCTAGCCTGACTTCGCTAACTGTCTCCCAGGGTTCCTTCTTGTCCAGAGCACCCCTGACAATTATCTGGCGAATAGGATAATCAGTAGGCAGGTCAACGTAGTAGTAAGTGCCTGTTGCCGCCATCACGGCTGACCAGTGCTCTTTAGCCATCAGGAAGCCTATAGGAGAGATAACCTTCTCGTCAAAGCACTCTGCCCAGACCTCAATCTCTCCTGTAGCAGCATTGGTATTCCAGATATCCTTATCGTAAGTCAACTTCAGCTTCAGGTTGCCAAAATTGCCGGGGATAAGAGCTAACTCTTTATCCCATAAGAAACGACCGAAGTCAAGACCATAAACACAGAAAGTTTGGAGTCCACCATAAAATCTTTCATGGTTCATAGTATGGACTCGCCTATCGTAGAGACAAAGAGCCTGACATTCAGGGCCATCCATCTGGAAAAGCACATCTGAGCCGTCAGTTAGCTCTATCCTGGTAAGGTAGTTGGCTGGATGCATAAGCATAGGCGCTGTCGTATACATAGTACGCCCTGAGATTACGATACGACTAATCGGCTCTTTGACGAATATATCTATAATCTCAGTCCCAGCAGCACCAGGGTCTTTGGCATCGTATAGTTCTGTGCTTCTATATTTCATCTATTATTCCTCCTCCTCTTAGTCGGGTCGGCTACCCGCCGCCACCAAGCATCGCTATCCTCTTGGCGTTAAGCGCCTTGCCGACCTCCTCAACGCGCTTGTAGTTGGCAGGGTCACCCTTTGGCTTCCTGGGACTCAGGCTAATGCCTGCCAGGGTAGAAAAGAAGGGCTCCACCCCAGCCTTGTAGTCCTCCTTGCCCGCAGAGACACCGGGGCCGAAACGGTCCGCAGCGACAGCGGTTATCTTCCTGGCGAACTTGGCAGCTCCGGCCCGCACCACACCGGCACGAAACCGATTCTTGATGCCGGGAGCGGTGATAGCCTGGTTGTAGTTATCCGCAGCGCCTGCGGTATTACGAGCCCAGTCCTCGGCTGCTGCCACAGCGTTGGCGGCAAACTCCGTCGCAGCTCTGGCGGCATTCTCCCCCCACTTAGTTGTAGATGCTTCGATTGGTTTTACTTTAATTGCCACGTTTTAATTCCTCCGTATAATGTATTTCCTCATTACCTCTTCGGATATTGCTAAGCATTACTTGACATTTTAGAACATGGGTACTAAACTTGTCAATAACAACATGTTACCGATGAGCTGGAGGCTTTTAGATGGATATAGATGAATTACTTAAGTGGTATGACATGATCCCACCACGCCAGCCAAGAGGATCACCACAAAATCTTATAAGGGGTTCACGCATCAATTGGTTCAAATATGAAGCTAAAAAGCAAGGTTTATCTTATGTGGAGGCATTAAAGCTATGCCGAGAAAAGAGAGAGAACGCCGCTATATCGCCGAGTACATGAAGACCACATGGCCGGAAGGGCGATGGATGCTTAACGTGGAGCTCGGCCCTATCCCCCAGGAGTACGTCGATAGATACGGCATAGGGAAGGCGGCTGCTTTGTTTCGCCCTACTCGTCCCAGGGTAGACGCTGTTAAGTGGACCCCGGAGAAATATTACCTCATCGAGGCCAAGATAAGAGATATCAAGGCAGGCATCGGCGATCTCTCATACTACAGGGGTATGATCCCCGGGACCCCGGACCTGCCGTTATATGATGGCCAGCCCATTATCTGCCGGCTGGTGGTGCCCTGGATGATAGACTGGATAAGGGCCGCTGCCGAATCGGCCGGCGTCGAGGTCGTGATATTCATGACAGACTGGATTGCCGCCTACGTCGAGGAGAGGAAGCATTATTTTACCGCGGAGTACCGGGCTGAGAGGGCGGAGAAGATGAGGCTCCGAGAGATACTGGACGTGGATTAGGAGTAGAGGGATATGTCCACACCGTCACAGCACGCTAAGTTCCAGTTTGCCGAGCTAAACAAGCTCAACCAGCAGCT
>CAZZHQ010000185.1:0-4737 GCA_964654015.1 uncultured Dehalococcoidales bacterium | reverse complement strand
GGAAAGGTGATCACTTGAAAATCCAAAAAAATCGCATTACAACTGGTACAGAAAAGGGGGCATCTCCAATCCATGCTAAAAAGAGATAAGTGGTGGTAGTATTACCTGGGGGCAGGTCATTTTTGGTGGGCGATACTGGATTTGAACCAGTGACCCCCTGTGTGTAAGAGATCAGTGACTACTATGTACCTGCTTTGACTTCAATCTGAGGTTACTTCCGGTTGGCGCTCGTCTGACGCTCGTTACAATTAAACCGTCAATAATAATCTATTTTTGTCTATTTGTGCCTGTCTGCTGGCAGCATTATACCATTGCTTCAAAGGATTCATATGAAAAGAGCTAAGCCGGATAAAAAAGATAAAATAGCACTAGGGCAGAATTACTATGCTATGATAGATACTCACAATGGTCTATTTCGAAATTATCATCATTATCTTTTTGACTATGCTCAACGGCTTGCTCGCCATGTCCGAGCTTGCTATTGTCTCTTCACGTAAAAGCCGTCTTGAACAGATGAAAAAAGACGGGGACAAGGGGGCGCGTTCAGCTCTCCATCTCCTCGAGAATCCCAGTCGGTTCCTTTCAACCGTCCAGATAGGCATCACTCTTATCGGCCTGATCGCTGGTGCATTTAGTGGAGCAACGATCGGGCACCGCCTTGGGCTTTGGCTGGATTCCTTTCAAGTGATATCACCATATGGTGACATACTGGGTATAGGTGTTACGGTCATAGTCATTACGTATTTGTCTGTGATAATAGGTGAACTCGTCCCAAAGCGGATTGCCTTTGCCCAACCTGAGAGGATTGCTGCTTCCATTGCCAGGCCCATGCAGGTGCTCTCGCTCATATTCACACCTGCGGTCTGGTTGCTTCACGTATCAACCGAAGGAGTATTGCGTGTATTCCACATGTCAGCAAACAGGGAAACAAGCATCACTGAAGATGAGGTCAAATCACTCATCACCGAAGGTACAAGAGCGGGTGTCTTTGCTCCACAAGAAAAGGAAATGATCGACGGTGTACTCAGGCTGGCAGACCGCCCAGTAAGAGCAATCATGACGCCGCATTCAAAGATAATCTGGTTGGACTCACAATCAGATCGGGATACTATACTCGAGACACTGGAGACCAACCGCTTTTCCCGTGTTTTAGTCTGTGATGGAACTCTGGATAAGCCGATTGGCGTTGTAAATGCTAAAGACCTTCTGCCAAAAGCCATGACTTGCGCTGATATTAATCTGGCTGATTTGATTACACCTTTGCTTTATGTTCCTGAAAACACATCTATCCTTATACTTCTTAATCAATTCAAGAAAGAAAAGGTGCATGTGGCCGCTGTAATCGACGAATACGGCATGACTAAAGGGCTGATCACGCTCACCGATGTAATCGAAGCAGTCGCTGAAGATTTGCCGGAACTTGGCGAAGATATGACTCCTGAGATTACCCAAAGAAATGACGGATCGTGGCTGATCGACGGCATGCTGCCAACTGATGAATTGGAATCCATCACTGGCATCAACATGGGGAAAAGTATGAAGATCCTTGCCGGATTCGTAATGGAACAGCTTGGACATATACCGGCAGCAGGTGAGAGCTTCATCTATGGGAGCTATCGGTTTGAAGTAGTGGACATGGACGGCAACCGTATCGACAAGGTACTCATCCAAAACATTCAAAACGCTGCTGAAGCTCAAAGCTCGGATTAGTAATCATTAGCTTTGGCTTTGCCGCTCTCTTTGACGCTCGCCTGCCCAGGTGTGGGCCGTTTTGATCTGGATTTACATGATGTAGGTCGTGCGGCAGGATTTAATTGCAACACGATGGAAACAGTTGGTGGGCGATACTGGATTTGAACCAGTGACCCCCTGTGTGTAAGCAGCCTGTCACTTCTATTGCAGATCAGGCCGACCGATATTAGACTTCAACCACACGCCGCTCGCCCGACGCTGGAATTATAAGTGGAATATATCTATCTATACACTGCCATTTTGTTTATCGTAGTTTTATTCTATAATAGTCGCATGTTTCAGGTTAGGAGGCAAGGGTAATGAATAGGCATGATATCATTGATCTATTACTAGCGATAGCAGCTGTAGCGGCAGTCATAGTATCTATAAATGCCTTAAACTATTCAAAAGATGCTAACAGGCTCGCTAGAGAAGCTAATGACATCGCATATACTAACAATCTCCCAAGCCTGAAATATATGCAAGCTCAAAAGCAAGATACCGTCACTGGGGAACGAATAGTAGAACTTTCAATTTATAATGTCGGAGGAAGAGCCGAGAATCTAAATGTCACATTATATACGATTGCTAATATCTGCTACTCAAACTACCAAAAGAATAGCTATATAAATGCCCGTGATTACTGCGAACCACCGGTAATCGCACCTCCTGGCAGTAACGCACTGATCTGGAGTTCACAAATAAAAAAAGGTTATGATAGATTCGATAAGGTAAGAACAGATTTTAACGCAACCTCATCCACTTCCTTAACCGACGCCACAATCTCTATTAAACCTATTGCAGTAGTCAGTTATCAGGATTTTATGAAAAAGAAGTATTTCCTCGAATACTATGATTTCGCAAACAATTACATAATCAGTAATGTTGAAGAAGGAAAAACAATAATCGATGAAGCTAATAACAATGAGAACTTAGCAAACCGCTTGGGAGTATCCTCATCATTATACTTAACAAATGGCCAGAGTATATATAAACTCTGGGCTGCCAATCTGCGAAAATAAATAGTATTTTATAGTAACTAATGATTGATCCCATATTGCCGCTATCAATAAGCATGGCTGAGGGAAAAAGCGTTTATGCTTTATTTCTCGGCTCCGGCGTTTCAATAGAAGCCGGTATTCCTACTGGCAAAGATATCTTTTGGGAAACCATGAGGCTAATATATCGGGAAAGCGGTGGAAAAAATGATGATCCCGGTAAACTCAAGGAATGGTTCGAGGCAAGTGAGTATGCGGCCTATACGTATTCCGATATCCTGGCAGCCTTATTTCCGTCCATAGGCGATCGACACCAGTTTGTTGCTAAGCATTTTGATGATAAGGTTCCTGGCCCATCTCACAAACTTATAGCTGAGATGGTGGAACAAGGACTGGTCAAAGTGATTGTGACCACCAACTTTGACCCTCTAATGGAGCACGCTCTCGATGAGAAGAGGATATCTTACTGCGTGGTTGCTTCAGATGAGGACGTGCAGAATGTGATTCCGCTGGAGCATTCCAAGTGCTGGATCATGAAAGTGCACGGCGACTATCGTCAGCAGACGATCAGGAACACGCCCGCCGAATTGGCGAGTCTGAGTCCAGGAATCACCGCCAAATTCAAGGAGGTCGTCGATCGGCACGGCCTTGTAGTCATCGGCTACGGGGGAGCGGATCGTGGGGTTATGTCCGTATTGGAGGGCAGATTCCCGCGATACACCCTCTATTGGGTATCCCGGAATGGACAGGTCAACGAGACAGTAAAATCCATCATCATGAAACAAGATGGCAGGATAATCCAGACTTCTACTGCGTCTTCCTTCCTATCAGAACTGATGCACAGGACACAGTCGTACGCTGCAACCGAGACAGGCGATACTGTGACTGATGCGATCAGGCTAGTCAAAACTCTAGTGCATAAGAACGACAGGATGTTTTTCAAAGATGAAACCAGACGGCTCAGAAGGGGTCTTCTTCAGGCTTGGCCCCATATATACGACAAACACAAACCTACGGAAAGCACTCTCCCCGCGGCCAAACTAAATGAACTCTCCCATCAACTGCTTCTACTGTTCTCTCAACAGGCTGAGAGTCTGCTAGGGCAAGGCCTCGTAGTACTCGAATACGACAAACCCTCCTGGATAGACGATCTACTGCCGCTTTTTCAGGATGTTCATGACATGGTCGAGAATATGGAAAGACAGCCTCATTTTAGGGAGTTGCTGCCAGTCCCGTGGGCCTATACAGGATTCATGTGGTGGGCGTGGTGCGCCTATGCACTCGAGAACCAGCAGTGGCCTGCCATTAACAAGTTCAGGCAGTACCGAATATATAGGAATAGCGACTATTCGTCTATGGCTCTTAGCGATCCGAAATGCTTCGTCATCCGCGCACTTTGGTTTTATTTTGAAAAGACCGCATTAACACCACAGATCGAAAAAGACTACATGGCAGACTTCTTCCAAAGCGGCAAGCGATTGCAGGAGTCGCTTATACAGGCTAATTTTGTAATGGGTTTGGCAGCGGCCAAAAGCAAAGAGGACTTCTACCCCTGGTTTCGACGGTTTAACTATTATGAGGGGATGAACAGAGCTGCTGACAGGTTAAAGACCGACTTTGTGTTTACGTCTGCCCTGGCTAAGAACGTCTTCAACGAGGATTATGATTCATTTGTGGCTGCATTCCCCAACCGATGTGATTCGTTGTACAGCGGTTTCAATCAATCCTGGCTCCTTGAGGACACTACTCCGAGAAACATCTTCACAAAACGAACAGGCACTTGAATAATCATCTCCAAGAGGAAAGAGAATTGTGCAAATCTAAGAGCGCGCCAAGCCAATCTGATATAGAAGCAGCTGCAAAAACGGATATGCCGTATGGTTATAGCAAGGATCCAACCTTATACCAAACCACGGACGTAAAACTTACCGTATTCCCTTGGATAATACTCTTTTTCGCGTTAGCGACAGCGATGATTACTGTCCAGCTTAGGTTTCACGGTGTCGCA
>CAZZHQ010000184.1:0-4770 GCA_964654015.1 uncultured Dehalococcoidales bacterium | reverse complement strand
TAAGAGGGTATAGGATATGGCCAGATCGAATTTCCACCAGTTATGGGACGCAGCCTTCTTGTCACGAAACATCAAGGAATAAAACTGGTATCTTGCACTACTACCTAAATGCTCAATTAATTCTGATAAGTAACTTATATCATTGTCTTGACAAACAAGTATTTGCCTCTTTTTCGCCATTTCCTCTCTCTCCGCAATCCACTGGCGTCCCTGTGTAGCAAGAAGAAAAGATATGCGGAGTGATTTTTCTTGATAGTGTTGCTTAATAGAAGTGCAAATATCTTTCTTCAAATCTGAAATTGCGCTAATTTCGCTTTTAGTAATGACTTTATTATTTTTACTTGACTTACATTCCACGATAAAAATATTATTACCATCTCTAGCGAATACATCGACTTGTTGATAATCTTGACCAATTTTTATCTCAAAATTCCTATCGTCATTCATTTCTTGGAAACTCATATCTTTAAAGAGCTTCCATACAGTATCTTCAAACAATTCATCAGGTTCTTTTGATTTATGTACAGTACTCCGGTATTTTGATTCATATTTGACTTGCCATCCTTCCGCTAAATAGGAATCAAGTTCACTCTTCGAGATAGACTTTTGCAGATAATTCTTGCCACGTCTAGTGGCTACCCTTTCTAAAGCCTTTTCAGTGACTAAGGAACCTTTAAACCACATAAAGTTACCTCCTGCAAGGTGCGAATACAGTTACAGACGTAATTCGCTTAGAGTGCTCCGTGTAAAATCCAAGTCAAATATATTAAAACCAAGTCTTTTTGTTTATGGCAATTATACACCCGTATTCAAGAGTGAACAATACATAACCCTTTTGGAGAAGTCACTGAAGGTAACATTTCATCAGAAAGTTCAATCTTCCAACATATAGCATGACTGCTCCTTTACTACCAAAACCCGCCCAACTAGCAGCAAGCAAAGCATGTCCAGATACACCGAAATACTGTTTACATGCAATTTAAATGTAACATAAGTGTTTGCTATGCTTGGTAAAAGAAGCCCCTCAAATTTTCATTTTGCGGTCTATTATCCCCGAGTACAGTCTCACTCCCCACGACCACACTTTTTCACACCAGCTAAGCAGTGAGCTATAATGAACAACAATGGATACAATAACTTGGAACCAGCCCTGCTATTATTGCTATCGCCCAATAACCCGCGGCAGACCTACCCTTCTTTTTTCCACCGATGAACCTAATCTTATTGGTGTTTCTCATTCCACCTGCTGCGCTACCAAATACCGCTATGGTCACCTTCAAACCTGTCCACCTAATCGCCTTACCAGCGACCAAGTCTCGTTCATTACTCATTTTTACCCCAGGCTGTATAGTCTTCCTGGTCAAGATAATCCTGATAGAGAATTACGATGGTGTCTAGCAAAGTTGCTTGATAGGTATCCAGCTTCAGTGAAAAAGCCGATGACAATTCTTAAAAGATTTGTTAGGGAACAGCAAAGGTGGGGATTCAAATGGCTATACACAGGTGATTTGGAAATGGATTTTCTCAAGTTTCTTGGGCAGGTTCAAAGAATGGTGAAAGAGAAGCCAGTGGAGGTTAAGGTAGATTTTAGAAGATAATGCTTATGCACTTTACAGGCGTAAAGATATAAAAAGCAAAAACTCCAATGCTTTATCAGCACCTTCATAAGAAGCTGAATCGAACATCTTCCTGACAAACCTAGAAGGTAAAGCTAAAGTTGCGGCAAGGACATTTACCAGATTTGGCTTATCCTAGAAACGCTAAACCACCTATCACGCAGCTGGATTTGGTGGCAAGACTAGATCTTCAGGAAAATGAAAGTCGACCAGTCTATTGTTTCAAAGATTGAGAACAGCACACGGTCTGTTTATGATTATGAGATACCGAAGATAGCGAAGGCGCTGAAGGTAACAGCGGGGTGGTTGCTAGAAAAGAAGACCTAATTGCTGAATCAAGATTAATTGTACAATTTTATTTTTCTTAAGGCACCGGGCAAAACTTACAATGGCTTATAATCAGCCTTTTATTAAGTTGACTGGGGCTGAGCATATCCTCTAATTGAGTGTACATATCTTTAAGATCATTAAGTAATGGTAGTAGTGCTTTCATCTCTTGTCTTATTTTTCGGATTTGAAGAAGCTTCCTCCCTAGTTCAATGTTTTCTTTTTGTTTTGGTGAGTAATATTCCGTAGGCTCTTCATCGCTAATACCCTTTTCACTGGCGATTTTAATGACACTTAAGATTCCAGACTTTATCCGCTCCTTTTCTATTCCCAAATTTTCTTCCTCACAATGTTTTCTCAGAATCTCCTGTAACTTATTATAAGAAACAGCCGTACTTTCCCATCTACTAATTAATTTTGCAAGAGAAGGGAGATGTTCTTTTAAACCTTGGATTGAATCTTCAATATCTCTGCTGGTACTGCGGGAGACCACAACCTTTGTGGTGTCAGGATAGTCTTCTTCTACTGTATGTCCCATTACTGGAATCAAACTCCATCTAAGCTTGTAGTTGGATAATTTGGTGTGCATTTCTGATGTCAAATCTGTTACTAGATAATCCAATGCGCTTCTAAAGTCTGGAGGTAGGGTAAGCTCTAGCAATTCCTGACTTACAAATTTAATATGCTCAATATGCTCTTGTAAAAAAGCGCCAGCAACATCGCGGCGGGCATTGACTACGGCCTCGAATCTTCGCGCCTTTTCCGCCTCTAGAATTACCACTTTCACCTTTCGGCGGTCTAGTCCCACCTTTTCTTCTATCTTGGTGTATGGCATGTGCCGTTCGTGTAATTCCAAACACATCCTCATTTGTTCAGGAGAAACTTCGATTCTCTTCGCCATATAACACCTTTCGCGCAAGTATTTGACATTATTAGTCTAATGTACCGACATTATATGCCATTATAAGACTAATTGTCAATATAATCAGATTAAGCAATACTGTGAATATATTTGAAATAAAGGAGGTGTTCTCTCATGGACAAACAGCGGAATCGTAAGAAGCCTGACAAAGCTCAACAACCGTCTAGCGGGATCCCAGAAGAAGAGATGAGTTTTGACTTAAAACTAGCTTGCTGCGACCTTCAATGCGAGATGCTCATAGCTTCACAACGTCTGGCAATAGATGACTTATTAATCGGGGCAAACGATGCATTTATCAAAGGCTTCTGGACTGGGTGGAAATATCGTGGGGATTTAGCGATCGGCTGGAGTGAAATCTACGGTGAAGTTATGGGTAAAAACTAGGGTGTTAAATAATCCAACTTGTTACGGAAGGGAGGTGATTTTATGACTTGAGTCTAATTTAGGAAAAGCGGTTACTCAAAATAGTTGAGTAGCCCCCAAAGGTGTACTGGCTAATGCCAAATATAAACAGAGTAATAGACATAAAGGAGAAATATGACAACTAAAGATGAACAAAAAGAAATAGTAAGGCTATTCAGAAGCTCAGTCAAATTCACGAAGTTATCAAAGCAAGTGTTCGGCCCATCAGATATAGGCTTTGTATTAGATGGACTCTCTAAATACGGCTACCTGTGTTTGGTGCCTTGGGCCGACCGAGTGTACGTTTTATACCCGGATGACTACAGCGGCGATGCTTGGGTCGCAAACGATAACTTTCACATGCTGGCGTTTCTGGAAGATTGCGTAGAAGCGAAAGCAGCAGTCTATAGGCGAGATACCAAAGGGTATTACTGGTGCGTGTGCGATAGTAGCGCCTACCGGGCCTGCTGCGAGAAGTATGAAATCCTGGAGACGGACTTTCAGGATGTGGGTATAGAGCCAGAAGTGTAACCGTAATGGCGATGTCGGGGTTGATACAGGCCATATAACCTGTCCGCCCCGACATCGCAAAGAAATACGGACTACAGCCATAGAGACTTTAAGAGGGAGGCCCATGAAATGAACCATAACGATATATGGACAACAGAAACCGACCCTTGGGACACGGAGCCTGATTACTGGGACACAGAAGAACCCTTCGACCTTGAACTCATCAGGCAAGGGGTTGCCTCAGATAAGAGGCGCCACGCGCTGCACCAATACCTCGGCTGGCTCATAGGCAAGGGCCACTCAAAACCTGTGGCCATAGCTGAGCTAACGGTTTGGAATCAGCGCAACCAACCGCCTATACCGGAGGCAAGGCTCTTGGAGGAGATCGAGCGTTGCTGGGCAATGTGGGTGGTGGGTGGAAAAGCCAAACCAGGAAGGTAAAAGCAATTAGGAATGTGGGGGTGCCGGGGCTGATAAGGGAGTTCTTGCCTCTCCAGCTCCGGCACCGAAAATAACAGGAAAACGGTTTTGCTGGTGTGCAGTGTGCGAGGACAAAAAATATTTAGCGTTTTACTAATAATAAACTATAGTGCAACTATAACTAATCTTAATAAATAGAGGGGGAAATGAAGAAAACCTTAAGGGTCAATCCTCGTACGCACCTCGTTTGCATCCCAAGCTCGATGGTTGAGGAAGGGATGATTGGTGATGTCGACAGCTATGCCAATGCAATAACATTAACCATTGTCTCATCAGGCGCCAGTCTAGAGGATGTCAAAGCCAGCCTTGAAACGGTTCTTAAGGACATCGAATTGAGAATGAGAATCGGGAACAAGGCAGGCAAAAGCGCTGAGAGGGTTTAGCTCATGGCTAGAGATAATAAGGCTGGGAAGAGCGCAGTTACGAAAGCTGTATATGATAAAGGCCCAAAAGCTCACAAGGGTGAAGTCTACCACAGCGACATGGCCGAAGCTATTCTAGCCGTACGGTCGT
>CAZZHQ010000183.1:1317-4775 GCA_964654015.1 uncultured Dehalococcoidales bacterium | reverse complement strand
TTCAATTGCCCTGGACATGGCTTCTCCTGATACCAGTAACTCAGGAAGAAAATATTCACCTGCCCCAAATAGTTCGCCTACCTTTTCAATACCTGGTATCAGCCCCTTATCCAGTATCTGCTTTGCCTCAATATTTTCATTTAATGCTTTTTGGGTTAACTCAACTGCTATGTCCTCATCCCCATCTACTATTGCTTTACTTAATTTCGAAAAATCGGCCATAATTCCTCCTTGTAAAAATACTGCGCCTACTCACAGGATGCAAGCCATGATAATTGGCCTGCATCCCAATCATTACAGCACCATCTCTCCCTTAGTATCCTATTAGTATCCTATCTTCCTGGATGAATCATCGTATTTGGCAGCCACAGCGCTATTTGAGGAGAGAGCAGGACTATCATCAAACATACAAACTGTATTGCAAGAAACGGCCATACGGAATGTATGACGTCCGCCATAGTAATGTGCTTGGGAGCAACCCCTTTCATATAGAACATCCCCTGACCAAATGGCGGTGACATATAAGCCATCTGCATATTCATGCAGAACAAGACCCCAAACCATACAGGATCAAAGCCAAGCTGGACAACTATGGGAACAAAAATAGGAATTGTCAGAAAGACAATGCCAACCCACCCTATCACCATTCCCAACAGAATGAATATCAGTTGCATCAAAAATACAATACCCAGTGGACTCAAGCCCGATCCCTCCAACAACCCGGTCACAAAAGGACCACCACCCGCAAGCAAATATACTGAAACTAGTGCGAGGGATCCAAATCCAACCCACAGCATCATACCCGTAACCTCTGCTGTTCCAATAAATACCTCTTTAAGTAAATCCCAATTGAGTTTGCGACGCCCCGCAGCAACGCAGAATGAGCCAAAAGCACCAACTGCAGCAGCCTCTGTTGGTGTAGCCACGCCGCCGTAGATTGACCCCAGGATTAGAACAATAAGAATGCCTGGGAGAATAATTCCTTTAGTAGTTATTAGCTTCTGCTTGAATGTTACGCCAATTCTCTTTTCCTTAGGTAATGGCGGCGCGAGGCTTGGATTTATAGTAACCCGTACCAGTATATAGGTAATATAACACGCTGACAGCATGAGCCCGGGTAAAACACCCCCAATAAACAGCTTGCCTACTGAGGCCCCAGCCGTAGCTCCATAAAGTACAAATACGAGACTGGGAGGTATTAATGAGCCCAGGCCTGAACCAGCCATGATTGCTCCCATCGACAGATATTTATCGTAACCTCGATCGAGCATACTTGGTAATGCAATTATTCCCAGAGTAACCAATGCAGCGCCGATAATCCCGCTCATTGCCGCCATAATAGTAGCGGCGATTACTGCCGCGATTGCCAGTCCACCTCCTATTGGCCCCATCCATATTTGCACTGCATCAAAGAGGTCTTCAACCACCCCTGCTTTTGCAAGTACCCTCGCCATAAGAATAAACAGAGGACCAACCACGAACACATAATTCCTCATCACATCGACTATACGGCTTACAGGAATCCCGAGGCTGTTTGGTCCCCACATAAGCAGAATAAAAACGACAGCCAAAGCTCCAGTGGTAAAAGCAAAGGGAAGTCCCATAACGAGTAATACGGCCATACCAATCGCAATTAATATGGAAAGTGTAGCTATATCAATATTCATTCAAGCTTCCTCCCTTTCACTACAAGGAACAGGTCTTCGATAAACATGGCTATCGCCTGTAACAACATAAAAAAACTACCGACAGGTATCAGCCAGCGTACTGGCCATAACACAGGATCCCACCCTGTTGCAGTGGTTTCATGCCTAACAAATGATTCGACAGCGGGCCCAAAGCTTCTATATAACAGTACCCCACAAAATAGAAATACCAAAGGCCAGGTAATCACGTTTAAAATCGCTTGTTTTCTCTCAGAAATGATATTTACTAGTATATCCAGTTTCACATGAGCTCTGCGATGTAGAGCATATACTCCTCCAACAATGTATACACTACTTGCAATGAATACTGACAGTTCAAACGCCCATATTTGAGACTTACCAAACATAGTACGCATTACTATCTCAAATACTATTATCAACATAGTGACGCCAAGCAAAGGAGAAATAATTCGGCCTAACCACATGCTAATAGCATTAATGATACGCACGAATCGTATCATATACCTACCTCCTTATTTAACAAGGAAGTTGGAGAAGAGTATTCCCCAACTTCCTTGTAACTATACTCATTCAGGTAAACCTAATCTTTATCCCTCCCAAAGTCCTATCTGAGTCAGGAAATTTACATGTGAATCAAAGAATTTTTCGGACATCGTACCCGCTTCTGCATCCTCACTATAAATATCAAGTAATATCCCTCTAACTTTCTTAACCAGCTCTGGGCTACCAGGAATACCATATACACCCATCTTAGCCATCTCTGCAATTGCAATTGCATCTTCATATGTAGCTGTCAATGTCTGGTCTAAATCATATTTGGCAAAAGAGGTCAATAGTATTGCCTGAAGATCTACCGGCAAAGCATCGTACGCCTCTGCATTTATTGATGCAGATGAACGTCCCGATGAGTGATAACCTGGCAATGAAAAGTAATTTGCTACCTCAAAGAAACCTTTGCTCATATTCATCGATGGTGAACCCCAATCCGCTGCATCGATAACACCAGTTGACAATGCAAGGTAAACATCAGGACCTGGGATTGTTGCTACATCAGCCCCCAAACGCTCCATTAATTTTGCAACATCACCCGCTGGAGCTCTTATCTTAAGCCCTTCAAACTCTTCAATGGTATCAACTGCATCCTTGAAAACCAGGGATTCATTACCCCAACCATGAATACCAAGGTTCTGTAAATCCCATTGCCTGTAGAGTTCATCCAGTAGTTCTTTACCTCCAGCGCGATAATACCATGCTCGCTGCTGAAGGAAACTTTCATATACTACAAATGGAGCAACCGAATTATTGAAAGCTATGTCCTTGCCTGAGGCGTAGCTAGCTCCGTTAATCTCGAACATTCCCTGGCGGACGGCATCGAATGCTTCGTCATACGATACTATCGCCCCAGCCGGGAATGGTTCGATAGTTAGTTGACCACCACTCAACTTTCCTACATCCTCACACCAATTGGTAAAATCTACATAGACATTCTCACCGGCGTCCCACAGCGTTTGAGCTCTCCATTCATAGGTTTCCCCTTCCGGTGCTGGTGTCGGTGCTGGTGCTGTGGTTGGAGCTGTAGTTGGAGCTGTAGTTGGTGCAGGTGCTGGCTCTGCTTTAGGAGCGCAGCCGGCAACAAGCAGTGCTATGACGGTAATTACTACTACTACTAATATTGCTAACCTAGATTTCATTTTCCTTACCTCCAAAAATATTTGTTCCTGTTACCCATGCTAGTCCGTCCCTCACATAATAATACCTCCAGTTACTTTATCAATGTAAAAAAGTAAAATG
>CAZZHQ010000183.1:0-1217 GCA_964654015.1 uncultured Dehalococcoidales bacterium | reverse complement strand
AATGTAAAAAAGTAAAATGCAAGACTGGTAACATTATACTCCGCGACGAATATATGTCAATAGTTTTTTCCATTTGAGTATAGAAAATCATAAACTGAAGACCAACTCTCTCAACATCTTCCAATGAAGCCAACCAGAAAGTAAATCACTGTGGGTGGTTGAAGTTATACGCATGTAACTATTTCATCTGATGTAAATAGTATTAAGCTGAAAAATAATACAGTTAGTGATTGCTCGAAGTCCTATGTTTCAGAAAAGCAAAGTAATTTATCGTCATTAATTTTTGAAACAACTGGCAGGAGCATGTCACAGTCATTGTTAATAAGATTTCCATCTCATTAACAATGCGAAACCGGGCTAGCTACGTTAAGGAAGAGCAATAAACATTGGACTAAACGGTTATACCTGAGTCAATACGTCATAAAGGCGTGAAACGTTCATCCTCTGTAGCTCTAGTCCCCTCTTTTCGTTACCGGGCGCCATCGGGTAGCAACCAAGCAAGGATATCTTTGATAAGGCTTCTTCCTTAGTCCAGCCCTTGTCGATTGCTTTTTGTACCGTATCAACCCATTCCTGAACGAAATCTGATTGTTCAACAAGATAGCTCTTGTCGCAGATTTCTCCATGGCCCGGGATAATGCGGTCTATATCCAACTCGCCTATCCTCTTCAGGGATTGTTGCCAGGTTGCCGGGTCCGCTTCATGAAGAAATGCTTGAAGCTTAAAGAATATATTGTCTCCGACAAAAACAACTCTCTCCTCAGGAATCAGTACGCCAATTCCACCAGCGCTATGACCGGGCAGAGGGATTAACTCAATAGTAGGATTACCGGGATAAAGAGTGAAGTTTTCCGAGAAGGTGATATTGGGAGCATTGACATGATAGTCAGAAACCAGCGGAAAACCATCGGGGTCTATCTCTTCCACTCGTGCCAGAAGTAGATTCACATCTGCTTTCAGAATGGCTTCCCTCGCTTTCTGATGGGCAATGATCGGGGCATCAAAGAAGTAATTACCGAAAAAGTGGTCACCATGTGAATGTGTATTTATTAAATAACTAATCTCCCCTGCCTTTTTAATCTGTTTTCGCCACGCGACCGCGTCGGTAGGTCTTTGAGGAGTATCCACCATCACTACACCCTGCTCGGTTGTTATATAGCCTACATTGGCTCCCTGATATCCGGTTTCTACATAAACACTAGCTGTTACTTGCATAA
>CAZZHQ010000182.1:0-4796 GCA_964654015.1 uncultured Dehalococcoidales bacterium | reverse complement strand
ATACTTTTCAAATTGCCCCATAACCATCAAGGTATGTGTTTTTATCGAATACTTTGCTTGCACACCAGAGTCAGCATTAAATTCCTTATCCAAAGCTTTTTCAAATAGAGAAATCAGAACTTTCGGACTATAATCAGGGCTATCTAGAACTTTATTCAGTTCCTCTCTGGAAAAGGATAGCTTGCTCCGTTTGTTAAAAACTCTTTGCCACACTATAAATGAGCCTCCACAGTCATAGTTTTACTTCCTCCGTTGCTTTAAAGTCATGGCTCATCATTAAAGATTTTTTAGGTTCATAAGCTTCTTGGCCTTCAAAAGTAAGATAATATAACTCTTTGAAGTTGTGTGCACGAGCCATGATATTTCGGGGGAATCGCCTTGTTCTTTCATTATATTGCTGGGCCACCCGGTTGTATTCCAATCGGGTTTTGCGAAGTCTCCCCTCTATTCCAGAATCTCTATCCATTAGGGCTATATGCATTTTATCGGCTTTGAGGTCAGGATACTTTTCAAAGACAGCATGTAGCTTTAAATAGTTATTTTCCAATTCAGAAGCGAGCTTGACCTTTCATTCAATTCAGCATCTTTGGTCCATCTACTTCTGGCTTCGATAACATCCTTCAAAGCCTTATACTCGTGGATATCGTACTTCTTTGTTATTTGTGCCAGCGCATGAACATTATCCAACCTTTCCTGCATAATTATGTCGACATCTGCGAATTTCCGTTGAGCCCTTGTGATCAAATACTGGAACTTATTGTAAATGCTTATCAAGGACTTGACTAAAACCCCGAGCGCTATCGCGATGACGATACCAATCACCAGCCAGAATGCTTCCAAATATAGTTAAGAACCTCCACTAATCTCGCAATATCATCGCTCACTTGCGAAATCCAATAGAGGTCTATCCCTAAGGAAGGTATCTGATAGGCAAGATAAGAAGCATTCGTATCTGTTATCTACCTTCACGATGATACCTTTAACTGCTGTAAAATACCCTGAGCGACCTCAGCAGCTTGTCTCCCAGAGAGAAGCATACCACCAAAAATTGGACCCATTCTGGGTGTACCAAAAACCGCATTGGCTGCCATACCGGCCACAATTAAGCCAGGATAAACTTCTCTGGTATTCTCTTTTACTTTCTCTTCTGCCACTTCAGCCCACATTGACCTTTCACCCATTATCCTTCCATCCTCTGTTCTTAACTTACCGCCTAATTTATCTACCACTATATGGCAAATTTCACTAGCATGTCCAGTAGCATCTATCACTACCTTAGCCCGCATTGACAGAGGATCTACATGCAGCCGGGCTAACTCAACGGCGCTCCAATTCAGGACAAGGCCAGTTACCCTATCATTATCTCGTATCACCACATCTTCAACTCTCATCAGATTAAATATCTTAGTACCAGCTTGAATTGCCTTAAGGCAAAGGGCTGCGGTTGCTTCTACAGCATCCGCAATAAAGTAGCCTTTTGAATGCTCTTTATTTCTGATATCAAACTCATCGAGTATTTCTTTGGCTTCTTCCTGCACAACAATAGTATTAAACATCATGCCACCACCAGGCATCCCCCCACCAGGACGAAGGCCTCGTTCAAAAATAACCGTTTTTACACCTTTTTTTGCCAGATAATAGGCTACTGTCATCCCGGATGGGCCAGCGCCAGCTACAGCAACGTCCACGTCCAGAGCATCCAGAAAGTCTTTACTAAAATTTTCAATAATCGCCTTAGATATCATCAGTTCGTCAAGCATGTTGCCTCCATTGCGTCATAATTTTTTCCATGCCCCTAACATTTTGGAGCGGAAATGCCTAAATACTTTTCCACTAACTCCATAGCACAATACTTGCCACACATACTACAAGCTTTTCCAGCAGTAGCATGTTTATTATGAACTCGGCGAGATAATTCCGGATTTAATGACAACCTTATTTGCTCTTCCCAATCCAATGCCTTACGAGCAGTAGCCATCTTCCTATCCAATTCTATTGCCCCTTTGACTCCTTTAACAATATCACCAACATGTGCAGCTATACGTGAGGCTATTATGCCATCTCTAACATCTTCCGATTCCGGAAGCCCAAGGTGTTCAGAAGGTGTTACGTAACATAAAAAATCAGTACCGGCGGCAGCAGCTATAGCACCACCAATAGCCCCAGTAATATGGTCATAACCAGCACCAATATCGGTCACAAGTGGACCGAGAACATAAAAAGGAGCACCCTTACAGATTGATTTTTGCAGTTGAACATTAGTCTCAATTTGGTTCAAGGGTAAATGCCCTGGACCTTCAACCATAACCTGAACTCCAGCCTCCTGAGCCCGCTGAACCAACTCACCTAGAATGAGCAACTCTTCAATCTGAGCTCTATCTGTAGCGTCAGCTAAGCAGCCGGGGCGCATCCCATCACCAAGACTCAGCGTTACATCAAACTCTCTGGCCATTTCTAACAACCGGTCGTAATATTCATACAATGGATTTTCCTGTTCATTGTGGAGTGCCCAACCAATCAAAAAAGCTCCTCCCCTGGATACCACATCAGTTACTCTACCTTGTTGTTTTAACCGAGCAATAGCGGACTTGGTAGTACCACAATGAACTGTTATAAAATCAACTCCGTCAGTAATATGCTCTTCAATACTGGCAAATAAATCATCGGTGGTCATATTAACCACGGCGCCATGTTCATTTATTGCCTTAATACCAGCCTGATAAATAGGGACTGTTCCAATTGGGACCGGGCTTGCATTAACAATCGCTCGTCGAATAGATGATATATCCCCACCAGTACTCAAATCCATAACTGTATCTGCCCCAGCATCAATAGCTACCTGTAATTTTTCCAATTCAAGATTAACATCACTAAAGTCAGAAGAGGTCCCAATGTTAGCGTTAACCTTAGTCCTGAGCCCTTTACCAATACCACAGGAAACAAGATTTATATGCTTAGTATTAGCCGGAATTACTATAATGCCATCAGCAACCCCTTGCTGAACAAACTCAGTATCTATCCCTTCTTTTTGTGCCACATTCTCCATCTGTGGCGAAATAATCCCCTTTCTAGCTAATTCCAGTTGTGTCATACTAACACCTCCCAAAAAAAAATAAACCAAGGGTGTCGGCTTTGCCCACTAGACCCTTGGTTAAAGTCATTACCGCTTTCCTACGCTTGAATTACCAAGTTCAGGTCTATAGGGTTGGCATTGCCCAGCCTCTCAGCTATTCTGCACCCCTAGCGGTCAAATTATTCTGTTTTTAAATTTACTTCACTTCAAATCGCTGATACGAGTATAACGCTTTAAAAATTAAAATACAAAACTTTATATTCCATGATGGAATAGTTCTTCAATCTTGTCCGCTCTAGGTAAGCAATCATACCTCTTCTCCCAGAAAGGAATGGCTAACGGCAACTGCTTGTATTTCTCAACCGCCTGTACCTGTATCATCGCCAAAGTAAACTGAGACCGTATAATGGTGGAGCTCAATATAATCTACAATGGCTATGGATTAGCCTAGCACAACGGTCTGGCACGAAAAACGACTCGGGCACCCACGAGAATGATCCGGTTATGTATTTGCATAAGATATGATCAAACATAACTGCTTGATTCATTACATTACAGGGTAGTGGGATCGTGCTATTATGTAACTATAAAAGCATGACTTCCCAATCGCTACGTATCATAGATGCAAACTTTGACCGCGCCAGTGAAGGATTGCGTGTTTTAGAGGATATTGCTCGTTTTGTCCTCAACGATCAGTCAATGAGTAAGCGCCTTAAAAACATGCGCCACGAATTAGCAGAACAAAGCAAATTACTACAACCAAGACTTATTACTTTCAGAGACTCTAAACATGATGTTGGTGCGAACGATTTATCAGTAGTAGAACAAACAGGCACACTTGACTATAAGAACTTGGTTGATGTTGTGGCTGCAAATGCAAAAAGAACCGAACAGTCATTGCGAGTAATAGAAGAATTTTCCAGGTTAGCAGAGACACAGCAGTTAATCGTTCCACAACCCTTTCAACAGGCACGATTTACCCTCTATAATTTAGAAAAAGAGCTTACTTCTAGATTGCTTCGTCAGGAAAAGATAAAAAAAATACAGGGGCTTTATGTAATACTTGATAAACAGCTATTAGCGGATAAGGATGAACTGGAGATAGCATCGCTCATCATAGAGGGAGGGGCAAGTGTCATACAACTTCGGGATAAACAAAGCAGCAAAGCAACGTTACTATCAAAAGCGGAAAAAATACAGTCACTATGTCGACAGGAAGATGTATTATTTATAATAAATGATTTCCTTGATATAGCACTAGCAATGGATGCTGATGGCGTCCACATTGGACAAGGAGACTTGCCTGTTTCAATTGCAAGGAAACAATTGCCGGTTGATAAGATCATTGGCTGTTCAGCAAGAACTATAGATCTAACTTTAACAGCACAAGCAGAAGGGGCCGATTATATTTCCTCAGGGTCCATATTTCCTACGACGACAAAAAAAGATGCTGTTGTCATTGGAATTGAAAAATTTACACAAATCAAGAAAGCGCTCTCAATACCTTTAGTAGCCATTGGTGGAATAAATATTGGTAATGTTTCTCAGGTAATAACAGCAGGTGCTAACGCCGTTGCTGTTATTAGTACAGTGCTTCAAGCTTCTGACATTAGGAAAGCCGTGCATTCTTTAGTCAGAGAAATAAAAAGAGCTGGGCAGTAGACAATGCATCGTTTTGTTGCTTTTTCCCGTGTGTATGTAAAACAAGGTATACATGTTTATA
>CAZZHQ010000181.1:0-4833 GCA_964654015.1 uncultured Dehalococcoidales bacterium | reverse complement strand
GTATCTATCCCTCTTTTTATGTAAAACTCTTTTAGAAATCCGAATTTTGGTTAACTTTCTATTTACCATTTTAAATCCAACTCCTATCTATTGATTTGGTTAACAGTTTTCAATAAAAAGTTAACCATTTAGCTTCAATATACCTTCAGTCTACACGTATGCGGGTATTTGTCAAGTGGCATAATCGAACTTATATATAACATTATTTATTATAAGGATTCATTTGTCCCCCCACTCTGATTAGTTGAAAGTTAATATTCTACTTTGTGGATGCTGGCAACTTATATATCTTACCTATTGACATAAATTATCATTATATGTTATAATATCATATATGATTAGCTTTTAGGAGTTATTATGAAAGAATTATTGACAATTTCAGATGCTGCTAACAAGATGCATGTGTCACGCGAGACTATTTATGCCTGGATTCGAAAGGGCAAGATCAAACCGATCCGCACTCCAAGTGGCACATTTAGAATACCAGAGGAACTCTTAATAATTGAAGTGCCAGCATCTGAACCGGTATCTGATAGTAAGGGTAAAAACAATGGATAGTGAGGAATTAAAGCAGGTTAGAGATACTGTTACCACACACTTTCCTACTTTATGGGAACCTGTTGATGCGGCACTCAGTGTTATAGGTGCTGGTGTTCTTAGCGATTTATCTCATTGCATCGGATTAATCTTGCAGGATCAGCCCTCTAGTAGCAAGACCACAGTATTGGATTTGCTGGGCGACCAAGATCCTATTCACATTGAGCCTAATTTTACGCCAGCCAGCTTTGTGTCTCAGTATGCTGGAGTAACTAAGGCAGATCTCGATAAGATAGATTTGCTGCCCAGGATAAAGCATAAAATACTTGTGACTAAGGAGATGGCCGGTTTTTTCGGGCAGAGAAGCGAGGATCTACTCTCCAATATAGCTGCACTGACTGAAATCTTTGATGGTCGTGGTTATCAGCGTAGCAGTGGTGTGCATGGGCAAAGAGGATATAGGGGTGATTATCGTTTCTGCATGATAGGGGCTACAACTCCTCTTGAGCATCGGGTTTGGCAGATACTTGGCAAGTTAGGGTCAAGATGGGTCTTATATCGCATGCCAGCTGAAAAAATAACAACTAAAAAACTCGCGGATGAAATGGCAGGAGATTACCGCAATAAGATTGAAAAGACAAGAGAAGGGGTTAGCTCTTTTATCCAGCAACTCTGGCAGATATCTGGAGGGTTTGGAAGTCTAAAATGGGATTCTGCTAAAGATGCTCCTGAACTTAGACGTACTATTGCTGCAATTGCAATTAAGGTATGCTCTTGGAGAGGGCTGCAGTTAAGGCAGGATGCAGTCGGATACAATCCAGCAATGGAAGAAGTGCCTAGAAGACTTGCACAAACTTTGTATGCCTTAACACGTGGCCACGCGCTGATTCATGGGCGAATCCAGATAAATGATGAAGATGTGGAATTTGTAAGTAAGATTGCCTATGCCAGTATGCCTGAAGACAGGGCCAGGATATTTCAATATCTACGGGAACAGGAATTAGTGTATGAAGATGCCAGCCAGCCTTTGACAACTGCAATTACAGCAAAACTGCTGGGGTGCTCCTTCCCCACTGCTGAAAAGGTAATAAATGAGTTAATAACTCTAGGTGTGATAGAAAAGCACGAAGCTTGTATTGAATTCCCCCAGCCTAAACCTGATGATATTTCAATCAGAGATTTACTTCCTTAATTAAAATATATTGCCCCTGTGTATATATATTAAGTGCGCTATTTTTTATGTCTATATGACACGGCGTCAAAATATTTTAATTGGTAGCGGATCATAATATCCATCATTTATAAATATCAGCTTTGAACACCAACGGGGCAAAACATGGACAAATAGCTGACACGGCAGATAAATCACGTTCATGCATTTGAATGAATATGCATCTGGCAGTTGATTATTTCAATACCGGCTGCAACGCGTAACAGAACCTGAGGAGATTGCTGGGTGGTATAATACGAGTTACTTAGTGGAGGTGGTGATGAAAAAAATAGCTTTAATAGTGGCAATTGTATATTTTGTTGTCATCGCACTTAGCACGCTTATTTCAGAACTTCCTGTAATAAAGTACTCTGTACCAGATTCTGTACCAGATTCTGTACTAAAGATCATTGTACAACTTGCAGTACATGCTGCGATAGCTGCCGTTTTGTTTTTATTGGTATGGGGGATAGGCAGTTTATTTAAGAAGAAATGATATGTTGAGCACGTTATTACCTTAAACTAATTCTCAAATTGTATGTAGAGGGGGATGAGTGGCTGGATGGGTAGCATTAAACTATTCCCGTCAGTTGGGCACAAGCGTATAATATCAGTACAGAAAAGCTCTGAGAGGTTGTGATGTCGCAGTGGTATCAGTGTCCTAGATGTCGTGCTCAGGTTGCCTTTGGAGGCAAGTTCTGTGCAAATTGTGGAACTCCCTTAAACTGGCAACCTAATCAGGTTCCTTCAGCATCTTCACAATTTCAATACTCTGGAATCGAAAATCAACAATTAACGCTCACACAAAACACGTCTGGACAAGGCAGAGCAGCAGATATCCCTGACGAAATTAAAGGATGGAATTGGGGAGCTTTCTTATTAACTATCTTCTGGGGAATTGGTAATAGAGTTTGGATAGCACTTCTTTTTCTCATTCCTATAGTCCATCTCGTCATATGGTTCTATCTTGGAGCGAAAGGGAATGAGTTGGCATGGCGAAACAAAAAATGGGACAGTATTGAGCATTTTCGAAAGACTCAGAGAAAGTGGATGTATGCAGGAATAGTTTTTCAGATAATCAACTTTGGTCTTTTGTTTTTGTTTTATTATATTGATAGTAAAGGTTAAGGAAAAGACGGAACATCAATTCACGCCTGAATATTAGAGCCATAATCAACAATTTCCAACAACCGCAAATTTGCGAGAGTGACTACTTCGTCTCTTATATGCTCATTAAAACGGCATGACCGTATGCCTTGATATTGTTATTCAATAACAGCCGCTTGCTATTCCTTTTCCCTAACTAAGCGGTCACCTATAATTGAACCTTCCCCATGCTCTCTGAATATATTGTTTATATAGATGAACCTATTTCGCAATTGCCTCTTCCAGTAACCTCAGGTAGTCCTTATCAATCTGCTTAAACTGTTTCATAGCCTCTTCCTCTGTTGCAAAACTATTAATAGGCTCTCCCGATATCTTCCTGTTCATCAAATCCTTTGCCTCATCCTGCAAGGTCTTAACTGTCTCAGATAAAACATAGTCAGCAGCTATAAACTCCATAGGTGTATTGGCATGTCTCAGCTGGATATGATGGAGAATATACCAGTTAAATATATAACAGAAGGGAGGCGTACGTTCCCAATGTATTCCATTCTGCTCTAACTTTGTCGTTGTTTTGTCCACTTGGTCAGACCAAAAATTGGCAACTTCGAAGGCAGCAGATTTCAACTGCTCAGTGTTATTGACTGGCGGAAGCCTATATAAATCATGAAGCCAGCGATTCAGAGTTTGCCAGTCCTTGGTATTAACAAGGTCATTAGATGGTGGTAAATCAGATTTAGGCGGTACTTGGTAAGGGGTTGTAGAGGTTGGAGCATCAGTCTTTTGCCCACATGCTACCATCGCCCCCGAAGCCAGCACTAAAACAGCCAAAATTAGTACAAGCCATCGCTTCATAGCTCACCCCCTAGCTCACAATATGATAGAGAAAAGCTCTGTAAAACATCCTCTAATGTATTCTACTCTAAAATGAACCAGCCTATTTATAAAAGCAGGGTTCCTTTCGCCTCTAATGGTTGAAAGATAAAGGAGACTTATAGAACTTCATTGAATCCTGAAAACTGAATGACCTCGTATATCTCTGCACCATCTCTATGCTTTCCCAGCGGCCCAGCTCTTTAATCGTCATAGTATCTATACCCGCCTTCCTTAACAACATGGCAAAGGTACGGCGGAAGGTATGTGGGTTACATGTAATGCCAGCCTTTGCTTCAAGGCGTCTCAGCATTGTAGCTATGCCATGTGCATTGATATCCCAGATATTATCCATAGGCTGATATTCATTAATCCATTGCTTTAAATACTCAGCGCTAGTCTTTCCAAATGGCGCAAATGCCGCCTTACGGCCTTTTCCTAAGGTTTGGATGCAGTGACCTGTCCAGTTGATGTCACCAAGCTTGATGTTAGCTAATTCTGAGAGCCTAAGACCGCTTTCAACAAAGAGCGCAATGATTGTCTTATCTCTGATGTTATCCACGGCATCTATCAGAATTTTGACTTGAGTTTCATCCAAAGCAGGCATGATTGGCTTTCCAAGGATTGGCGCTGACATTCCTTTCATCGGGTTATTAAAACCATATTCAGCATCTAACCATCTATAGAATGTCTTTATTGCGCGATAGTTGGCATGACGCGTAGCCAGGCCATTATGATTGGCCGGAATAGAGTATAAATATTTTTCAATTGTGTGCTTGCTCGCCTTCAAGTAATTAGTTTGAACAACAAATCCATTCAGCATGTACTTATAGAAATCCAATGTACTTCTACTTACGCCCATTGATTTTCGGGATTGCAGAAATATAAATAAGTAATCTGTCTCCTTTTTCTGCGGTAGTAAATCAACCAGGATATCCAGCAGTTTGGGAGAGATGGCTTTCTTGCCCTGTTTGACCTGACTAATGTATGATTTTGATAAGTTGGTTAACCCAGCAAGTGTGGTGACTGATGTTCTGTTAACCGTTTCAATTGCTAGTGCTTGCTTCCCAAGCAAGACGTCGAGGGTTCGAATCCCTTCACCCGCTCCA
>CAZZHQ010000180.1:0-4838 GCA_964654015.1 uncultured Dehalococcoidales bacterium | reverse complement strand
TACAATGACCTTGAGGACTGCCGTTATCGCCGTCTGGTGCTGTTGGTGCTACTACTACACTTGAACTCATACTTACCCCCTTTCAAAGAAGGCAAGCGTTCAGGTCAGGCTTCGTTCTATTCAATTTTTAAGGTGCGTGTATTCCATCTATATCATCCAACAAAAGGAACGTTTGTGCATTAACAGAATGAACCTATATTTACATCATTTTCGGCGGTAGTGTTTTCACGGGTCTAAAACTATTTACCAGTCAGGCGATGGGTTTCGGACAGGCTAGCGGAGATAGCCTCGTTATCTGTGATTGCCTTAGAGGAATCCTATAGCACCGACTCTGGGTATCGGATGATGGTTTTTGGCAGAGCAAAAAAGGAATTCACTCAGTACAAGCATATTACCGTTGAGACTCTGGAGAACGTCGTGGGGAACATTGAGGGCATTATTGTGGCAGGGAATATGAAGTTATTCTACTTTCTTAGCTCTAAGCTTTAGTTTGTTCGATGCCGTAATCTCGGCCAGTTTCTCCCTAGATATAGGTAAACGCAACCGCCCTTCCCAAACATCATTGATTAGCCTGTCAACCAAGAGTGAGAATGCCTTCTCGCTTAATAGGAGATAGCCATCTTCTTGCAGTTTGTTGATAACCTCGGACTCCTCTCGATTTGATTCCCGGGCTAACCGTGATATAGAGGCTACCTCTACATCGTCAGGCAGCCCTTTGGGGCCGATACTAATAAGCACCAGCCCGAAAGGGCGCTCTTTGTTGCCGAGACCCTCAAGTAGATAATCCGCAGAAGCTAATATCCGTTTATTTCTTGATGCTATCTTAATCAAGCCGCCTACAGCCAACCCAGCCAGGGAAACTATAAGGTTTCCCTGGCTGTGACCGTAGCTTGCTGCATCCTCACTTCTCTTTGCCCAATCTAGCTGCTGCCTGATAAAAGAGTACGATGCCCTCAGGCGAGATGCTTCGTCCCAACGGCTTAGCCGGTTTGCTTCTTCGGCAAACATGGCAGACAGAGAGAAAGCAGATGAGTTCAGTCTCTTCGCCCGAGAGAGCAAGGCTTTCAGGTAGGTACCACCGGTCGTCATACCTTCCACTGCTCCAGCTCCATTATCAGGTTGTCAACGGTAAACGATATAGTGGACAATGCGATATTATCTGGTTCATAGCGCTTAAACCAGGCTGCCACACCCCGCAATACCAATAATGTGATGGCTCTGACCCGTTTGCCTTCGACGTTCTCTTCGCCTTGCACCAGGGCCAGCAGCTCATTGAGCCACTGGTTAACCTCAACTATACCTTCGTATCGCCCGATCTCTTTACCTACCGCTACGGCTTCATCCCTAAGCCGGCGAACCTCTGCCAGCGTCTCCTCGTTTCCGTGCCGCAGCTCCTTCCCCAGTCTATTGATTGTATCCTAGACGACCGGGATTAATTTGGCAATTTCCCGGCCTACCTGCTCTCTTGTTTCTTTAATACTGGCCTCCAGGTTTACCTTTTCCTGTGTGAGACTGCCGACTACTGCTTTGGCAGTCTTCTGCTCCTTTTTGGTACTGGCAACAGCCTGCTCCATCTTATCCAGTTCCTGTTGTCGGTTCCGGATTAGTGCTTCCAGTCCGAGCACTTTATCGATTGTCTCCAGTTCGTGCAACAAACGGCTCCTGAGTTCGACTGACTCGATTGCATGACGCTGTGAAATTACCTGTAGCCTGTCATTAAATTCGGCCAGCTTGTTGAGAGAGAGGCCAATATCCTGAAGCCTTTGCTTCTCTTTGTTCAGAGTGGAGAGGGTTGTTTCCGCTTTCTGGGCCTTCGGCTCCATATCCGTAATCCGGCGTGATAAGGTCTGTTCACGCTTTTCTAAATCATTGACCCTGGGGTTAAGCAGCTTGTACTTCTCTTCAAGACCGCTGACTGAGTTATCAAGCTCATCTCGCTGTTTTGTCAGCTTGGCAAGCTGCGTTCTGCAATCATCATGCTGTTTTAACATCGGCTCGAGGTCGGCTGCTTTTCTTTCCAGTTCGTAGGCTTTATCGTCGAGAGCATTGAGGCTTAGGCCCGTTCTCTGCTGGACTTCTTGAATGCTGTAGACCAACCTGACGAACTCCTGGGCCTCATCCTCGTTTCCTACTGACTTAAGAATCATCGGCCAGCGTCCGATATCGGCCGGTTCAAGACCGCATTCACTGATCCGGGTAAGAAGGAAAAGCCCAGTAGCACACTGACCTGAACCAAGCTTCGACCTTCTCAGTTCGAGGGACAACTCACGAAGTAGTTCAATGTCTTCACCGATATCGGTCGCCTCGGGAAATTTCCCGGCCTTCAGTTCATTAACAACATTGGCGACTGTCCCTTTGCTTACGCCGCCCTTGGCAGCAATTTCATCATAGGAGAAACCTGATAAATACTGCCTGATTATGGCGACCTTTTTCTTTGCTGACAACTTCTCCATTTGCAGCCTCCTTTAGATATGATTATTGTTGTGCTAACTGACTGGCAATTGAACGATATGATGAACATCTGACCTGCTATTTGAACGGGTATTTGAACAGGGTTCTGGACGTTATTTGAACGAAAAACTCCTCCTAAAAATTTGTTACTGGCTCTTAGCCGTAGAGAGCACGGCGGGGGTTAGCCCAATCATCATCACTGGCTTCCCGGCCTGCTTTAGTCAGGCGAAAATATTTGCGTGGTGGGCCGGGTGGATAGTTCTCCTGAAAGGCCGAGGGTTTTTCTACGCCCGAAGGCTCCACCCAGCCCAGCCTTTGCAGATTTGAGAAAGAAACAACAAAGGAATGATAGCGGCAGCCTCTTGATTTATAGGGCAAGCGCTCTAGGTATTTCAGAATAAGAACTTCAATATTGTCAGGATTGATAGAGCGATGTTCTTTCTTGGCTTTCTTTTCTTCTTGCTTTACTGCCCTGTCCTCAGCCGTAGCCTGTCTCAACGCTTGTTTATAGTGATAGCAAATATCTGCTTGTGGACTTCCTGTCGCAGGATCAATCGACGGAGAGCCAAAGGGGCCTTTGCCCAGGAGGAAATCCCTGATGAACAGGCCACAACGGAAGGGGCGCAGAAAGCCGCCCCGGCTAGGTTTGAGAGGTAACGTCATAATCTGTTTCTCAATTCCATAATTTCTGGTACCAGTCCTTCAATTCCTGACCTGCCACTTTTCGATAACACATGGTAGTGCTAATATTTGCGTGCCCAAGCCATTCCTGCAGCATCCTGATGCCATCGGTAGAGTCGTCCTGCTGCACAGCCATGACGGAAAAGCAGTCTCTGAGGCGGTGCGGGCTAACATTATGGGTTCTTCCGGTCTCAGTGTTAACCAGCTTTGGTAGTCCGGCCTTTTCGGCACAAGCTTTGACAATCTGCCAAGCGCGGTGGCGGTTAATGCCAAAGACGAGCCTCTTGCCATCTTTTATAACTGGACCACCACGGTCTATGTATTCCTTGAGTAGCCTCAATGTTTCACTATCGACGGGTAGAATCCGCTGGCGGCGGTGCTCCTGTTCCTCAGCCTGAGCCTCTCCTATTTTTCCACCGCACTTGGGGCAAAAGGTGTGGCTCCTGCCAAGTCTTTGCCCGCACGCTGCACAGGACAACCTAAAGCGGGTCTTCAAATGCAGTATGCAAACCGTGGCGTTTTCAAAGTCTATATTGTCAACGACTAAGGCTAGAACTTCAGAAATGCGGCAGCCGAGGTAAAAAAGAAGGTGAATCAAAAGCATGTCCCGCAGGTTGGATGCCGCCTGCTTCAGCTTGTTTATATCTTCAGCTTCTAAATAGGCTTTGATTTTTATGGATCGGTTTGGATATGATAGAGAGTGGTCATCTGATTTCATAGTTCTGCTCCCCAAATGGGGAGGGAGCAGAAGTTATCGACAGTTCAAAGAAAGTGTCGATTGGTTTCGCAAAAGTGATGTTTGGCACGCCAGAGGTGTCAATAGGTATAACCTCTTTCCTGCACATTCCGGGTCTAAGACTCCTCAAGGCTATTGAGCGTATACTGTACTAATTCTGAAAGTGCAGGGTGGATATGGATTCCCTGGTTTATCTCTTCTATTTGTCCCCCGGATGTCATCGCGTTTACCACTTCCTGAATCAGTTCGGGAGCATATGTCCCGATGACGTGAAAACCAAGTATATCTCTGCTATCTTTATCTATTATGGCTTTAGCAAACCCCTGTTTTTCCATCATGGCCTCGCCCTTGGCAGTATCAAAATACTTCGTTCTGCCAATGAATATATCGTGGTCTTCCCTGGCTTTAGCCTCGGTCAGCCCTACCGATGCAACTTGAGGATGCGAGTATACCGCGTGAGGAACGGCGCTGTAGTCAACCTTAATATTCGTGTTATAGAAGGCGTTCTGAGTGACTATTTCGGCTTCCCTGTTGGCCATGTGCCTGAACATCTGCTGTCCATTTGCATCCCCAATGGCAAAAATGTCCTTCCGATTTGTCTCAAGGTATTCGTTGACCTTGATGAAGCCCTTCTTGTCTGTCTCTACTCCGGTATTTTCTACCTTCAATATATCTGCATTAGACCTTCTGCCCACCGCCATCATAATTCTTTGTGCCGCAAATTCTCTTCTCTTGGCGGTATTAGTATCCTTGGTAACAACCACAATACCATGCTCGCATTGTTTTACTTCCTCTGCCAAGGCATTTGTATAGACTTCCATGTGCTTACCCAACTCACCCTTCAGAAGATCAGAGATTTCCGGTTCCTCGGAGAGGACCAATCTGTCAGCCATTTCAAGAATGGTAACCTCAGTGCCCATGGCCGCAAAGAAATGCCCGAATTCGACAGCGATATAGCCGCCACCAATGA
>CAZZHQ010000179.1:0-4866 GCA_964654015.1 uncultured Dehalococcoidales bacterium | reverse complement strand
CACTCGGCAAGAGGACGACGTGGTTTTTCTTTGACTGTATAGATAAACTGCTCGAAGATGTCGCTGTAGTGGACACCATCAACAGCTGGATTTATTTCCAGATAATTGGCTATGAATAAACTTATATTTTCTGCCGCAGCGTCTTCTTTCACGGATTCAGCTGCATCCGTGATATCTAACAAGCTACTCTTAAGATACCAACGTGAACCACTCATGCCATCAATTGGCTCAGCGACTTGTTGAAGCAACTCTTCAAAATTGTGAGACTCCATCTTGCCAGCTCTTACCATGTGGCTAACAACTTCATCATAGATTATATCTTTTGTTAATCCGGGTTTAGTGCTTAATAAATCACTAATTATTGTCCTTACTTTTTCACCGAATGTTGTGGTATCTTCATGGTCTAATATGTACACTTCAGAAATAATTTCAGATTTTAATGGTTTTCTAAAATTTATTATTAAATCTCTTTTTGTGACTTTATCTGCAACGCTTTGCTGATACGCTTTTTGGGTAGAGTCTATGCCGACCGTATTGTCTGAAAGATCAACAATAAATCCTGCTTCGGCTGCAAAATCTTGCACTTTTCCCCAAGTTCCCTCGGATGTATCGTGATAACACAGTGACAACCAATGACCTGGTTTTAATACTCGAAACGCTTCGTGAAAAAAATCCTTAATTATATACGCCCAATTTTCGCCAATTGCTTCAAAATTAGTATAATCATCCTCAATACCAAACCAATAATCATAGACTGCATTCAGAGCTCCATAGGGCATAGTATCAGCGTAGGGAGGATCGGTAAAAATATAGTCGATAGATTTGGATTTTATCAATGTCATGTCTGCTGCGGATTGACATGATAGAAGCAGTTTGTTCACAAAATTGCCGCTATAATTATATTGGCACTTTAGTAAATTATCATATTTACCCATGAAATATCTTATAATATCAATTTCTTTTCCAACTGGTGGCAAATAGTATGCACCTGCAACCCCGCCGCCACCTGTTTTTCTGACACGATACATTTGTGATGAGTTTAACAGAATTGAGGAGAATATAAATTTTAGAGATCGTTTTGCTCTTGTGGTACAATTGATATTATCGATAACTCGTTTTATTCCAGTTAAAATCATCCGTTGTCTTTTTGAATATAATTGTGAAACATATAGGGTGCCTGAAGACTGAAGTCTTCCTCCTAGATCAATTAATTTTTGTGGTATTAATTTGTCTTTAGGTAAATCTGTTTCATCATAATCGTTAATAGCTGCGTACATTTTAGACAAATAGTTATCGTGAGCGATAGACTTGCCAACAATAAAACTGCCCGTACTCCTGGCGGATAGTGGCTTTGTATTTAACTCAACCAGGAACGGTTCAGATGAATTCTTTTGATACTCTAACGTCCTACTTTTTATTTGTTCGCCGCAATTAGGACAAGCATCGGACATATCATCGAGCCCAAGAATAGCTAAAGGCATTTCTTTGTAACATTTTATGCATCTAAATTTTTCAGATATTATAATACTTCTAATAAAGCTATTCCCAAGCTTAAAAAGCCACTCAGTTTCTTTCCATATTTTTGATAACAGATCATTACGAATGGATTGCAATTCGTCAAATGGATGATCATTACAATACCCATTAGCAATCTTCATGGCAGATGGCGATATATCAATACCAATTGCAGTTCTACCAGATAGCATTGATACCAGAGCAGTACCCCCACAACCCAAGAAACAATCAAGAACAATATCGTCTTTGCGAGTAAAATGATCTACGTACGTTTTAATTGCATTAAATGGTTTCTTAGACCAATATGTATGAAGCATATATAGTGAATCATTTTTATTTCCTGAAACCAAATTGTTTATTGCATTGACATGATAAGTATCATCAATATCGGAAGCGTTGTCTTCAATAAATTTCGCCAAATGAGGATTCGGGGCATTCCAATAATAATTATGATCAGGGTTACCAGTACTGAATTCCTGCATTAAATTGAGTTGATGATACTTTGATTCACTATCTGACATTTTTCACCTCATGCTCTTTGGAGTTAGCCCCAAAATATTGCCCAATGACGGCGGTACCCGCCTGACAATCTGTTCCGAATTCAAGCGTACAGTGAACTTACGAGATTGTATCTTCCGACTGATCCGGTAGCCCTCTCGATAGCTTACTGTTACGGTAAGCGTCCTCTCCATTACGCCTTCTCTCCTCTCCTCGACCGTTGCATCATCAGGATCAGGTCTAAATCGGATTATCACTTCCGCCCCCTGCAATGAGACATAAAGCACTTGGCGGGGCAATGGTCTTTCACCAGGTTCACAACTCCAAGTTGCATCTATGTCGGCACGGATTTCTTTATCCTTCACTGCAAGGTGTGTTGACTTGCTGATGGGAAGATGAAATTCAACATCTTCACCTTCGATGACCTCCTGCGGCCCGGTAATGTTATCAAGGATTAAAAGTCCTTCCTCGTGTTTCTTTACTTTGAGGACGACCATTGGGATCATAAGCTCCTGGATGGATATGCCTCCGTGTGTATAGGCATCAGGCCGGTAGGGCGAGCCCTGTCGGCTAAAGGAAAAACCGGTTTTGGGGAAGACAATAGCTTTGAATTCCTTGTGGACGTCATGCCCAAGTTTCTTGTTAAAACGGACCTCATGGACAGGCATCCGCAACTGTTCCGGGGTAAAGGCTACGACGTTGCTTCTCACTTTGCCCGGGATTTCGGAATCGGATATTGGAACCCTGAGCCAGCAATTGAGGTAAGAGCTGTCTGCAGGCTCGTTGAGGCATTCATTAGAAAACCAGAGTGGTTTGCGGCCCACCGGGACAAAGCCGTGATCGGCAGTAACGAAGACCTTGGTACCTGGCGCCAGATTACGGATGATAGCCATGACTTCCGTGTCGATGATATTCTTCAGGTGCTGCTCGTAGATAAAAGACAAAGGCCGGGACGGAACCTGACGTCCATCGGGCAGGGTTTTCATTGTGATCTTGTGCAGTTCCTTGTCACATAACTCAAAAATATAGACATCCAGTTTTCCTGCCCGGTAACGGACTGTCTCGCCGGTTCCGGCCGTATCCGGTGAAATAACATCAACTGGACCCGTATAACCGATCTCACGAGCAAGGCCTTCCTTAAGGAGAACATTCTCTGCTGCATGCGTGTTAAAAGAATCAGGGAAGGTCCCTGCGAATATTGCCTTACGGGTAATATGGGTTTCCGAAGGTAGGAGGGATGAAGCCGGCAGATCGGCAATTTCTTCCATCCGATCCTCAAAGAGCGGTCGCAACAGTTCGTCCCAGATATCGTAACGCATTCCGTCAAAGACCAGTAGTACCGCCTTTTCTTTCTGAAAATCCCAGTTCGGCTTGAGACAGCGCCTGAGAAACTGACTTGTCAGGATCGGCGTCATCTGAGAGGTAAAGAGTGGTAGCACTTCGGTATTGCTGCCATCTTTCTCAATTTCTTTTACCCAATGGGGATACTCCCGCGCCACCAACTCTTGAAAGCGTGCATTCAATTCATCCAACTGTCGATTAATTTCCTCCTTGATGGTATCCAGCCGTTGTCGGAGAGTAGCGAGAGTATTACTGAAAAGCGACGGCAGCTCGTCTTCATGACGGGTGAGCAAATTCCCTGTCTGGGCTAGACGTTGGAGGGCCGAAAGGTAGTATTCAAGCCGATTTATTTTCTGATCGTTCCAAAGCTCACGAAAATGCTTATACGAGAGTTGCTCCGGTTTCAAGACCTTCAGATTTTTCAACGCTACTGTAAGCTGATCACGGAACCGGTTGCATTGGTCAGCGAGAAGATAGGCTTCCCTAAGCTGTGAGAATGTGGAACCAGGGCGAATGTCAATAAACCTGGCCGTAGTCTTGCCGCCTTCAGGAAAAAGGGCCTGCATGATCTTCTGCTGTTCCTGGTTTGCCGGTGATACCGATACGAGATTATTGAGAGCCATAAGCAGAGCAAGGGAAGCAATAATCGCCGAATATTCCTCCTTCTCCAACGCGGCGGTGAATCCTGCCACAGTGTCAATCTTCAACTGGTCGAGCAGGAGAAACTTCAGCATTTCCTTGGTCAGTGATTTCTCGACAGTGGTCAGATCGTGATGGGCTTGGTCCCGGTCGAGACCTACAAGACGGAGGGCTGCGTCTTTAAGAATATCCGGCTTGATGTCGGACAGCGGCTTGAGATCGGGATCAATGTTGGCAAGAAGCAGATTCCAATTCTCACTGTGTTGGGATAAGATCACCGAGAGGTAGAATGCCCGCACAACCAGATCAGCACTGTGGTTGGCAAAGTGACAGAAAGGCGCGGGAGCCTTGCGTAACTTATCGCGGATCGGCTTTGTGATTTCTGGAGTGAGTGTTTCCAGCTCTTCCAGGGCCTCATAACTGAGCAGACCTATTTTCCAGTAATCTTCGGCATTTGGCTTCTTGAAGGCAGACTCGGCAACGCCGAGAGCGGCGAAGGCGACAATTACCCTGAAGTCGTAGTCATCAAAGCGCGTAGGATGGGCAGCACGCAAATTTTTATGGGCACGCTGAACAGCTTCGAGGTTCCGCACAATGAGCCGGGCATAGCGTGGATCGCTGGTTTCGGCCGGCCAGCTGTCATCTCCCGTTGCCTCCTTGAGGAACTGACGCAAATCAAGGTTAATCCGGCAATCGGGGGGAGTAAGCGCAAGGAGGTCAGGATAGAACGGCGGCGGGGCCTTGGTAATGGAAGATGTGCTCCGTCGTCGCGCCGGCGCCCGATCAATGACGAGGATCTTGGTGATTTCCGGATCGGCGCAGACCTGATCGTAAAGGTCACGGAAGGCCAGATTGGTTGCGGCTTTGACTACG
>CAZZHQ010000178.1:0-4879 GCA_964654015.1 uncultured Dehalococcoidales bacterium | reverse complement strand
TGACGGGTATGGCAACTATGACGACGTGACGGGGGGTGGCCTAAATCATGGCGACACTACTAAAAAGAAAAGTTGCCCAAACCACAAACACGGATTGTATCAACACCATGGTCGGTCGGGCGTTACAATGCAGTCACGGGGAGCGTCAAATATAACCAAACTAATAACGGTCTCTTCTAAAAATCAATACAGTAAGTAGCACTATAGAGATCAAACCAATTAAGATAACGACAAATACCCAAATAGGTGTCCCTTCTGAGAGAGTAGGAGATGGTGTAGGAGAGGGTATAGGCATAGGTGTTAGAGACGGCGTAACGGCTGGAGTTGGCGTAGGCATTGTTGCGGGTGTTGGCGTGAGTACTTGCCCCCAACCCGAAATAAGGTCATAGTATGACGTATCTACCGTAAATCCTGTCCCAGTCTGACCTGGAAATACGAATGCAGAGTAGTTTACTGGTTTGAACCGTCTGACTGAATTGGTAGTAGATTCTGTCCCCATGATAATACTGTCGGTACACATGGCCAACCAGTAGTTATTGCCTGCTGTGATTGAGGTTGATGATATAGGTATTGAGTTCCAGCCAGCATAAACAGGAGTGCTTGAATTAACAGCAGTGAGCAGAGAACATGGCTCCCCGTTTTTGTCAGCATAAATGGCTACCTTGATATTTCCTGCACCGACGCAAAGAACTCTTAATATGCTTATTGTGCCCGATTGGTTCGCCGTATATCGGGTAAGGTGAAAATAGTTATTAGCGGCGTTGTCATCTATGCTATTAATAGTATCAAGGCCGATCAATTTCTGCTGTGAAATAGGTGGTTGTGCAGGTGGCAAATATGGGAAAGGTGGGTGGTCAGAAGTCGAAGGATAAGTAGGAGTAGGTGTAGGTGTTGAATCCGGCGAAGGAGTAGGTACAGGAGTAGGAGTAGGAGTAGGAGTAGGTGTAGGAGGAGGTGTTGAATCCGGCGAAGGAGTAGGTACAGGTGCAGGAGTAGGTGTAGGTGCTGTCGCTGGTGTGGTGAAAATCCTATCTTCCCCATACAGAGGGCCACTATCAGTATTGACAACTACGCGGAAATGATAGGTCGTATTCGGTAACAAGCCGGAAACTAGGCACCTATCTGAAAGGCGGGTCATCTTATCTGTTGTAAGTCCATAAGCTGTAGTTGTACCGTATTGGAAATAACTATAGGGATGACACTCAGTGCATACGTTTTCAAATGAACCACAAATTGTAGCCATCGTTGAAACAACGTTTATTGCCCCTAGAGTATGTACAGCAGGAGTAGGATTTTCCTCTTTTGTTTTGAATGTTTTATCATTGCCAAATACTGTTGAGCTTCCCACAACCACTGCACGATAGTGGTAATTTGTACCAGGTGTAAGTCCAGTTACTTTGCCTTGGAACCAGCCTCTACTGGGTAAAGATTGTGGTGCCGTGGAGAAACCATATGATGTCGTATTTCCGTACTCGAAGTGGCCATAACCTGAACCATCACTTAGTGAACCCTCCAAATCAGCAGATGTAGTAGTTGCCGTATCCAGGTACGTATTAACCACCAAACCAGTTGAGGTCGTCTCTGGTATATTCTGGCCGGTAGCGACCGTTAAATTACCTGTTAAAGGTAAATAAGTAAAAGTAAGCCACTGCCCATATGTAATTTGCCCATAAGGGCTTACCACAGCAGCAACACGATAACGACAGCTTGTTCCTGCACCAGAATGTTTACCAATTCCAAACTTAATATTACAGTCAGCAAATACCCAAGGCGGGTCGGCCATAGTCCAACCATCGCCTTCTATCCACCATTGCGCCCAACCATCCGTACCTAAACCCGATATGCTACCGATTAGCACCGCCGTCATTGATGTAATTTCTGTTGCGGGCAGAGTGGTTACAACCGCAGTAGCTACTGCAGGTGTCGGCTGCAGCATTAAAATAGTCGAAAGCAGGATAATGATTGCGAAAAAGACTTGCCATTCATTGTTGCGGTACTCGTTTTTCATGGTAGAACCTGCGGTAGTTGCCTCACAATATTTTCCTCTATGATGAATATACCATAAAGAAACATATTATGTCTTTATCGCCCAAAATAATCATAGCAATAGCTGAGATGTAATTTCATGGCTTGGGCGGAGGTAGCAATGCGGGATCGGCTATTAATGATCCCCATATCTTGCGGGATATGCGAGCGTACCTTTGCAGTTATTTTGGCTTATCTTAATAGACCGAGGATATAAATTACTGTATATGTAACTGCAGGAGGTTTAATCAACAATGTGATCAGGGCTCCCATTATTCCGGAAAATAAAGCCAAAGATAACCCATAAAATATGGTCTCCGTTCGTATTACCCAAAATGACATCAAGGTTTCGTAATGATTGTTACTCTGTGGCATTCTAATGCCCAATACAGTATCTCCCCCGAACCCAAGCAAACGTTTCCCAATCATAAATTCAGCAGCATGACCTTGCTGCAACTGAGGTATATTGACTGTACCCCCAGTGATGTCCCCATTTGAAAACTTAATTATCCATTCTATATTATTTGTCTGAGAAGTAGATTTGAGACATGTTATCTTCAATATAAATGCTGGCTTAGTATCTTTGCAGAAAGGAAACCACGTTACATGTCGTTGCCACCAGTCCTTTGGCTCAGCTGTAAGCTCATACCAGCCATTAGGGAATGCCGAGGGCCATGTAACAGGTTGTCTACCGGCCATTGCAGTTACTCCGCCATACGCACCTTTTAAGACCGCTCAATATTTAGTCAATCTAATTGAAAGTCATATGCTGGATATCTTTCAATTGGCAAGGTATGTTTAAGTTCGTATTTAATTTTTCGGTTATCCAGCCCTTAAACGACCCCTGTTCCCTCCTCATTGTTATAATATTAGTCCTCGGTCTCCCAGACCGCTGTCAATATAATTAACCAAGTTTGTGCCGCTGTCCCGCCGCTGGGACGGCACACTTTGTGCATTGGCTAAAACCTGTCCATACAGGAAGAACGATCTAACACGTCGGCATGCGACTGCTCTCGGTTACACCCAACTCACCACCGTAAAGGCTGAATCGATACACTCGGCTCTGGTTTCAGTTTCGTTCATGACATACAGTCCTCGTTTCTCTAACGACCTTTTTGATTTCGTGTTGATTTGCTTAGGATATATCTATCAAGCCAGTCTTCATCCATCTCTAAACGAATTTGTCTTCGCACTTTACCGATCTGCCCAGAAACATTGATAAAAGAAAAATGCCTTCTTTTTACGTGGGCAATTTCAGCCTTATCTCCCTTTACTGCCTTTACTAATTCGGCAATCTCAACTGGCATGTCGAACTCAAGGCTAAACCAATTAGGAGAGTTTTCATTCTCAGATAAAGGTGTAAATGACCAAGTCGTACCGTTTCGACTGGTTACCCGACACTTTAGCATATCTCTCTCGAAAAATAGATTGGCGGGGAGAGGTCTTTTTGATAAGAGGTGCATTGGCCACTTTCCTTGCAACATGCCAAAGTATGAACCACCGATGCCGAAAAGGGGCGAGATAACATTTTCAATAAAGAATTCCCTGCCTTCGTCTTTGAACACGTTATCTTCAGCTATTTCGCTGTTTTTTAGTAATCTCCGAACATGCTGTCGCACTTCATTCTGTGCTCCTTTATGATTCAGAACTCCTTCTTTGAAATGTTCATTGCTCAATTTTTGTAACCCTTGAGAAATAGTTTGAAACAATGAAACTCCATCATACTGAATCAGAAAGATTTGATGCGCAATCGCATATCGCTGGGCACCTGATGTGTAACCGCTAGTTGAGAAGATTGCTGATTGATAATTGAACCTCTGTAATTTTAAAGGTTCATCAGATACCGTATTTGTGGAAAAAGTGAAGTAATTCTCTGTAATATCTTTCAAAACACCAACAGCGTTTCGTACAACTTCTATGCCAATCGGACTTGAATCCGCATAGCATTTGGCCTCCAGTAACAAACGCATAGGATACATAAAAGCAGGTGTATAATCAAAGGCTGCGAATGCATCGATTTGGTGCCACTCACCTCGTCCCTGTATCTCGAGCCCCGATTTTCCTTGCCTCGTACCTTCCTCTCCTGGTTCGATAGTCCTATAGCCAATCATTGCAAGCAAGTGTAAAACTAGTTCCTCTAGAATTGCCCCTTTTACGTTTGCTAATCCCATGTTATTCCCTTCTTCGGCCTTTATTTCCTTTGATTGACAGGCATCCTTCAGTTTCTCCAGCGTGGTAAGCTTGCAAATGATGAGCGTTTGTCACTCATTATACTCTTACATCGTGCAGAAGGGTATGGCACTTAGATACTGGTATCTTTGATTCATGGGATAGTGATAGCGACCGTCGGACTTCCTGACAAAAAACCGTCAGTATTTGAGTGGGCGGTTGCTGGACAGGCATCCTTTCTATCTGGGAGTGGCCTCAAACATAGGAAAATAGTATTTATTATCAACGTGGGCACATCACACGCAGGGATGTCTTCCTGCAAAAACGACATAACCCTATAGCCTCATGGCGGGTTTCCGAGTTACCACGCCCGTGGAGGTAACAACAATGAAAAACAAATGGTGTTAATAGAGTGGATCGACAGCAGGGGCACGGAGAGATGGGAGTATCTCGACGAAATAGAGCCGATGCTACCTTGCGAATGCCTTTCAGTGGGTTTCATTATCGAGTCCAACAGCGACTACACAACAATAGCTATGGCGGTCACCGCCACCCAGGTGCTGGCACGGATGACAATACCGGCAGGCTGCATCAAAAACGTCAAGAATCTCGTTACTACTGACACCCCCCCTTCTTTTTAAATAGCACATGAGTGTTATTATGGTAGCGATCACCAATGTCATTA
>CAZZHQ010000177.1:0-4886 GCA_964654015.1 uncultured Dehalococcoidales bacterium | reverse complement strand
TACCAGTACGGATATCAGTAATAGCGCCAACCCTAATCGAAGTTTCATCTCAATATCACCTCCTTAAACATACGTAAGGATTCAATAGATGTCACCATATTAATTAAAACGTTATGAAGTGTCAATACTTAATAATTCCTCATAGCATCCATTGACTATACACTTGACTTCATGGTGTTGCGCTTTGCGTATTTTATTTCTATTTCTTTTAACGATGTTATTCATCCATATCGTATCTAGATCATTGGCAAGATCCAAAACTACCGTACGTGTCTCTCTACAATTAAACACTTTACAAGCAATTTTCTTTTTGCACGAATGGAAGTCTAAAACGCAACATCCATCGACATCATAAGGATAGTCAGAGAAATGTATCTCTTTGAGCTTGAATATTAGAAGCTTCTTATCAATTGTGAGCATCTGTCTAGTTATATACCCTCTGTGGCCTTCATACATTACATATATCATTACCAAAGCTAGCACAACATATATTTTAACCGACATTTCTCATTTCAATTCACAATGAGGCATCCTGACCCTCATTGGTATTATCACCAACAATATACATATGGTACCTGGTTGTAAATAGCCGTCTCTCTCCGAAAGGTTCAGGCCACCGTTGACCAAGACTTTCATACCAATGTTGGTGTTTCGAATTATCACTCTACTTCGAGTTTATGGTAAAGACCAGTGTCTGGTCCTGAGCAGATGGTTGTTCCCAGGGTCGCCGATAAGTAAAAGTGACCTTGGTCTCTCCTTTGTTTAGTGCCTTAAATTTGAAATACTCGGTTCCAGCAGCACCAACTATCTGCTTTCCAGTGTTATCCTGTTCCTTGTACGTTTTTTCTACCAGGGTAAGTTCTTTCTCTTCATAGGTAACCTGCCAGCTATAGCCAGTGCTGGGGTTCGAGCCTAATGCAATAGTAAATTCCTGATTCACTTTAGTGTTGATTATCTGACTGGGCTCAGTGAACGCTTTCGCTGCAGTTCCGCATCCGGACAACACTATAATTAACAGTGCCATACTCACTAAAGCTACCATTATTAACTTTTTCATATTACCTCCTCTCGCTTCTGTAATGATGACAAAGCTTTGACTTATCCGATGGTTACATCGGCCTTTTTCTTAATGTCCATCCCCCCTGGGACATCAAGCTTGGCCAGCAGGTACCACTTAGTTTGTTGAAACGGAATCGCACCTGTCATCGCCGCTGCAGCTTGTGCCATTTTTAGCCCCTGCCCCAGCTTGCCTCCCATTTCCGGCATCTGTGGTTTCGTACTTAGAATATCGGTCGGTATCTTCATCTCGAAGTGATATCCTCCACCCTGGCTATATTCTTTTTTGCTGTCCAACTGCTGCTTGAAGTCATAGATACGAATTTTTTTCGTGGTCGTTGACATCTCCTTGCCGCCACCCATCATACCTCCAACCTTTGTGTTCTTTTGCTCCCCAATCAGGGATATGCTGACTCCCCTCGCTTTAACGGGCTTCTTTAGTGTCAGAGCAACATCACCGGAGATAGTGTCGCCAGGAGCAAAGCTGGTCTTTGAAATCATGATATTAATCTTCCCTTTTTCGAACATGGTTTTCCTCCTTCCTTTTAGTAATATTAGCAGGAGCTAGTTGAACTTTGGTTGAATAAAAGTTTAGATATAGTTAAAAAAGTCTAATATAGGTCTGCTGGCAGGAGGATAGTGTTAGGTAATCTGGATCCAAGTTTAGGTTATACTCGTAAACTGCCATGGTTATTCTAACTTCAGAGATCCTTAAGTCAATGCCACCTAAAGTAGCAAATAATTTACGGCTGACTCCTGTATTTATTATTTTGGGAGCAGAACCCATTCTTACTTTTGCCTATTCTTACTAGTAAGGAAGACCCATCCGCCTGATTCTATGTAGTTAGAATGATTATGATAACTACAACGTGTAGGTGCCAAACCATAGTCCGGTAAAGAAGTGATGGGCATTGATACCAAGCACACGCGTATCATACCCTCCTTCCTGAACAATGAGTGTGGGTAAACGGAGTGAACCGATCATTTCCCCGATGGATTGGAAATCATTAGCCTCCAAACTCCAACTCCCCGTCGGATCCTCTTTGGCTGTATCTAATCCTAAGGTTACAATAAGGAATCTGGGGTCGAATTTGGTAACACGCTTCAGCGCATCTCGGAGAACGCCCCGGTAAAATTCACCATCAACACTTTCCGGCAGGGGAATATTGATATTGTAACCTCTGCCTTCCCCTCTCCCCTTCTCACCAACGAAGCCACTGAAGTAGGGATAGGTAAAACGAGGATGCCCGTGAATAGATATGGTTAGCACATCAGAGCGCTCATAGAATATTTCCTGCTGGCCATTACCGTGATGATAGTCGATATCAAGTATGGCAACCTTACCATAGGTGCTGAAATGTTCGGCGGCAATGGCTGCCGAATTAAAATAACAAAAGCCGCCGAAGGAACTGGGCTCAGCATGGTGTCCCGGTGGCCGTACCAGAGCATAGGCCAGGCGATAGCCCTCAATAATCTGCTTGGCGGCAGTCAGAGTGCAGTCCACGGCTCTTTTTGCCGCCAGGTAAGCATTACCGTTGATAGGTGTGAATGTGTCGATGCAGTAATACCCGGCACGTAACGGCAGGTCTTTAGGCGGGCGGGTCCGGTTACGAACCGGGAACACGTAAGGGTAAACAGATGTTCCAGGCTCAAGATTGATACATACCTTTCTAAGATAGTCAACAAAACGCGGGTCATGAACTGCCTTAAGATGCTTTTCTGAAAAGTGGCGTGGCGTTACTTTTTGAAACAGGTCCGTGCTATCAAGCTCTTTTAAGATACTGTCTATCCTTACCGGAGACTCCACGTAACCCCGTTCCTCTACGTGGTGAATGCCGTGACGGTCATTTATAACCAGAGCAATGCGTTTGTCAATCGGTGTGGAATGCGTCGGCGGGGCTAATATTACCTTTTTCATATACTTCGGCTTTCTTAATTGTGCCGGGTTATCCTTAAATGATTCGACTACCATCTCAACATAGTCGCGAGGACATACACCTTTGTACTTCCGCTCCAGAATGGCCCGGACAATTTCTTGGGCTGTGTCACGGGATAATTCTATACCCTGCCCCAGGTTATCATAAACCAGGTAGGGCGGATTATCGTCTCCAGCTTTGAGAGGAGTTTCATAGGCAGTATTGACAATGGGGCGGGCGCCGTATCTCTCGTAGAAACGCAGGCGCTCTGCATTCTGCTTCATGATTTCAGGGTTACGGCTTAATTTAGGATCATCAGGAAGGCATTCGAAGAAAAGGCCGACAACCTTAAGGTCAATGGCCTCTTCCCGCAATCTCTCATAGAGAGCACCACCGATACCACCCCCCGTCATGTGCCTGGCGGTAGAAATATAATCAAGATAGCAAAACTTGATAACAGGCTCGTGGAACAAAAGAGCAAAGCCATCTATGTTCCCCTTGGAGCCCTCGGCAACAAAAAGTATGGAGCGAAAACGATATCTTAGAGGGTTCCGCAGCTGATTGGACAGTTTGTCGATATCTCTTTTTGAAAGACCGGGGAACTGAGCCCGTAATATATCCTGAACCTGAGTTATGGCGTCCCTATCGGCTGGGGTTATGTCATCGTAAACCCGGCGAATGCGAAACATATATCAATCACCCTTTTCTACAGTGGTTTTTTCTAGTTTCACCCAAGTCTTTTTTGCAGGATTAGTTTATCGTCTCCAGGCCTATAGAAATCAGGTATGCAGGCGATTACTTTATAGCCTTGATGATTGTGAAAACGCCTGGTCTTATCATACATAGGCATGGACGATGTTTCAATAATAGCTAGTCTACCGGTGGTCTCTCTGATATTCTTCTCAGCAGTTTGAAAAAGGGCACTTCCTATCCCCTCCCCCTGTTTATCCGGTGCCACCGCTGCCCAGTATAAATCCCAGGTTCCTTCTGTCATGGGAGCGGGGCCGAAGCAGATATAACCGACAATAGTTGAGTCAAGCTCGGCTACCAGAACATAATAGCCCGATCGATCAGGGTCATCTAAGTAGCTGTCAATGACTTCTTCAGCTACAGTAACCTCAGCGGGGTTGAACTCCGGGGTGGCGTTAAGTATCTGTATTACCCCGGGCTTATCTTTCTCAGTCATGACACGGATATTGGTGCCCACTGCTGTTTCCTCTCCAGAGCCAATTCTACAATCTTGCCAATGAATTGAGTATAATTCATGCCGGCTACTTCTGCCTGACGCACTGCACCTGAGCCAGGAGAGATATCGGGGTTGGGGTTCACTTCAATAACGTACAGCTTTTCCCTATCATCCATTCGCATATCCACTCTGGCATAACCCTTGCCGCCGAGCAACTCAAAAGCAGCTAAAACTGTCTTGGTAATGTATTGCTGCGTTTCAGTACCTATGTCAGCCGGGCATACTACCCTAGTACCCTGAAAATACGGACTGCCGGGTTCCCATTTGGCGGCAAAAGTGAGAATTTTAGGGATGTCAGGCGGTAAGAAATAGGCTATTTCAGATACCGGCAGAACCTTGTGCTCAGAATTACCCAAAACAGTAGCATTGAACTCATGCCCATCGATGAATTCCTCAACCAGGGCATTTCTGCCATAGGTAGTGCTGACGAAACCAACCTGTTTCTTCAGAGCAGAAAAATCAGTTACCACGCTGTCCAACGAAAGACCGTGGCTGGCATCCTCACAGCGTGGTTTGACAATACAGGGATAGTTTAGTCGGAACATGTGCAGTGTCTCGGGAAGCAGCAGCTGGAATTTCGGCGTGGCGATGCCAACACTTTGCAGAATTACCTTGGCTTTAGCTTTATCCAGGGCCAGTCTCAGCATTGGGCCGGGACAGCCGGTGCA
>CAZZHQ010000176.1:0-4889 GCA_964654015.1 uncultured Dehalococcoidales bacterium | reverse complement strand
CCGAAGAGCCAGTAGGCATAGCCCATATAAACGGAAAGTGCCCCGAAAATCACCGATAGAGCAATAAGGATTCCTCTGACAATACCGAGGTTAATCAAGATAGATAATACGCAGAAAACGAAAAATAGTATCAGGAACACCAAAATCATTTTCCAGGGAACCCAATTACCATAATTCGGCCTGTTGTCTTTCATCTATTTGCCTTTGCTTATAATATCAATAATATCAGTCCCTGAATATAATACGCCATCTTCAGTATAGACTTTAAGCTTAACGGTAGCTGTACCTTCTATAACTATCTCCTTGACATCAAGAATATCACACTTGACAACAAGATTACCTTTACTATCTGCAGAAATGGAGGATACAGACACAGAAGCCATGTCGTTGTTTAGATATACTCTTACATCTAGGTCTTTGTTATATTTAACGTCGGCATGTATAGTGAAAACTCCTCCACTGGATTCAAGATTAAGGATATTGGGCGATACAACGACTTTGACTGTGTTATCTTGGGTACAGGCTAATAGAGAAAAGCCTATTAAAAGGGTTATTACTAATAAAATGGTACCAACAAGTAACTTTAACGTTTCTCTCATTCAGCCACTCTCCTGAAAATCAGTTGTTGATATTTTCATTTATTGCCTACCCTTTTTCTTATATTGCTTATCATAACTTCTCCCTATTTTCCCATCTTAATTGTAATTATTCCTTAGGCCAACTTAAATAATATAATAGCATATTATTCTAGATTCTTATCAAAACCGGCTTTTAGCAGGAAAACTATGATTTATTCTGGAAGACGTTTTGCTACTTCTATCCACCATGTAGTTGAGATAATCCGCAATAAAGGTCTGAATCTAGTCATATCACCAAGAAACGATGATGTGTTCTTAGAACAACTCAACCAGGCTCGGAAGTTACATTCAACTTAAATAGGATTTAACCTACCTCCAAATTTAAAGTAGGTAAATATCCCAATGCTTGTCCAGTGGTAGATAATTTGAATTCAGAAGCCGCTACTTTATAGTGAGGGTACCTAGTGAAGAAACTAGGTGCCCTTTTATCTAGAGGTAGAATAGGGGACTAATAAGACTTTGGTCATGGGTTTGAATCCCTCTGTTGCCACTGGGAAAAATAAGGACATTACCCTCGAGATAATGTCCTTATTAAGCTATGCAATAACCTAAAAGTAATTCTTAATTCTTCCTACGAGATGTAATGCGCTCATAAATATTCCAAATTATTATTCCCCCAATGGATGTCCATAAAGGTAGCAGATCATAAAAACCGGAATTTCCTTGCAAAATAGCAACAAGCATCGCTGTTACCACTGCTGTTATCCTAGTCAAAACCATTCTTGAAACAGAAATAGGCTCTTTAGTTGTATCTGTCAAGCTCTTAATCTTGGTTCTTGTAAATATTACCGGCATGAAAAGCAGCGTGAGTAAAGTCGAAATAATAATCGTATACATTGATATCTCTATCATTTTGAAGGGAGTATCACCCAAAAGAATTGATACAACTCCCAAAGATAGGATTATTACCAACAAGACAATACCTTTTTTATGCTGTTTTCCCATCCATGAATTCGCAAACAATACTAGACCTGTTATTAAGCAATATAACCATAGTTCCTGCCAGCTTAATATTACGGACAGTATCATAGCTACTGCTAGATCAACGGGTTTTATGGTTCTTCCTGTAATACGATTTAGGATTCGAGTAATTACTAGCAACCAAAAAAGCACTAAAAGGGTAGGTTGCGCAATATAGAATAGCGTAGGGAGCATTAAAGCAACAGAAATAAAAGCTGATGCGTTACTATCCGGATTAAGTTCTCTGCTTATAGCCCAAGCAAAGAATATCGCCACAGCAGCACTAAAAGCCCATACTATACTAGCTAGAGGCGTGTCCCCTGCAACTAGTCTTACCAAAGTAACAAAAGGAAAAACTGATGCTACGATGATAATGATGGCGCGGTTTGTCGGGTGTTTGAAACTTAAAGAGCGAGCAATACCGCTAATTTGGTTCAGAGTCATCATAAAGCTTTACTTTAAGAATTTCTAATATTCCACCCTTAAAATAACCTGTCTTTTGCTTAAACAATAAATGATCCTTCAATATTTTTTTGAGTCCGCCACTATTATTAAAATCTTTAAAACCTCGATAGTGAGAACCACCAGCGACGAACTCGATAATCCTAGCAAACATAGCCCACATATTTTTAGGCAGTGGAACCTTGAAATCTGCAAGGACAAGAAACCCTTCCTGCTTTACAACCCTCTTCATTTCAGAAACAACCTTGTTTCTAATATCCTTCTCTTTATCATGAAGTCCAAAACATATGGAAACATAGTCAAAGCTATTATCGTCGAAAGGTAAAGAAGTTGCATCAGCTAGGTAGAAAGAAGCATTTACTGAATTTAGCTCCTCTTTATTTTTCAAAGCAACACTTAGCATACTTTGTTCTTTATCAATTCCTGTAGCTAAAATGTCATGCTGACTATATTCAATAACCTGCGCTCCGGTACCACAACAGACATCCAATACCTCATCACCAGCCTTCATACCAGAGAACTCAGGTATTATTTCCCTGACATTTCTCAGTACAGGGTCTATTAAATTTTCGTAGCTTATTAATGACATTTTTAACAGTATAACACCTTGTTGGTGTATTTAATCCACACTAGTAATATTATGACGTTATTTGCCGATTATCAGTACTCTACTCTGGTCGCTAGTTCAAATCCAGCCGCTGCTACTTTTTATTATGGTTTAACCATCATCCCGATTTATACAATGTTATTTCTCTCCATAAAGCCATTATTTATATTTTTTCACACTATATTAAGCCTATTATCAATGGTATTGACAATTTAGTAAAAAGTAGTAATAATCAAAGCCCAACTCGTTATTCTCTTAATGCAATAAGGGAGGAAGTTATGAAAAAGCGATTTCTTACAACAAACCAAGGAGTACCAATCACTGATAACCAGAACTCTTTGACCATTGGTGAGCGTGGACCAGCCTTATTACAAGATGTACAGTTTATAGAAAAGATGGCTCACTTTGATAGGGAACGTATTCCTGAAAGAGTTGTCCACGCTAAAGGTGCAGGTGCACACGGCTATTTCAAGGTTTATAAGAGCATGAAACCATATACAAAGGCGAAATTCCTTCAGGACCCGGACAAAAAGACTCCTGTGTTTGTGCGTTTTTCCACTGTCACGGGAGGACGAGGTTCTGCTGATACAGTGCGGGACCCAAGGGGATTCGCTGTCAAATTCTATACGGATGATGGTAACTATGACCTGGTTGGGAATAATCTCCCGGTATTTTTTATCCGGGATGCGATAAAGTTCCCAGATATGGTTCATGCCTTCAAAGGAGCGCCGGATACTAATATTCCATCGGCATCTTCTTCGCATAATCGCTTCTGGGATTTCATATCTTTAACTCCGGAATCAACCCATATGATTACCTGGCTCTTTTCTGACCGTGGTACGCCTAGGAGCTACCGGATGCAAGAGGGTTTTGGTGTTAATACCTATGTTTGGGTAAATGCCGAAGGCAAAGCTGTATATGTAAAATATCACTGGAAACCGAAACTAGGTGTGCAAAATCTTGACCGTCATGAAGCAACCCGCCTAGCTGGTACCGACCCTGATTATCTTACACGTGACCTTTACAATGCTATCAGCAAAGGGGAAGAGGTTGAGTACGAACTTAACGTCCAGTTCATGGATATCGCTGACGAATTAGAATATGATTTTGATCCACTAGACGCGACGAAGACATGGCCTGAGGATAAGTTCCCGCTTATAAAGGTTGGCAAGATGGTAATTGATCAGAATCCAAATAACTTCTTCGTCGAAGTAGAACAGGCAGCTTTCTGCCCCGCTAGTATTGTTCCTGGAATAGATTTCTCAGCTGACAAGCTTCTCCAAGGGCGAACCTTTTCTTATGCTGATACCCAACGCCATCGTTTGGGAGCAAACTACCTGCAGATTTCTGTTAACCGCCCCCTTGCGGAGGTTGCCAACAATCAACGGGATGGGGCCATGCAGACCGGTGAATTCAGTGGTCCGGTCAACTATGAGCCTGCCAGTGTGGCTGGTGGTTCACCAGAAGAGGCGCCTGAGGGAGGCAGGTCTCGTAAGTACTGGCTGGAGGGAGAAATAGCCCGCCAGAAAATTCGCAAGACAAATGATTTCACACAGGCCGGGGAGAGGTATCGTTCTCTGAGCAAGGTGGAACAGGAACACCTGGTAGATAACCTCGTCGCTGACCTTATGCCTATTGATAAAGTAATCCAGAAGCGAGAGATTGAGCACCTGACCAAAGCTGACAAAGACATGGGGCACCTAGTGGCCGAGGGGCTGAAACTCTAAACTGAACTTGATATTATTGTGCTAGTTTAATTCTTTGATAAAACATACGCATGGAAGGGCAAACATCCCGATGTTTGTGCAGTGGTAATCAGAGATTGATTAAACAAAACACAGCATCGTTGTTTCAGGGAGAGTTCGACTCTCTTGTTAATGCTAATAATTCAAACCGATAATGATATTATCCTGTTCGAAGAGCTCACCAAGTTGTTGGTGGCTAGAGTCCACGCACATAAACTTTGTTAATTTGCAAATCGATTAATTTCAGAGTAGAATGAATATGTAGTTCTAGTTTAGGTTAGTACCAATTTCCTCAATACCCTCAGATTCATATCAAGTATTGGATGACTTGCGCTCCAGCTATAATTTTGAAGAGAGGAGGTCATCCAATGAGTTTTGAGGATAAGTCAATTCAATGTTCCGATTGTAGGACCACGTTCACTTTCAGCGCTGGGGAACAAGAGTTCTTCCAGACTAAAGGCTTTACCAATGAGCCTA
>CAZZHQ010000175.1:0-4905 GCA_964654015.1 uncultured Dehalococcoidales bacterium | reverse complement strand
TGGCGCTTAATGGATGAAAAGATTCTTCGGCTCCGCTCAGAATGACATAGAGGTGCGCAGGAATAACACCCTGCATTGTCATTGCGAGAAGCGATAGCGACGAAGCAATCTGGGAGGCACGTGGGAGGGCATTGTGGAGAATGACAGAGCCATTCACTTGGTCTATTTATAGGCATTTCCTCTTGCGGCTATTCTGGATATCAGGGCAATATTATCAAATTTGCTTAGTAGTATTCTGTACTTACCTACCCTTATCCGATAAATGTCTTTTTTACCCTCTATAGGCTTCAAGTCCAGACCTGAACCTTGAGATAATTTACTAAGTGCAATATCTACAAGGCTTTTGTATCCTTTAGGTAGCTTCTTGTATTGCCTGGCTGCCTCTCTGGAAAACTCTATTTCAAGTCTTTCCAACTGGTAACCTTGCCTTCCTCGTGGTCTTTCAAAGCCATGGTGTACGATGTTTTTTCTTCATCAGTCATGGGTGACACATCGCTTTCGATTAATATCTTTGAAAATATATCGACCAGAGTATCTTGAGGCAATGCCTTCAGCATCCCGATAATGCTCTTTTCTGGTATTGAGATTGTCTTTGCCATTTTGTCTCCTTTTCTTACATCTCCATTATAATACCAGGGTTACTGTTCTGTATAGCAAAATCTATATCTTTGTTACTGTTAACAATTACAGATGATAACACATAGCTAATAGCTCATAGTTGATAGCTTACGGTTCCTGATTATTGATACAAATTCTAAATACTAATTTCTAAACTCTAAATAAACTTAAAATGCCAAATTCAAAATCCAAAACCTGACGGCTCCTCACCGCCCCTTCTGGATTCCGACTTCCGTCGGAATGGTAGAAAAGGGGGCATCCCCTTCTGGATTCCTGCTACCTGCTTTCGCAGGCACAGGTTTCGCAGGAATAACACCCTGCACTGTCATCCTTGAGGAAGCGCAAGCGACCGAAGGATCTTATGGCATTGTGGCGCTTAATGGATGAAAAGATTCTTCGGCTCCGCTCAGAATGACATAGAGGTGGGCAGGAATAACGCCCTGCATTGTCATTACGAGGAGTCGATAGACGACGAAGCAATCTGGGAGGAGTGGTGCTCTGGGGAGTATTCCATGCTCCTTGCTCTCTGCCCCTTGCCACTTCCCTGCCCAGATTGCCACGGCAGCACAACTGCCTCGCAATGACGTAGAAAAAGTAAGATTGATACACCTCCGGCTAGCAATGACGAGGGGCGAGCATAAATGACAGGTGAGCAAATATGTCCTGAACAGGACGAGAGAATTCCTGGAGCCGCGGTGTACAGCTTGCTCGTGGGAAGAGCTATTGCAGAGTCACATAATGGATATTGACTGCCAGGTACCTGGGGAGTATTATTGTTAACAAGAGCGATAAAGGTTAGGATGTCTGATTGTGAATTGAAATGGCGAATACCAGGTATAAAAGCAAAGCTAGCTATGCTGATTATGGACTTAGGAAAGAGTTCTGATATGGCAGTGATATAGCTATGCAAACCTCATTTCACGACTATTAGAAAGCTTGGTAAAAGGAGGGAGGAAATGGCAGTTATCTTAGACCCAATCTATATTTTAAATCTGGTTCTCTGCATCATAATACTGGTCTTAGGTTGTCTGGGCTATAGGAAAAGTGGAGATAAATTAACCTTGTATATTGGCATAGCCTTTGGACTCTTTGGAGTGTCACATCTGGCAACGTTCCTGGGCTTAAAGGAAGCTTTGACAATACCTTTAATTGTGATTAGAACGCTGGCTTATTTTATAGTTGTATACACCCTGTATAGAGTAGCGTTCAAACGATAAGCAGTATTTATAGATTACAATAACCAGCAGTATTACATATATCTTTTTGTCATCCTTGAGGGAGTGTAAACGACCGAAGGAGCTTACCGCTCAGCTTATGAGTTCTCAAGGGAGGAGAAAGAGGATTATCGGCAAAGGTTTCCAGAGCCTGTGAAAGCTTAGGTTTCAACTCGGGATTAGCCTCCATCATCTTCTTGTAAGCTTTTTTGAAGCTACTGCCCCAGATAAGATTTACCATGCCTCCATCTCTCGAAGAAGATCTGAGACAGACCCATTGGAGGTTAAACCTTTTTTATATTCCTCCTCCGACTGATGAGCGTTTGCCAGAATTTCATCCCGCCTTTTTTCGAGGTACCTGTTTCTAATTAGCTCTAATAGTAAACCCTGATCCTCTAAAGGTATTTCATTTACTTTATCAAGTATTTCGTTGATTGCGTTTTGAGGTCCCATTGGCTGCCCCTTATCTCTTTCCCTCCCAGATTGCCACGTCTTCGGCTTGCAATGACGAGAGAGGGTAATTACTATTCGGCAACACAAGGCATTGACTAATAGCTTGCGTTTTTATATGCTACCGACGAGATGTAAATGCCAACGATATTAAGACATGGAGGGCAACGGTTTTTCTTCTTCAGTAACGAAGGGAAAGAACCACCACATATTCATACTGAGTCAGGAGATTAGTATGCTAAGTTCTGGCTGGAGCCGGTTGTCCTGGTGAGGTCTACGGGTTACAATGCAAAATAGTTGAGAGAACTCAGGAAAATGGTTGAGGAAAACAGTCTATTATTCAAGGAGAAATGGAATGAATATTTTAACCCATAGAGCAGTTGATGTTCTGGTTATAAACGTTCAATTCGATGCGAACAGTATGCGTGTTCAGCTATCCGATGGACGTGAAATCACAGTGCCACTGGAATGGTTTCCTTCTCTACGTGACGCGACAGATGCGCAGAGGAATAAATGGCGACTTATTGGTAAAGGGGCAGGTGTTCACTGGGATGCCCTGGATGAGGACATTTCGGTACAGGGATTGTTAAGATAGTTGGCCATTTAATAACTAACTTAAATACCCAGTAATCCGGACAGCCACGATACCAGCAGGCTCAGTTTATCCACAGAGAAGGCATCGCCACCGACGGGAACCATTGATCCTCTAGCAAAGGGCAGGCCTGAAAGGTCTGATAGGTTAGGAGTTGTCTCACTGGTGATGGTGACGGTGATGCAGTTTGTAGCCTCATTAAACTCTTGTTGAGAGGCAGCCAGCCAGTCTGAGCCATTCCAGAAGTAGATACATTCTGATGCACTTGCAGGGCAGAAGTTAACTGTTAAACTGGTCACACCAGTGTCATCATTGAGGTGAACATCGAAGAAGCTATCCTGCGTGCCATAGACGAATGTACCACCGGGGTTTTCATCGTAAGTAGCAGTGGTGATGGTGTGGTCGCCGGTTCCGTTGATACTGACGGTACCAATACCTGTAGCGGTGTCACCGCTGCTGACCGTTCCTGTGCCCGATACCTCTTTGGTGACGGTCTGCCCTGTGTTGGTGTCAGGCCAGGCGGCCATCAGCCATGGCTCGAAATCAACGTTGTCTGATACCGCATTCCCCAGGCCGTCAGGGTTTGCAGAGTCATTGTAAGGTCCTGAGGCATCGCCCCACCAGTTAAGCTCGGCATCGGTTTCGGATAATGATTCGGAGTAGATGCCAAAAGAGCCGACCCGTCCTTTAGGCATATTGACGGAAGCAAAGGTCTGTCCATTATCGAAGATATTATTGTGGTAAATGCTGTTACCCGAGGCTTCGCTGCTGATGTGGATACCGCTTTGGACTTCAATATTATTATTGATATCGTTCCGGGTGATTATGTTGTTATCGCCATCGATGATTATCCCATTGTAGTTGTTCCTGACTATGTTATCAGTTACCAGGCAGTTGTTGGCTGTTATGATGATGCCGGACGTACTGAAATTGCTTATGGTAAATCCCTGGACGGTAATATCGTCAGCAGTAAGGCTGAGACCGTGTAAGTCGGAGCCTGAGATGGTGGTGTTAGCCGCGCCGTTAACGCCTTCGATAAGGGCGCCTGTCACGTTGACAGTCACTCCACCGTCGTAAGTACCTGCGAGGACATGGACGGTACTGCCATCAATGGCATCAACTCCATCCTGGATAGTATCAAATGCGTCGTACTGCCAGATGAGCGTAGAGTTAAATAAATCGACATCCGCCTGGTTTTCCCAGCCGTCATCCACCCATACCTCGACTGGAGCAGCCTGCACGTCGAAGGTATTGGAAGTATCGGAGACCACACCGTCAGTGGCAGTTATGGTGACGTTGTTCTGGACAATATTTATGCTTATATCGCCGGTCCAGTTTTCGCTCGTAAATGCGCCTGTTGTCGTGGGAGAGATGGAGCCTGTTGAGTCGGTTAGGGTTGGCGAGCCGGTATAGTCGGTCTTGGGATTGTCGTACTGGTCGAAGGTAGAGAGTGTAATTGAGAAAGGCTTACCAATTACTTGTGGACTGGAGATTGTACTGAAATCGAAATGGTGCAGGGCACCTGGAGTTACTGTAAGGGAGGCGTCGTCAGTCTCGCCGCTGTAGGAGCCTGTGACGTTCCAGGAGCCGGTGGTTTCAGCGGTGTAGACATTATCTGCCCACGAGCCTCCGGCGCCTGCGCTTATAGAGAAGGTGGTGTTGGCGGTAACATCGCCCCTTGAGTTATTAAATTCGTCGAACGCCTCGACGGTGAAGGTTTTACTATCATCGGCAGTGATGGAGTCACCATCAGGTGAGACCACTATATAGTCCAGCGAAGCGGGGTTAACAGTTATGTTTGAGCTTGTGACGGAGGGGTTGCCAGTAAGTGTAATGGTTCGGGAACCCATGGTTTCAAGGGTGAATCCGGTGCCGGGGAAGGTATGCACACCGTCATCTCCTCCGCCGGTAGTAAAAGTGTACTTGCTCGCCAGGGTATAGGGCAGTGTAGCGTTTGCATCGGTGGAACTGAAATAGACCTTGTATCTTAAATAACATGATAGAATGCCTGCCGGAGTCTGGGTATGGCAG
>CAZZHQ010000174.1:0-4911 GCA_964654015.1 uncultured Dehalococcoidales bacterium | reverse complement strand
AACGAAACGACGAAGCCTTCTTCGGAGAGCAGGTCAGTGGTGATCTCAGTGCGGGCGTCCACCACCGTGGGGTTGACCAGGTAGCCTTCCTTTACACCGTCGAGCAGCGAGTAGTGGTAGGTGGGCTCGCTGTTCTCGCAGCCAAAGGTGCGGTATGTATCCAGCAACAATCGACGCTCAGCTTCACGTGGGTCGCGGGTTGTGGATGTGGCTTTGTCGAATCGCTTAAGGTAGTCGCGTGGAGTGGCAGTGAGGCCGAGCTTGTAGCCGATAAAGTATTCGAAGACGGCGCGGGCATTACCGCCGATAGAGCGGTGTGCTTCGTCGGAAATGACCAGATCAAAATCGGTTGGTGAGAAAAGTCTCTGGTATTTGTTGTTGAATAGCAGCGACTGCACGGTGGTAACAACAATTTCTGCACGTTTCCAGTCGTCACGGTTCTCCTTGTAGATTACCGTCTGAAAGTCGGCGGACAGCAGCGATGCGAAAGCCTTCTTGGCCTGATCCTCCAGTTCGAGGCGATCCACCAGAAAGAGCACGCGCCGGGCATTGCCGGAACGGAGGAAGAGCTTTATGATGGCAGCTGCGGTGAGTGTCTTGCCGGTACCGGTGGCCATCTCGAAAAGGAAACGGTCTTTACCGTCTTTCACGGCACGTTGAAGGGAGTGAACAGCCCTCAACTGATAGAGCCGCAAGAAACGCAGTTTATTGGCCAGAATGTAGCCGGGACGCTCGGCCTTGTTACGCCACGCCGCTTCTGATTGGTAGTTCGGACGTTGGGTCAGCACTATGTAGTCGTCGTCGACATGGTCTTCAATGAGGCGTTGCGGATTGGGCGTGACCTGATGGTAGCTGATCACCGAGTTCGGCGTCGGAAATGACGTAATGAGGTAGGGATTACCGCGCTCCAGGTCCCAGAAGTAATGCAGGTTGCCGTTGGAGAGAATAACAAAACGGCAGTTCTGCGACTTGGCATACTTGCGGGCCTGCTCCTTACCGACGAGAGGATTTTTGTCCTCCGATTTGGCCTCAAGTACGATGAGTGGGAATCCCTTGCTGTCCAGCAGCAGAAAGTCGATAAATCCCTTGCTCGTCTTCTCGAAGTTGTCGCCGAGGTCATTTAGATCAGATGATTTGATGGTGACGCTGGGTTCGAGTTGGATGTTGGCGGCTGTGCTTCCTTCTGGAAAGAATCGCCAGCCTGCTGCTTCGAGCAGTTTGTTTATCTTTATACGGGCTGTAGCTTCTTTGTTTGCCATTCAGTTCTTCAGTATCACCACGGTAGTTTAAGTGTCATGACAGAGTCTTTATAGCTGAATCGATTATACACCCCTAGTTGAATGTCAACAAGACTTTAGCCTTTGGAGGCTACGACCACATAGTGATGTGGCGGCTTGTCGGAAGGGGATATAGGAGCATAGGCAAGATAAGTGGATTTCTCTACTGGCTGAACCAACTCATGGGTGACGTTAGGCTAGTAACACAATCTAGCTTCGCTCTCTAGCCTTAGATTTAAAGTAGCATGCAATGTAATAAACAAAGATTATATTAATTGCTGCAGTCGCAAACTTTCTAATAACTTTTCAGCTTGCTGTTTATAGACGTTTATTTTGGATTTGGTCGATAAAGTACGACTTAATTCATGCTGTGCCTCTTTCAGTTTCCCTTTGTTTAAATAGTATCTTGCAAGTTCAACGTATTTCTTCTGTCTTACCAGTCTTTTCCATTCAGTATTCCAAGCCATCTTTTCAGCTTCATTGTATAGCTGTATGCCTTCACTGATATATCCTTCAGTAAGTTTAACAAGTCCTTTTGTAGCTGTTGCAAAGAAATAGTTTTTATCCCATTTTCTCTTCTCTAGAATATTCTTTGCTTCGGATACAAGCCCTTTTCTTACATAAGCATAAGCAAGATTATTCGCTAAAGTTCGATCCGATGGTCTTAGGTCATAGGCACGCTTAGCCAAATCCAAAGATTCATCTATGTTTTCAATCGCTTCACTGTAAATGGAAGATAATATTTGCATTGCTGGAATGTTGTCATTCTCCTTTTCAAGAATCCCGATTAGTAAATCACGTGATTTAATGTAGTCCTCATGTTCATAATAGTATCTTGCTAATATAATAAACGGAGAATTGTTTTCAAGTCCCTTACGACTATATTCATCTAAAATGTAGTTTGCAGCTTCTATTCTACCAAGAGCTAAATATGCCTTAACCAGGTTACTGTAAGTAATGTGCACATGTGATTTATCGCACCTCTGTATAGAGCTTTTATATATTGCGATTGCTTGTTCGAATTTCTTGAAGTAGCTTTCAACAACTCCCATGTTGTTCAATACACGAGCCATATCTGTATCACTTAACTTAAGTTCATCATTGTTCTGTATTTGGTAGCTTAGATGAACCACGCATCGATTGTATTCTTTTAAATTCAGATAGGAAAACGACGCAATGTCTCTTGCTTGGCTGTCCATCGGGTAACTTAACAAATGCTTCTCCATCAAATCTGCGGCTTCTTTAAATTGACCATTCAATTGGTAAGTTGCTGCAAGATTTTTAAGAATATGTATATTTGTTTTTTCAATATTTAGTGAAATCAGAAAATTCTTAATTCCTTTTTTGTACGCATTTCTCAGAACATAACATGCACCAAGCGCGTTATAAGACTGTGTAGAACGTATATCTAAGCTAATCGCCTTTCTGAAATCGTTAATAGCTTCATTTATCTTATTACTGAGTAATTTAACAACTCCTCTATTGTGATAGGCTGTTGAATTCTTTGGATCAAAGGTCAGGATGTTATCCAACTTTTCCCTTGCCTTTTCAAAGTCACCTTTTCTGAAATATAAATTAGCTATACTCATGAGTATATTGATATCATCAGGATACTTCTCTTCATCTTCCAAATAAACATCTAGTGCATCATTAACTTTACCCTGCAATACATATGCCTTTGCTACGTTGGCTCTGACTTGACGGAGGTCCTTCCCCAGTGTTAACGCTTCACCAAAATATTTTAAAGCGGTTTCAACATTCCCTTTACTCAGATACGTTTTACCAATATTGTTGAGCAATAAAGCATTGCGGGGCATATCGCCTATCTTTGACAGCCAGCGTTCCAGTTGCTCATCAGTTATATCACATATTCTAGGCGTCACTTGTGCAATATTACTTGCTTCAGTCAATGACTCATTTGGAACGATAGCCCCTTCTGTCTTCTTCTTTATCTTGGCAATAGAGGTATGAGTCAAGACCCCAAATGGGCCACTAGCTTCAAAATCAATCGGAAACCGATTTTCTCTCTGCATTACCTCTTCAATATCTTCTTTTGACGCGATTAGGTTGTTCATTTTATCTCCACTCCAGATGAAGGCCTTTTATCTTTCTTCTTTAACTTGTTTTCAAGCCATAATTGTCTAAGTCTTATCAGTCTACTATAATCTTTTTCTCTAGCAAGTATCATTTCACAAATGTTCAATTCATGGAAAATCTTATTAAAGTCTTTAGTTCTTTTAGTGTAGTCGATAGATGCGAGTCCTAAATACAATCTCTCAAGCCGGCCCCTAATGCAATTTGGTACTTCGTTATTGTAATCACCTATGTTTGGTAATTGTCGTGCTTTAGCGATATCAGGTATCAGTTCTCTTATCATCATTTCTCGGCTTCCCTTACTCATTAAATTAAAGTGTTCGGCTAACGAATTATGAAAATCATTTTCAAATATAACTGAGAATAGAAGTTGCCTTGTGAACATTTCAAATAGTATTGCTCCTAAAGAATATATATCACCTATATAGAACATATCGGGTTTATCAACTATATTTATGCATTGTTCTGGCGCAGTATAACGTTTATCACCACGCCAATACGAGTAATCATCATCCAACGCAGGCATACTACCATCTAGGAATTTTGCCGTTCCGAAGTCTCCCAAGTGGACGACTCTCTTAGAATTTCTAAAGAAGTTCTCTGGCTTAATGTCACGGTGACAGATTCGTCTATTATGTATGCGCTGAACTCCTCTTACCATTACGCGAAAGTATTGTAAATTCCTAGCTGTTGTAACCTCATCAGAATAGATATATTGCAGCATATTCGAACTTTCCAGTTCCGTTGTAAAAAATACCAAATTGTCAGGTGTAACAAGCCCAGTGCCAGCATCAATCACCTGCCTCGAAAATTGAGCTAGTGGATGAATCATTTGCAGGATATCTTTTTGACCTCGCAAATTGTCTAGAATTTCCGCTTCTCTCTCAAAGCATTTTACTCTATAACTGACCCCTCTCTTATTAGGATCGTAGAATTTTAAAGCTACCTTTTTTTTTGTATCCTCATCGAATGCTCGGAAAACCAGAGAGAAACTACCACTACCACCCTTCGGGTCGATCCTCTGTATCTTAGTGAAACGACCATTAATAGATTCCTGCGCCTCTATTATTCTGAGATAATTCTCTCTAATATTTTCTTCTGTCATCAGAGAATTTCTCCCTTAGATACGACAATGCTTCCTCAGGATTCTCTCTTAGTATTGCTTTTATGTCTTCAGGGATCTTGTCACCTAGAATCATTAACTCGTCTTTACTGTAATCAAAGTACTTAGAGATTCTCTCGATTACTCGTTCAGATGGCTTAACCCTACCATTCTCTATCCGACTTATATATGCATAATCAACATCGATAGCTGACGCCAGTTTCTTAATTCCAATATCCTGTTTATACCGTAACTTTCTTAACAAACTACCGAAGGTCATTTTAAATCCTTCCACTTTGAACATACTAATTACTTCATGGTTGTATACCTTGTCAACCCTATGCTATCAAAGGTTGTATACCTTGTCAACCTTTTTTACAAAGATTGTTGAAACTCCATGATAATGTCCTCTAGAAAACTCGATAGAAATGTCCTCTT
>CAZZHQ010000173.1:0-4923 GCA_964654015.1 uncultured Dehalococcoidales bacterium | reverse complement strand
AACCTGCGACCAATCGGTTATGAGCCGACCGCTCTACCCCTGAGCTACGAGCCCCCGAGAATATGACACCCGGACAGTTGCATAGTATAGCACAGCCGTATGTAGCTGTGAAGCGGTCAAAGGAGGCATCGTGGCCCGCTTGACTGTATTCCGAAAGACGGGTAAAATACATAATTAGCAATCGACCGCGGTGATTGCTAAATTTTGAGTATAATAGGTTTTCGAGGAATATATGCCCATATATCAGTATGTTTGCTCTAAATGCAATTCAAGTTTTGAGTTGCGCCAGGGTTTCAACGATGAAAATGTGGCTTCCTGCCCGAAATGCAAGAGCGAGGCGAAGCGCCGTTTTATGCCCGTACCCATAATTTTTAAAGGCTCGGGTTTCTATGTTACCGACAGCCGCAGCCCTGGAGACACACAGTTGCCGGCCAAGATCCCCGAAACAACCAAAGAAGTAACTGTTCCAAAAGAAACCGGGACCGCCAAAGAAGCAGCGGTCTAATCCATTACGCTCCCCTCCCTCCCCACGCCTGTTGAAGAAGCCTGATTCCGTGTGTTAAACTCCCTGCATGTCCCTGTAGCTCAGTGGATAGAGCGGCTGCCTTCTAAGCAGCGGGTCGTCGGTTCGAATCCGACCAGGGACGCCATCGTAATCCACGTTTGAAGCCCTTCCTTTGAGTTTCCTGATGTTTTTCTTTGAAATGCGAAATTTGGTCAACACGTTAGCTACGCCTCCTATCTATTATTTTTGGTCAATTTGGTCAACGCCTGTTTCCTGTACCCCTTTGGCTTCCTTTTCCGCTTGTAGTCCAGGCTAAATACAACCCAATCATGCCCAAGCTTCTTACCCGGTATTTGGCCGCCTTCCAATAGCCTGACTATATGTGCCGGTGATAGTTTCAGCCTGGCCGCTGCTTCCTTGGTACTATATATATTATCCATTTGTAGCCATTATACAATGTATATAACATATTGTCAAGCATAGATATTGCACTACATCGCAGATGGCGTGGGGGCATGTCCCGGGTCAAGTGCCATTTTTCGCTTTACGTACATGATTAGGATTTACTTCACCAACCTCCCTTACATCCACTGCTAAATTACAGCAGGGTTGACAGCCCATGTTAGTATTACCGTATAAGGCACAGACGCAAGAAGCACTTTAACAACTGAATATCCGGTGCAGAAACTTATCGTAGGTGACAAGCAAATTATATAGATTCACTTACATAAAGAGAGAGAGAAAATGATAGGCGACTACGTTCGGTTGCTATTGTTTTCTACGATAAGTAAAGGTGTAAAGTCAAGCCTACGTTTTAGCTGTTGCTGACCGATAGTTTCTGTAGTTGTACGTCTTTTTTGGCGGCTATAGTTAATGCGTTTTGCTTACACTGAGCCGCCTTTTTTATTGCACCTGATTCAATAGGCGAGAACGTGCCGGGAAGCTAACTTCCAGTTATACGCCGGAAGGATGCGGTGTCACAAGAGTTTTAGAAACTCAAAGGTCATTCACTACATAAATTATTTGGAGGAAAAATTGTATACAAATCAAATTAGAAAATTTAGACAACAAGCAGGTCTCAGTCAAACGAAACTCGCCTGCAAAATCGGTATCGCAGCCAGTACATTAAGCAATTTTGAAAATGAAAAGATGGAACCCTGGCCCAAGGCACGAAAAGCCATATCAAAGGCACTCGGAATAAAGGAAACGGATTTATTCCCAAAAGAAAAGGACTCAGGAGCCGCAAGCTTGCCAGCACAGGCTCCTAAGTCCACTAACCAGTCCATAAATGGAGGCTACCCCACTCATGGCGACTAACATGTATTGTAACACTCTACAAGAATTAATCAAGCCCGGTGCCCCGGTAAGCAGCCAGGACACCACAGACACCAACTACTTTGAATTGTTCCTAAAATCCCGTGAGGCAATGGGGGTGAGTTCCCGGACGCTGGAATTCTATAAAGACCGACTTAGCAAGTTTGTCTCGAAAATCAACTACCTTAGTATCAAACGAGAGCAAATCCATATCATCCTCAACTCAATTCCCCCGAACAAATACGGGCTATCAACGCGCCATACCACGTTCCGGGCCTTAAAGACCTTTTACCGATGGCTTCATCAGGAATATGGCATCACAAATCCAATGGAAGGTTTACCGGCTCCAATTCTGGGCAAGCCAATGCTGCCAACCTTAACACTGCCCCAGGTCAGAGAGTTGCTGGAAAAATCCATGAGCCTACGAGCCAAAGCTATCATCGCCCTTCTCGTAGAATCTGGATTGCGACTGACCGAGTTATCAAACCTTAGACGGAGTGATATAGATTGGGAAAGTCGGACGGTAAGGGTCATGGGGAAAGGCCGGAAAGAAGCTGAAGCACCTTTCGGGCCACTTTCAGAACAATACCTGCAAGCCTGGCTCAAAAGTAATGGAGGTAAAGGTGATACCAGCGGAAACATCTGGGGTATTACCACCTACGGAATCGTTTCAATGCTGCGGCGATTAGAGAAGACCACCGGGATAACATGCAATCCTCACACGTTCCGCCGCACCTTCGCTGTCCTTTTGAGGAAAGCCGGGGTGGACACCATGACCATACAAAATCTTGGGCGATGGGACAGTATTACAATGGTACAGAGATACACCCGGTCTTTTACCTTCCGGGATAGCCTGCGGTTTTACCAACCACCTCTGGGACAAATCACGGTCGGAGGGCAACGCTATGAATAGCCCTCAAAACCGCGCAGAATTACTTGAAATGACAGGCAGAGCAGATGAGGCTCACCAATTCATAGCTGAACAGAACGCCGAAATAGAACGCCGCGAAGCCATAATAAAGAATAATAAGGAACGCAATGAAAGAGAACGGCAACAGGCCGAACGCCTGGCCACTAAGAGTGGTTTTGCACTAACGTCGCTTTCAGTTCTATACAGGGAGCCTGCCGAAGACGTAGCCTATCTCTGGGATAACACCCTAATAAAGGGTGGACTGTCTATCCTCGTAGCCAAGCCAAAGGCCGGTAAAAGCACATTGGCGCGTAACCTGGCCATGGCGATTGCCAACGGTCAGCAATCATTTTTGGGAAGAAGTATCACCGCTTCCGGTTCGGTTGTTTACCTTGCCCTTGAGGAGATGCGCTCCGAAGTTAAAAAACATTTTCAGCGGATGGGGGCACCTGAGAACTTACCAATCTTTATCCATACCGGCAGCGCGCCACAGCAGGCAATAGAAGAACTCAGGAAGGCAATTATTGAAAGTAAGGCCGTATTTGCCATTGTTGACCCCTTACAACGCCTGGTTAGGATAAAAGACCTGAATGACTACGCGTCTGTGAGCCTTGCATTGGAACCACTCACGAAAATAGCCAGAGACACTGGTTGCCATATTCTGTTGATACACCACGCCAACAAAGGCCTGAGCCGCGATGGTGGTGACAGCATCCTTGGAAGCACGGCTATCTTTGGCAGTATGGATTGTGCCTTGATTATGAAGCGAGACGAAGCCTACCGCACTATCGAGAGCATGCAGCGTTACGGTGTCGATATGCCTCGGACTGTACTGAACTTCGACATTGCAACCGGCCTGACAAGTTCCGGCGGCAGTATGGAGGATGCCGAAGCAGCCGGGTGCGGAAACGTAATTGTGGAACTTCTATCAGACCAAGAAATGACCGAAAAGGAAATGAAAGAGAGCATTACAGACCATAAGGGCGGTATAGTTTCGAAAAGCCTGCGCCTCTTATGCAAAAACGGTAAAATTAACAGGCAAGGCCTTGGCAAAAAGGGCAGTCCATTTACCTATTCCTTAGCCTGCGAAAATGCTGGGGATTCAGGGGATATATATAGGCTAATCCCCACAATCCCCACAATCCCTAACATTAACAATAGCTTCAATAATGACATTATGCCGGGGATTCCGGTACCCCTAAATACCATAAATTCAAATCCCCAGCATTTTGTCCCTAATCAACTCGACAACGTCCCGCTGAATAACCCTCCCTATGACCCGATTGACGACATCCCGCCGGATGATGACCCACTGGAGACCTGGGAGAAGGAATACGGGATTACAATAGGTAATGACCCTAATGAGCGCCACATCGGCCACCGCCCGGAGGCAAATTAAATGAAAGTACAGTGCCCGAATTGTGGAGAATTAGTACCGGTTAAGGGGATTGGTCGCAAACCAAAAAACATCCCACTCAAAAACGTTTGTGATGCCATACAGACACACCGTAGCGTGGTGGACGCTGCCCAGGAACTTGGTTGCAGCCCGGCCTATATATTCGGCATGTTGAAAACAAACGGTCTAAAGGTCAAAGATGTAATATATGGGTAGCTATTTAACGCTGGACGTGCCGAAATTATCGCCAATATTTTTCAATGTGCCATCTTCTATTATCTCTAATTTCTCGAGAAAAACGTTTTTGATGTCATCATCGTCGGCGTGTCCCTTAAAGAAATCATCCCATCCATCTTTCTTACTTATTTTTAAAACAGCAGAATCGTCAAGGAATTTCTCGACTGTTTCGTTAACCAAGCCGAGAATCTTTTTATTGCTTTCAAAATCTTTAAACACCCTCTCAATTCTTTCTTTGTCGCTGTCGTCTATCAACTTCAGTGACTTAGGGTCTATTTTGAGAACTCTGGCCAGGGTTAGAAAATACGCAAATACATAGAAGAATGTTGCGCGTTTCTTTTTATCTTCCGTAGCATTTTTGCCATATCTCAATACGTTTTTTGCGTATTCCTTAACTAACCAGGGTAACAAGAACAATCTGTAATCTGAATGCAAATCGTCACTAAATACCGTATCATATTTGCTTCCACCCGGTAAGTATTCAGAAGGACGTCCAAAGGCATCAGTTTGAGGTATGATGGAAAAAATGGACACCAAAGTCAGATAAAATAAATAGACGGA